>NZ_CP017111.1:1817904-2120888 GCF_001723605.1 Sulfurospirillum halorespirans DSM 13726 | reverse complement strand
GAGGAGCATCTTTAAATTGCGCCATAATTGTTGTGATCTCCTCCATGCACTCTAAAAAAGCATCAACAAGTTCAGGGTCAAAATGTTTCCCTCTCTCTGAAGTCAGATACGCAACGGCGCGCTCCACGCTCCAAGGCTCTTTGTAAGGTCTTTTGGAGGTGAGGGCATCAAACACATCGGCAATAGCGACAATTCGACCTGCTAAAGGGATGTTAAATCCTTTAATGCCATACGGATAGCCCGTGCCATCAAACTTCTCATGGTGGGTGAGCGCAACGACACGCGCGGTTTGAAGCAGGGCGGATTGGTGATTTCCGATGATTTCTGCGCCTTGCAGTGGGTGCTCTTTCACGATTTTCCACTCTTCTGCGCTCAGTGCTCCCTCTTTGCGCAAAATGTAATCGGGAGTACCTATTTTTCCGATGTCGTGCATGGGTGCGGAGAGAAAGATGAGTTCGGCTCTGACATTATCCAACCCAATTTTTTGAGCAATAATTTTCGTGAAAGCACTCATACGCAAAATGTGCGTGCCCGTTTCATTGTCTTTGTACTCCGCGGCACGCCCAAGTTGGCGAATGACCTCCATACGTGTAAGCACGATCTCTTCGGTGCGCTCTGCTAGTTTTTGCTCTAAATTGCGCTGATACTGAATCAAGCTCACTTGCGTTTTGATACGCGCTAAAACAATAGACGCGTTCACCGGTTTTGTGATGTAATCCACGGCCCCAAGACTCAGCCCCTCTGCTTCATCTTTACATTCACTCAGCGCTGTGACAAAAATGATAGGAATGTTGCGTGTGAGCGGATCATTTTTAAGTTTTTTGCAGACTTCATAGCCACTGATTTCGGGCATCATCACATCGAGGAGGATAATGTCGGGGATATGCCCTGCGGCAATGAGATTGAGCGCTTTTAGTCCATTATTGGCTACTTTAACCGTGTAGAAAGGCTTGAGTATTTCACTTAAAATCATAAGGTTTTCAGGAGTGTCATCGACGATAAGGATTGTTTCCATGCGGATTAGTCTGCCTCTTTAGAAATGGGTTTGGGTAAGGTTGTCTCAATCAGTGCGACAGCATTTTCAAATTCAAACGCTTTAATCTGCTCAAACGCTTCCAAAAGCGTTGCATCGGTAGATTGAATCAGCATCATGGCATCATCCAAGGCTGTGGCATCCGCGCATTTAAGCTTTGCAACCAAGCGTGTCAGTGACGCTGGGGTAATAGCCATTTTGGGAATCTCGCTGTGTAGGACAAGGGGTTGAATTTTTTGGCATAAGGAGAGAATCTCTTGCTCGATCGAGCGTAAAAGAGGATCATTGGGCGCAAGAGGGTGAGCGCTGAGTTCTGCTTGTTGGGCTAAAGCACTGAGCGTATCCATTCCCAGCGTGCCTGCCATGCCTTTGAGTGTGTGGCAGACGCGTTTTGCGCTTTGAAGATCATTGTCTAACACCGTGGTGCGATAGGTTTGGCGAAAATGAATCTGTTCTTTTTCAAAGCGCTTTAGAAATTGGTAGTAAAGTGTTGCATTTCCACCCAAACGCTGGATCGCTTGAAGCGTGTTAATCCCCTCAAGTGCCAATGCCTCAGCCGTTTCATGTGCTATTTCAGGAGCTGGTTTATGGCAAAAACGTGCAATCTCCTGAATCAATTTTTGAGCATCGATGGGCTTTGCGACATAGCCGTCCATGCCTGCGTCATAGCATTTTTGCTCATCCCCTTTCATCGCATTGGCGGTCATCGCAACAATAGGCACGCTCAATCCAAGCGTTTTTCGAATGCGACGCGTGGCTTTAAAGCCGTCTAAAACAGGCATTTGGCAATCCATCAAAATGAGATCAGGCAAAGGATGTGCTGCTAGCCAATCCAACGCTTCTTGACCATTTTGGGTCACATGAACACGAATGCCGACTTCGCCTAGGATTTCAGTGGCTACCAGTTGGTTGCTCTCGTTGTCTTCGGCCAAAAGCACCGTGATGCCCTCTAAGAAGGATTGGCGTAGCTCTTTTTCATGGGCATGATGGAGTGGTTCGATGAGACGTTGATGCCCACACATGTCGGTGAGTGTATCAAAAAGCATTGATGCGGTGATGGGTTTGACAAGCACGGCGTAGGGTTGATTGGCGCCTAGTTTGGCGATGAGCTCTTCTTTATCGTAAGCGGTGACCATCATAATGGAGGTGATTTGATCACCGTATTGCTCTTGCATCAGCTGAAAAAGGGTGATGCCATCCATCCCTTCCATCTTCCAGTCAATAATCGCTACATCGGCTTTAAAGCCATTATTGAGCAGCACCAATGCCTCGTTGGCACTTTTACATGTAACGCATTCAACCCCAAATTGGTGGAGAATCTCAGCAAAAATTTCCAGTGCGGTTTCATTGTCATCCACGACTAAAATTTTAAGCGCTTTGGTGATGAATGTTGGAGAGGGCAGTGCGTAGGTCGAATCAACGTGCAAGGGAATCTCAAACCAAAAGGTACTTCCCATCCCATAAACACTCTCACAATAGATCACACCGTCCATCATCGCCACTAGTCCTTGTGCAATGCTAAGCCCCAGTCCCGTTCCGCCATAATGGCGCGTGGTTGACATATCGGCTTGAGAAAAAGCGCTAAAGAGTCCTACGGCTTGCTCTTGTGTGATACCAATACCACTGTCTTTAATCTCAAAGCGAATTTTATGCGTGCCATCTTTTTCCACGCGAGCACGAAGCCGTATAATCACCTCTCCTTTGGTGGTAAATTTCACCGCATTACTCAGCAGATTGAGCAGAATTTGCTTCAGCCGCAGTGGATCACCTTTGTAGTGATGGGGCGTGATATTTCCCATATCTATAAGTAATTCAAGCCCCTTTTGTTGGGCTTTCATACTGATAAGATCGCTCACGGAGACAATGAGCTCTTCGAGTTGAAAAGGGATCGATTCGAGTTGAATTTTGTCGGCTTCAATTTTTGAAAAATCTAAAATATCGTTGATAATATCTAAAAGATGGTGTCCTGCTTCCGCCACTTTGGTGAGGTAATGGCGCTCTTTTTCAGGAAGATCTTTACGTAAAATAAGCTCGGTCATACCGATGATGGTGTTCATGGGGGTGCGTATTTCATGGCTCATATTGGCTAAAAACTGGCTTTTGGCTTGGTGAGCATGAGCAGTTTTTGCCATAGAGATTTTAAGCTCTTCTGCGGTGCGTTGGAGTCGTAGGTTTGCATGTGTGGCTTTTTCTTCTGCAAGTTTACGTCTGTGAATTTCGCGCTTCAGAATCGCTAGCCACACACCAATACAGATAAAAGCAAAAAATGCAATGCTCACAATCTTTACAATCAAAGCGTAATCGACTTTCTCTTTAATCTCGATTTTGATGTATTTTTTATAGAGTGCATCTTTTTCCGCTTCACTGATTGCCTCGATACCTTGGTTTATCAAAGGGAGCAAAGAGGCGTCATTAAGTGCCAAAACGAGGTTAAATTGATCTTTCAAAATACCCACAATTTTAAGATGAGCGAGTCCACTGTTTTGCAGAGCGTATCCTAACGTGGGTGCCATGTCAACGAACAGATCTACTTTTTTATGCTCAACGGCAATCAATCCCTCTTGGATATTTTTCACCAAATAGGTTCTAATTTTAGGGTAATTTTTGGCAAGGTGTTTTTGCACCGATGAGTCTGCAACGACGGCAAGAAAGAGATTTTGTTTGGAAACTTCTTCAAGATCGGAAATCAAGATGTCGGATTTGCGCCCGGCTAAAACGAGGTTAAAATGAAAAAGAGGTTTGCTCATCACATTATGCAAAGGGGCGTCAACTCGGATGTAGCCAGGAAGCACATCAAACTCCCCCGCATTAAATTTTTGAAGCACCACACTCCAATGATCAGGATAGTAGCGGTAGTCAAATTTTACAGTGATTTTTGTCTCTAAAAGGTGCAGATAATCTACCATTAACCCACTGGGTGTTTGGTTGTGAATCATCATAAAAGGCTCTAATGTGCTTTGGCTATAACGAAGTGTCTGTTTTTCAGCGGCACAATACACAAAGGATGGCAGCATAAAGAACGAGAGGAGGGTGAGAAAAAGTGCCCATCTTTTTATCATGTATCAAACCTTAAAGAGATTCTATAATTAGTATAACGCTATCTTCTTTAATCCTTTTTGAATAAGGGGCTATTTCGATTAAAGCGATCTCTTCTTTATTCTTTACATGTAAACACGCAAAAAAAGCAATTTTAATGCGTTTATGTAACTAAATGTAGCATTGTGTCTCGTGCACACAATAGCCAAAATGCTAAAAAAACAGCTAATCATTTTTTTCTTGATTAGAGACTAAAAAACGTGCTACGATGTCTCTAAATTTAATCAAATAAGGAGTCATGATGCGTAAATCGTTACGTTTTGTAACAAGTTTGGCGGCCATCGTTGCACTAAGCAGTGCTTTAAATGCGTTTGAGGTCAGCAAACCTGTGTGTCTCGCCCCTGCAAAACCAGGTGGTGGATTTGATCTTACATGTAGACTTGTCTCTAACTCGATGAGTGCTTCTAAAGTCATTGACAAACCGATGATCGTTAACTTTATGCCCGGTGGTGTGGGTGCGGTTGCATATAACCATGTGATCGGTCAACGCTCCAATGATCCTGAAATGATTGTTGCTGCCAGTACAGGCTCAGCGCTTAACATTGCGCAAGGCAAATTTGGCGCCAATTATACGGTTGATTCTGTGAAATGGTTGGCGGCTTTGGGTGCTGATTACGGTGCGGTTATCGTTAAAGCAGATGCCAAATGGAATACGTTGGCAGAGATGGTAGCGGATCTTAAAGCAAATCCAAAAGGTTTTGCACTGGGCTCTGGTGGATCTATTGGTAGTCAAGACTGGTTTAAAGCCGCCATCATTGCCAAACTTGCAGGTATCAATCCTAAAGATATGAAATACGTTGCTTTTGAAGGCGGCGGTGAAGCTTTGACAGCACTTTTAGGCAATCACATTCAAATCTACCCAGGTGACATCGCAGAGTTCTCAGGTCAACTCTCTTCTGGAAAATACAAAGTCCTTGCAATCCTCTCAGAGGAGAGACTTCCGGGTCAAATGGCCAACATTCCTACAGCCAAAGAGCAAGGGTATGATGCTGTTTGGACTATTTGGAGAGGCTTTTACCTTGGACCAAATGTCACTGAAGAGCAGTACAACTACTGGGTAGAGAAAATTCAAAAATTGGTCAAAACACCAGAATTTGAAAAAGAGAGAGAACTTAGAGGTCTTTACCCTTTTACGAAGATAGGCAAAGAGTACCAAACCTTTATGCAAGAAGAAGAGAAAAAGTTTAAAGAACTTACAAAAGAGGCAGGACTCATCAAATGATCGACAGGCTATTTGGAGTCTTTCTCCTGTGTTTAGGACTCTATGTATTGTATGGGGGACTCTCTTTGGAGGTCCCTTTTTCCTATGACCCTCTAGGTCCAACAGCGTTTCCTATTGCGTTAGGTACGGTTTTGGCACTTCTTTCGGTCGTCATCATTGTTAAGCCTAGAGAAGTACATTTTCCTGCGCTGAATACCAACCTAAAGACGCTTCTAATCGTGCTTCTTTTGTTTGTTTATCAACTCAGTTTTAATGTGTTAGGCTTTTTACTCTCAACAGCACTGCTTGTCTTTTGTATCGCTAAAATTTTTAAAGGTACAACTCCTCAAGCTTTAAGTGCAGGGGTAGGCGTGAGCGGTGTTGTTTATCTGATCTTTAGCTTTTTGCTAGAAGTGCCACTTCCTGTGGGTTCACTTTTTGCGAAGCTCTTAGGAGTCTCGTCATGATGGAAGTTTTATCGTCTTTAGCAACAGGCTTTGCCGTTGTCTTAACACCAACCCATCTTTTTTTAATTTTCCTTGGATGTTTGTTGGGTACACTTTTTGGGGCACTTCCAGGACTTGGACCCATTAATGGTGTCGCCATTTTGCTTCCCATTTGTTATACCCTAGGTCTTCCTGTTGAGTCTTCGTTGATTATGCTTGCGGGTATCTACTATGGTGCTGAGTTTGGTGGAAGGATTTCGAGTATCTTGCTCAATGTTCCAGGCGACGCAGGAGCGGTCTTTACCTGCTTAGATGGTTATCCGATGGCACAAAAGGGTTTAGCAGGACCTGCCCTTGCACTCTCAGGTGTGGCTTCCTTTATTGGTGGTTCCATTGCGATTGTAGGATTAACCTTTTTTGCACCTCTTTTAGCCAGTGTCGCCATCTACTTTGGCCCTGCGGAGTATTTTGTGTTGATGGTCTTTGCTTTTGCTACCATCGGTGCTTTGATGGGTTCAAATCCTGTTAAAAGCCTTATTGGTGTTACCATTGGTTTGATCATCGGCGTAGTCGGTGTGGATTCTACGACAGGTGTGCTTCGCTTTACGCTTGGTGAAGCTGAACTTTACGATGGTTTTGAGTTCTTGATTGTTATCGTAGGCTTTTTTGCGGTCAGTGAGATTATGCTGATGCTTGAACACCACAGCAGTGAAGATTTTGAGATGCCAAAAATCACCCGTGTCTATGTTACGATGAAAGAGCTGCTTTATTGTAAATGGACGATGGTTCGCTCTTCGTTGATTGGGTTTGTTGTTGGAACACTCCCAGGGACTGGCGCTTCGATAGCCAGTGCGGTTTCGTATACCATTGCACAAAAGATATCCGATAAAGAAGGTACGTTTGGCAAAGGCGATATGCGAGGACTTGCAGCGCCTGAGTCTGCAAACAACGCATGTGCGGGCGGTGCTTTGGTGCCTATGCTGACCCTTGGCGTTCCAGGTAGCGGAACAACGGCAGTACTTTTGGGCGCTTTGATGCTTTATAACATTAATCCAGGACCGATGCTTTTTGTTGAACAGCCTAAATTGGTCTGGGGATTGATCGCTTCGATGTACATTGGTAACGTAATGTTGCTTATCATTAACTTCCCAATGGTACGTATTTTTACCAAGATTTTACAAGTGCCTTATTGGCTCTTGGTACCTTCTGTAATTGTTTTAGCGTTTGTGGGGGTTTACTCGGTCAATATGAGTACTTTTGCACTGCTACTTTCTCTTATATTGGGTGTTTTAGGCTACTTCTTGCGTAAACTTCACTACCCAATGGCGCCTGTTATTTTAGGCTTTGTTTTGGGAAAAATCATGGAAGACAACTTACGACGCGCTTTTGCAATGAGCGGTGGTGAGATTGGAATCTTTTTCCAAGGAACGATTAACTACATTCTTTGGGGATTGACACTGTTTATTCTGTTTGTTCCTATGCTTTCCAAAATGGTAGCAAAACGTTATGCTTTAGCTAAAAAATAGACTTTTTATTCGGTCGTCTTGAGCTTGTATTTACGCTCAGGACGACCCACCGAGCCATACAATGAGTCCACTTCGACTTTGTGCTCTCCTGCCAAATACTCCAAATACCTTCGTGATGTTGTACGGTTAATTCCCAATATTTCTGCAATTTCACTCGCGGAGAAAAACGTTTGACTTTGGTGCAACGCACTTAAAATCTTCTCCAACGTAATGCTATCAACCCCTTTGGGCAATCCTACATGTAAAGGTTTGTTCGTCTGCATGGTTTTGTTAAAAAATGCATCGACTTTGCTCTGTGAGAGCTCTTCTTGGGAGATGACTTTCTCTTTGTAGTCGTGAAATTTTTGCAAAGAGGATTGGAAGCGGTAAAACATAATGGGTTTGATGAGATAGTCAAAAACGCCATACCTTAAGGACTTTTCAAGTGATGCCATCTCTTTAGCAGCGGTGATGAGGATCACATCGGTATGAACGGCGTTGCTTCGCATCCAGCTTAGAAATTCAATCCCATTGCCATCGGGAAAATAGACATCCAAAAGAAGCAGATCGGGGCGCATGAGTTCGATGTACTCTTTGAGTTCGCTGATGGTGTTTGCGATGGCAATCACTTCAAAATTGGCTATTTTTTCCACCATATTTTGGTGCAACAGCGCAATTCTTGGATCATCCTCAGCAATCAAAACTTTAATCATTACGGTTCCCTTTTGGAATATGAATGCTCACAATAGTACCATAATTTCCTTTGCCAAAGGAGACAAATCCACCCAGCCACTCTAGGGTACTTTTCACAAAAAAGAGCCCATAACCACTGTGCAGTTCGCCCTTTGTGGTAAAGCCTTTTTCAAAAATCTTTTCATGAAGTGTTTCTTCAATTCCCAGTCCTGTGTCTTCCACGTCAAAAATAAGATCGTTGCCAATGTCTGTGACAAAGAGCGTGACCTCTTTTTTCTCTGAGAGTTCAGCTGCATCAATCGCATTGTTGATGATATTGCCCAAAATGGTTAAAAGATGCTTGGAGATGGAAGGATCAATGCTCTCTTGGAGAAAACTGTTTTCATCCAGAATAATCTTCACCCCTTTGTCAAAGGCAAAGTAGTATTTCCCGATAAAAATCGAAGCGACAAGGGGATCATGAATCACATTTTGAAACTGCTCGATAATTTTTTCATCGGGCAGATGGTTTTCGCTGATCAGTGCGATGGCTTTGTCGTATTCGCCGATTTGAATATGCCCAGAGATCAGGTGCAAAAGGTTGGAAAATTCATGTTTTTTCTCTCTCAGCCTCTCCGAATACTGCTTCACACGGGTGAGTTCCCACACCAGCGCATCCATCTCCTCTTTTTTTCGGCAACTTGCAACCATGCCAATGGTTTTTCCTTCATGGCTAATGGGTGCGAGATTGCAGATGTAATCTTCGCCATCAATGTCAATATTGACATCTTTCATCTCTTTACATGTAAGAAGATATTTTTCTAATCCAAGAGGTGGATGTTTCGTTGTTTCACTTAATTGAAAATAGCGTTGTGCCACCTCATTACACAGCGTCATTTCACCTTCTGTATTGGTTGCAATGATCGCCTCTTTAACCGCATTTAAAATCGCCTCTTTTTCTAAAAAGAGACGGCTAATCTCTTTGGGTTCGTAGCCTAAAAGAGAATTTTTGATCTTTCGTGAGAGGATAAACGCCATGATAATGGTCAAAAGCATGGCACCATACAGGTAAATGAGAAACTGCTGATGACGCTGTGCGATAATCTTGCGCACGTTCTCTTCCAAATAGCCCACAGAGACAACGCCAATAATGTCACCATTTTTCCCAAATACAGGAGACTTTCCTCGGATTGAGGGACCGAGTGTCCCCGTGGCTTTGGAGGTGTAATAGAGTCCATCCATAAGGGCTTTGTCATTGTCTTCTCCCATCATCCGATCACCAATAAGTTCTTTGGTTGGGTGGGTCAGACGAATGGAGTTTTGATCGCCAATGACGATAAACCTCGCATCAATGGAGCGTTGAAGGAACGTCATCATCGCATCTAACTCTCCGTTTGGGTCTTTTGCCTCAACCAGTTCAATGACTTCTGGCATCAACGAGATGGTTTTTGAGATAGCAAGGGCGCGTTGACCGATTTGCTCTTCCATAAGCTCTTTTAAAATATGCCCCAAAAAGAGGCTAAAAGTCAACAAGGTCGCCAAAACCAGCATCGTCGAAAAAATGAGTAATTTAAGCAATAATCCCTCATTTGGGAAGGATAATCTTTTGAATTTTTGCATATGAAGAGTGTTTCCTTGATTTTGACTTTACATGTAAAGAGTTTTATGGTTACTTAACGTAACAAAATTGCGAGCACTTTATGCACAAAATTCTCATAATTTAGCTATTTTTCGAAACTCATTTTATCTTACATTCTCTTAATTTTAATGAAGTAAAATCTTCATGTATTCAGAAACATTTTGAAGGAGAGAAGATGAAATTAGCGAGACTTAGTTTGGCGGCTATCGCAGTTGTGGGGCTTACATCCAGCTCATTTGCAGCAGATACCTTGGCAGATGCTTTTAAAAATGGCAAGATCACGGGTGAGCTGAAGGCTTTTTATTTTGATCGTGATACGGGTGATAATGTTGCCTCTGTTGGCGCAGGAGATGCTTCGATTTTTGTAACAGGTGTTATGTTAAATTATGTAACAGACTCTTTGATGGGATTCAAATTTGGCACAACCGTACAATCGAGCAGTGCCCCTTTTGCAAGCGATGATGCGAAGGATGTTTTTGCAAAGGATATGTACGGTTCAGGCGCAGTACTTTCCGAAGCTTATCTGGAATACACGTTTGCTAAAACGACGGCAAAGATAGGTCGACAGTTTATTAGCTCTCCTTTAGTTGCAAGCAGTGGTTCTCGTGTGATTAAAGACTCGTTTGAAGGTGCAACGCTTATCAATACGGACTTACCAAACACCACACTTGGATTTGGTTATGTTGATAAATGGCAGGCACGAACCAATCAAGGATGGGCTCCTAAGTCTACAGGAATGGCAGATTTTAAACAGGTGGGAGATGGTGCGTACACTCTCTTTGCGATTAACAAATCTATTCCAGGCTTGATGCTCTCAGGCGCATGGGCAGGGATTGAAGAGTTTTCGGCAGGCGAAGATTTGGATCTGTACCGTTTTGAAGCGCGTTATGATGGCAAAGCGACGGATTTTACTTATAACCTTGGCGCACAATATTTTAGTACGCAATACAGCGGAGTTACGAAAGATGCCGATGGCTACGCGCTTAAAGCAGGCGTGGGTGTCGGTAGTATTGATGCGTATGTGGCGTACTCTAAAATATCCGATGATGGCAAAGTCAAATACGGTCTTGGCTATGGCGCCGATACACTTTACACCCAATCGCCCATTATCTCCGATAACTATGAACCTGGCACGGAAGCGTATGCGATCGACGTTGCGTACAAATTTAACGCAGATGCTAAAATCGGTGTGGATTATACCCAAACGGATGATCCTGCCAGAGGTGACCTCTCTTACAGCGCGGTGTATGGCTCGTATGCGTTTAGTGGGGCACTTAAAGGCTTAAACATTCTTGTCCAGTATGAAAAAGAGGGTAAAGATGGCAACGATGAGGAGCTTAGAGTTAAGACCTCTTATAAGTTCTAAACAGACGTAGAACAATGCGTAATTGCGGTGGTGTTATGCCACCGCTTGATTGTGTTTTCCTTAAAAGAAGGGTTGGGTTTAGAGCAAAAAAGCTTGGTTTAATTTTGACCAAACTTTATGCACAAAATGCCCATAAATAGCCATTTCGGAGCTTCTTCTATCTTAGTTATTCTTAATGAAAAAAAGGCTACTATAAATCTGAAAAACAAAGATCATTTAATGGATATTCAATGCAATGGCTTAAAGGCTTTTTACCTGTCGTAGCATCACTTTTGATAGGGATTCTAGGAGCCATACTTTTCTCGTTTATCAATGTACCCCTCCCATGGCTTTTGGGCTCGATTGTTGCCATTGCCATTGCGAGTCGTTTTCCCAAAATCCCCCTTCGAACGCCTAAAATGTTTTCAGCCCCTGCACGCGCGGTGCTTGGTATTACCATCGGTAGTGCCTTTAATCCTACGATTTTGCACTACTTAGGAGAGTTTGTTTCCAGCATTGTTCTGATCTTACCGTTTGTCTTGATTATCACGTTTTGCGGGATGATTTACTACTGGAAGTGGTTGAAGTTTGATAAGATGACCGCCTATTTTAGCTCGATGCCCGGTGGTCTTTTGGAAATGGTAACGTTGGCAGAAGCGACGGGTGCGAATGTGTATAAAGTGACAATGACCCAATCCGTTCGGCTGTTGTGCATTGTTTTTACGCTTCCTTTCATCATTCAAGCCCTCTCGCATGTCTCACTGGATGGCAGAGTCAGCATTACTCAGCCATTTTTACAGAGTGATCCTCACGATATGTTCATCCTAACCGTGTGTGCGCTGGTGGGCTGGTGGGGTGCTTTGAAGCTTAAAATACCGGGTGGAACCATGCTAGGGCCTATGATCTTAGGGGCGGTTGTTTATGGTTCGGGCATCGTGCATGCGCGCCCACCCAATGAGATCATTAAGATCATTCAGCTGATACTTGGAACGACCGTTGGGTTTGTCTTTGTTGGCGTTACATGTAAAGAAATTACAAAAATTTTCATGCAAACGCTGGGGTATTTTGTGATTTTAGCGATGATTTCAGCCGTGTTTGTCTTTATTGTCTCTAAGATGACCGATTTTCCACTGATCTCGATTTTGTTAGCCTTCTCACCAGGCGGTCAGTCGGAGATGAATTTGATAGCGATCATTATCGCAGCGAATTTACCGTATGTTGCGCTTCATCACATTGTGAGAATGTTTTTGGTGATGAGTGTTGCACCCGTATTTGTCAAATACCTTCGCCCCAAAGAGGACCGATGAGTTTTGTCTTCTCTGAAGTGCCACACACGAGTATCGTGCGATGGCAAAAAGTGAAGGATTTTTTAGACAGTGTTGATCTTGAGATGTCTGAGGATATCGAAGTGTTTGTGGTTGCCAAAGAGGATGACCGCATCGTAGCGTGCGGAGGAGTGAGCGGGAAAGTGCTTAAAAACATCGCGCTCGATGAGTCTTTGCGCGGCGAAGGTTTGGCGCTGAGTCTGATGAGCGAGCTTTTGAAAGTGGCGTTTCGTGAAGGACGGCATGAACTTTTTTTGTTTACGAAACCAGATTATCAGGAGGTGTTTGAGTCGTGTGGGTTTAAGTATATTGAGCAGGCGCATCATCAGGTCATTTTGATGGAGAATAGCTACAATATTGATCTGTATAAAAAACGATTGCGAAAGTATAAACATACGGGCGACGTGGTTGGAAGCATCGTGATGAACTGCAACCCGTTTACGTTAGGGCACCGTTTTTTAGTCGAGCAAGCCTGTGAAAGGTCGCATTGGGTGCATCTATTTGTGGTGAAGGAAGACGCTTCCTTTTTTACCTTTAAAGATCGCTACAGACTGATTTGCGAAGGGTTAGTGGACCTTGAAAACCTCACGATACATGAGGGTTCTGACTATATTATCTCTAAAGCGACGTTTCCGACTTATTTTATTAAGGACAAGCGTCAGATTGATTCACTCTATACGGAGCTGGATCTCAATATTTTTAGAAATCATCTAGCGCCACAACTGGGCATTACGCACCGTTTTGTGGGAGAAGAGCCGTTATGTGCCGTGACGAATGAGTATAACCAACAGATGAAAAAATTACTGGTTCGCCCGAGTGAATTTCCAGCCATTGAGGTGGTTGAGTTAGGGCGTATTGAGTATGGTGGTGAGCCAATTTCGGCTTCGAGAGTCAGAAAATTAATGCAACACAATCGTTTGGAAGAGATCCTCCCGTTGGTACCTCCGACAACGTACGCGTTGATTGCACACATGATGTCTAAAGAGGAAGAAAAATGAGCAAAAAGCTAGAGACTGCCCACGCAGGAACACTGGAGTCGAGTGATGCGTTTGTACGCGTGATTCCTGTGGATGTGAAAGGCATTGAAATTGAGTTAGAAAGCAGTGTTGAAGAGATTTACGGCGATGCGATCAGAGCCCTTGTGTTGGAAACAGCGATGGCGATGGGCGTAGAGGGTGTGAAGCTTATCGTTCAAGACAAAGGCGCACTTGATTATGTGATCAAAGCGCGCGTTCAAACCGCCATTTTAAGAGCTTTGGGCGAAGCTGAGCCTGATTGGAGTGTATTATGAAACCAAAACTAAGACGAAGTATGCTTTTTGTACCAGGCTCAAACACGGGCATGGTCTGTAATGCGTTTATCTACAAGCCTGACACGGTGATGTTTGACCTTGAAGACTCCGTGGCACTCAGTGAAAAAGACTCGGCACGCATGATGGTATTTCATGCGTTGCAGCATTTTACCTACAAAGATATTGAAACTGCTGTGCGTGTCAATCCTCTTGACACTCCGTTTGGACTGCTCGATCTTGAAGCGGTCATTAGAGCAGGCGTGGACATCGTAAGGCTTCCAAAGACCGACACGGTCGAAGATGTTTTAGAAATGGAGCGTGAGATTGAGCGTATCGAGACCAAGATAGGTGCAACGAAAAAAACGATGCTTCTAGCCGCTATTGAAAGCGCACTCGGCGTGGTCAATGCCGTCGACATCGCACGAAGTTCTAAGCGGATGATGGGCATTGCTTTAGGAGCGGAAGATTTTGTACGTGACCTTCATACGCAACGCACCAAAGAAGGACACGAGCTGATGGCGGCACGTAACCAAATCTTACTGGCGGCGCGTGCGGCTAAAATTGGTGCATTTGACTCCATCTTTTCGGATGTCAAAGACAAAGAAGGCTTTATGCACGAAGTGGATCTCATCAAAGGGCTTGGTTTTGATGGCAAATCCCTCATCAATCCCAATCAAATCCCATGGCTTCATAGTGCCTTTGCACCGAGTCAGAAAAATATCAACTGGGCGATAGAGGTGCTTGAAGCAGCCAAAGATGCGAAAGAGCGTGGGCTTGGCGTTATCTCTCTTGATGGAAAAATGGTGGATGCACCGGTCATCTTAAGAGCAGAGTGGATTATGGATTTAGCGCGTGCATCGGGCGTTTTAGGAGAAGATCAATGAAAGATATACAAAAACAATTCGACACAAAAGCGTTAACACCCATCAATGCGCCTTTCTTTACATGTAAAGCAAAAACCAAGGGTGAAGACCGCAGGGCAAAGCTGTGTGAGAGCATCGAAGAAGCCATAAAACGCTCAGGTTTGAAAGATGGCATGACCATCTCCTTTCACCATGCGTTTCGCGGTGGCGATCTTTTGATTAATAACGTGATGAATGTCATCGCGAAAATGGGCTTTAAAAACCTGACTTTGGCGTCAAGTTCACTCGCTTCTGTGAACGATCCTGTGATCGAGCACATCAAAAGCGGCGTGGTTACGCAGATCTATACCTCTGGACTTCGAAGTAAACTGGGCGAAGCGATCTCTAAAGGGCTCATGGAAAAACCGGTGCAAATTCACTCACACGGTGGACGTGTACACTTAATCCAATCGGGCGAGCTTAAAATCGATGTTGCCTTTTTAGGTGTGCCTGTGTGTGACGCGTTTGGCAATGCCAATGGCTATTCGGGTCGCTCAAAATGTGGCTCACTCGGTTACGCGATGATCGACGCGCAGTATGCAGAGTATGTGATCGTCCTTACCGAGTCTTTGGAGGAGTACCCCAATGTGCCTGCTAGCCTTCATCAAGACCAAGTCGACGCGGTGGTTTTAGTCGATGAGGTAGGTGATCCTTCCAAAATTGGTGCGGGTGAGACGCGTATGACGACCAATCCAAAAGAGCTTTTACTCGCCAGCCACACGGCGAAACTCATCGAACATTCAGGGCTTTTCAAAGAGGGTTTTAGCATCCAAACAGGAACGGGTGGCGCCTCTTTGGCAACGACGGTCTTTTTGAGTGAAAAGATGGAAGAGAAGGGTATTCACGCGAGTTTTGGACTGGGCGGCATCACGGGTACGATGGTCTATATGCTTAAACGCGGTCTCATTAAAACGCTTCTTGATGTGCAAAGTTTCGATGAATTTGCCGCAAAATCGTTGGGTGAAAACAAAAATCACATCGAGATTAGCGCGAACGAATATGCCAACCCAAGCTCCAAAGGTGCGGCGATCAAACAGCTTGACATCGTGGTCTTAAGCGCCCTTGAGGTCGACCTTGACTTTAACGTCAACGTCATCACAGGCTCCAAAGGCTTTTTACGAGGCGCTTCGGGAGGTCATAGTGACACGGCGGCGGAAGCGAAACTCTCCATCATCGTAGCACCGCTCACACGCGGACGCCTTCCAACGGTGACCAAACGGGTCAACACCATCGTCACACCGGGGTGTAGCGTGGATGTTGTCGTGACCGATCAAGGCATCGCGGTCAATCCTAAAAATGTGGAGCTCAAAGCACGCCTCAAAAAAGCAGGGCTTCAAATCGTGGAGATGCAAGAGCTGTATGCGCGCGCGATTGCACTCTGCGGTGAGCCTGCTGAGATCAAATATACGGATAAAGTCGTTGCGGTCATTCGCTATCGCGATGGTTCCATTATCGACGTTGTTCGCCAATTGGCATAAATGATAGATAAACCAACGACGCTTGACGCGATTTTACACGCCAAAGAGGAGCGTGCTCGGAAGCAAAAAATGCTTTTAAGCCGCCACCCTTTGGCATCGCTGATTTCTCTTTCCATCAACATTCCAAGCCTCATCAAACTCTCGCATGAAGCCATTGTCGTGCATGAAATCGCCCATCAAGCACTTCTTGAGATGCTTGAAAACGAGGGCATCGAACTGCTGGCATGCGAGAGCCAACTTTCCCCAAGCGGTGCGGAATCTTTTTTTACATGTAAAGCCGAAGCCAAGGTGCTCAAAGCCTTTACATGTAAAATCGAAAACAGCCATCCACTCGGTCGTTTGATGGATATCGATGTTCTCGATTCTGCGGGGGCTATTCTCTCTCGAAGTGCGCTTGGACTTGCTAAACGAAAATGTTTTGTCTGCGAAGAGGAAGCAAAGCTTTGTGCGCGGTCTCAAAAACACACCTATGCGCAGTTGAATGCTCATATCAAACACTTAGTCGAAAAACATGCCTTTGCCCACTCGATTGCCTTGTGGTGCGAACGCGCGATGAAAACCGAAGTCAAGCTCACTCCCAAACCGGGTCTGGTCGACCAAGCCAACAGCGGCGCACACCGCGATATGGATATTCACACCTTTTACGCGAGCATTCACGCCATCAAACCGTTTGTGATGCAGTGGATTGAAACCGCGCAAACCCACGCTCATGAAGATGCCAAACAGAGTTTTGTACGACTGCGTGAAATCGGCATCGCCTGCGAAAAAGCGATGTTTGAAGCCACAAAAGGGGTCAATACGCACAAAGGAATGATCTTCTGTCTCGCCGTCTTTTGCGGTGCCATCGGACGTCTCAAAGCAAGCGATCAGCGCTTTACATGTAAATGTTTACAAGCCCAAATGCAAGCCTTGTGCGCCAATTTGGTCGAGGACGATCTTTTACATGTAAAACCCAACAGTGCAGGCGCACGCTTTTTTTATGAGACAGGAAGCAGTGGCATTCGTGGCATCGCACAGAGTGGCTTTGAGATTATTTTTGATCACACGTTGCCTTTTTTTCAAACATGCAAAGCAGAAGAGGGCGAAGAAGTCGCGCTTAAAAAAACCCTGCTGTTGCTGATGTCCCAACTGGATGACAGCACACTTTGGTCACGAGGTGGCGTTGACGGGCTTGAGTACGCTAAAACCAAAGCCCAAGCGCTTTTACATGTAAAACCAAACGCAAAAAATTTAGACACTTTTTTGTGTGAATTAGACACCGATATGACCTCAAAAAACCTCTCACCCGGTGGTAGTGCCGATCTTTTAGCGATGACGTGGTTGGTGTCGCACATCGTAAAAGAGCTCTAAAAGAGCTTTTTTTTTCAGAATTTTTTCAGCTTCACTGTATTAATATTCTAATATGTTTAAGATATTAGGAATATAGAAATGAAAACAATCGACACACATGTTCATCTGCTCAGCAGTGAAGTCTCCTTCAACCGAGTTTATGACAAAGTTGCTTTACGCTTTTTTGCTAAAAGGTTTGGCATTGACGCCAAAGCCCTTGCAAAAGAGCCGTACAAAGCCTACACTGATGCGCTAATGAACTCGGTGAAAACCTCAGAGCATATTGAAAAAATCGTACTTTTTGGCGTCGATGCAAAGGTTGATGATGAAGGAAATGTTCTTCATAAAGACAAAACCGTCTGTGCGAGCAATGAAGATGTGGCGGCGTTGTATGAGCAGTTCCCAGAGCTCATCATCCCTTTTTTCTCCATCAATCCCAAACGACCCGACGCGCTAGAGTTGATCGAAAAGTACCACGCTTTAGGCTTTAAAGGGGCAAAATTTTTGCAAAATTATTGGGGTGTTGATACGCGCGAAGAGCGGTATCGTCCTTATTTTGAAAAGCTTGCGGCGCTGGATCTGCCATTGATCATTCATGTGGGAAGCGAGAGCAGTGTGCATTCCGATAAAATCTGCGAGAGCATCGAGATGCTACACCAACCGTTAGAAGTGGGCGTGAAGGTCATTTGCGCACATATGGCACTCAGTTACGAACCACGCCACATCTTTAAAGCACTCTCATCCAATCCAAAACGCTTTAACGATGACTATTTTACCTTGCTTGAGATGCTCAAAACACACGATAATCTCTATGCCGATGTTTCAGCGCTTCTGACACCCGTGCGCGCCAAAGTGTTGCGCCATCTCAGCGCACAGAGCGACATTCACCCCAAATTGCTCTTTGGAAGCGACTACCCCGTGCCGTTTACGACGGTATGGAACAGTTACGACATAGCACTTTTAAAACGCATTTGCATAGCCCTTGAGAGAAATGTGTTTGATCGTTATGCCAAAGCGATGTTGGTCTATTTTCCTGCGAATAATCCTATTTATTCCAATTATCGGAAAATTTTGCAGTTGGAGTAATTTGCTTTACATGTAAAGATTAAAAAATCAAGAAAACGATGGTGTATACGTTAAAATGACAAAAACAAAAAAATGTTTAACCCTCTATTCTCTTTAAGAGTATGTTTACGAAAGTTAAATATTTTACCTGATCACTTTAAAAGGAAAAAATATGATTTATAAAAGCTATTTCTATGGGTTTAAGAATAATTTATTTCTTCAACGTTTAGTACACTTTATGGCTCTTTTGGTAGCAATATGTGCTTTTAATATCTTATGTATCGCGTTAAATAATGCTAATTATCTTTTTATCATAAATATTGGAATATTTTGTTTTTCACTGTTCTTTTTGATCCTTTATAGTAAAAAAGAGTGGTTTTTTAAGATGTCGCTTTTATTTTCAAAGTGGGCTATTCTATGCGTTGTGGCACTTTATGTTGGGTTCGTGATAAGTGCTATCTATCAAGGTTTTATTTTAGAAAAGCATATAAAATCAAACGCGCATTTCAAACACTATTTTCCATCTTCATTCGTCGAAATTCAATTTGAAAAATCTTTAGTATTGATGCCTTTCGCTCGTATTACGATGTTTGATACATACGATGTTGGCGTAAGTTTGGATGAACAAATAGCATTTATCAAGCAACTGGATGGAAATATTGAGTTGCAATTATATATAACATCTCAAACTAAAATAATTCCGATAAGTATTTTGTACTTGCCTTGCAATGGTTGTTTTGTAGGTAATATCAATAAAATTTTTATTGTTTTTGTCCTTTATTTTTATAGTGCTATTTTTTATTGGATGCTAAGACAATACTTAAAGAATGATGCAAAATTAATTCATACGATCCCCGTGTTAATGATCGTATGTGCAATATTTTTTAAATTTTTTGTCTTTTCAACAATGTGGTCAAAATTGAATGACACATATAGATACACACTTTCAGAACCAGCCACTCAGAATTTAAAGAATACGATTGACATTATTACCACCAATCATCGAACGCCATTAGATCAGAAAATGGATTTTAATACTGTGCGTACAAACTTTTATCTAAAATTTACTCTTGAAGAAAAAAGATAAGATATATTGTCAAAAATAGGATAAAACTCAGACAGTTTCGAATAATCAATGAGGAATTTATTTTTACATGTAAAGACCAATCCCACCATTTTCTAAGAAATACTTAAGACAAAAAAGATTATTATGTTGATAAACTTAAACATTTAGGAATATAAGATGCAAATGGAATACGCGAAAGATTTACCGCTTGAATGGAAACCGATGTCTGCCATTTTTATGGCTTTAGGCGACGCGCATCGTCAAAGAATTCTTTTACTCTTTGAAGATGGTGAGCGTCTCAACGCAGGTCAAATCGCTGAAGTCTCGCCTTTGGCGCGCACCACTGTTTCGCATCACCTCAAAATTCTCCATCAAGCCGAAGTGCTTTTAAGCGAGAAAATCGGCAAAGAGGTCTGGTTTTGGGTCAATAAACCGCTTTTAGAAGCGACCTTTAGCAATGTCTTAAATTATCTACACGGAAACTAACATGATCAAAACAGCACTTCGCATCATTCTTCGTTTTTTATTTAAAATTCGTGTTCAAGGGCATTTTACAGCCAACCGAGCTGAGCCGATGCTCATCATCGCCAACCATCAATCGTTTTTAGACGGCTTGATTTTAGGCGTGATGTTGCCCGTTTCTCCTGTGTTTATCATCAACACGCAAATCGCCAAAAACCCTTTTGTGCGACTCTGTTTGCTACTCACCGATCATCTCACCGTTGATCCGTCCAATCCGATGGCAATTAAGGCGGTGATTCGTCTGGTCGAGAGCGGACGTCCTGTGGTGATTTTCCCTGAGGGGCGCATTACCACGACGGGCAGTTTGATGAAGATTTATGAAGGAAGTGCGTTTGTCGCGGTAAAAGCCAATGCGACGGTGGTGCCTGTGATGATTCAAGGTGCGACGTTTAGCACGCTTTCTCGTATGCCAAAAACCTATCCGCACAGACTATTTCCACAGATCACGCTCCATTACTGCACGCCAACCAAACTCAATGTTCCGCATGAGGGAACATCGCACCAAAGACGTCTTCTCTCAGGTGAAGCGATACGACGTTTGATGCAAGAGTGTTCGTTTGACGCACGTCCTGCCAACGATCTTTTTGGCACGTTTTTAGAGGCGATTGAAACGCACGGCAAAAACAAAGCCATCGTGGAAGACATCAAGCAGATAGAATACACCTATGCGCAGCTTCTTAAAATGGCGCTAGGTTTAGGACGACTGATAAGTCCTTTGACCCAAAAAGAAGAAGCGGTGGGTGTGTTGATGCCAACGGCAGTTGCTTCACTTGCTCTTGTTTTAGGGCTTTCAGGTATGAAACGAGTGCCTGCTATGCTCAATTTCACAGCAGGTGTGGATGGTTTGCAAAGCGCGTGTATTGCGGCTGAAATTAAGACCATCGTTACTTCAAAAGCCTTTGTGGAGCAAGCCAAACTCGCTCCTAAATTAGAAGCATTACACGGTGTTCGCATTGTCTACCTCGAAGAGTTGAAAGCATCGATGCGCTTGGTGGATAAACTGTGGCTCATGCTCTACGCGATTCACTTTCCACGCCTTGCGACAACCTTGCAAGATGAAAAAGAGCCTGCGGTGATTTTATTTACCTCAGGCAGTGAGGGAAAACCTAAAGGGGTGGTGCTCTCCCACGAAGCATTGCTTGCCAATATCGCTCAAATTAGCTCTATCGTTGATTTTTCCACGGAAGATAAAATGCTCAACGCCCTGCCGATTTTCCACTCGTTTGGTCTAACCGCAGGCTCACTGCTTCCGATTTTTAGAGGAATGCACCTTTTTATGTACCCTTCGCCGCTTCATTACCGTGTCATTCCTGAGATCGCGTATGACAGGTCTTGCACGATTTTGTTAGGTACGAGTACCTTTTTGCACAACTATGCACGACACGCGCATCCGTATGACTTTTATAAAGTACGCTATGTCATCGCTGGGGCTGAAAAACTCTCTGAAAACGTGCGCGAGCTTTGGTTTGAGAAGTTTGGTTTGCGCATCTTTGAAGGGTATGGTGCAACCGAAACAGCGCCCGTCATCGCGGTCAATACACCGATGGCGTACAAAAAAGGCACGGTGGGGCAGATCTTGCCGGGCATTGAGCATAAACTGATTCCCGTTCCTGGCATCGAGGAGGGCGGAATTTTACATGTAAAAGGTGCCAATGTGATGAGCGGGTATTTGCGTGCTGAAAAACCGGGCATTTTGGAAAAGCCGACCTCCGAAGCAGGCGAGGGCTGGTACAACACAGGCGACATCGTGAGCATTGATGAGGCTGGGTTTGTGCAGATCAAAGGGCGTGTCAAACGTTTTGCTAAAATCGCAGGTGAGATGATTTCCCTAGAGTCCGTGGAAAAACTAGCGACGTTGACCTCCAGTGGCTTTTTACATGCAAGCTCATCTATCCCTGATGTCGCCAGAGGCGAAGCGATCGTGCTGTTTACAACCGATAAAAACTTAACCCGCGAAGCGTTGCAAAAAAGTGCGCAAAACAACGGTTACCCCGAAATCGCCGTACCAAGAAAGATCGTCCATGTGGAAGTACTTCCGCTCTTGGGCACGGGCAAGACCGATTATGTCACTTTAAAATCCATGGCAAGCGAGATAGCATGAGCTCCTTTTATCTTTTAAAAACAAAGCGATTTGCACCTTTGTTTGTGGTGCAGTTTTTAGGTGCGTTTAACGACAACATTTTCAAAAATACCCTCGCCATTTTGGTGACGTTTCACGCAGCATCATGGACGAGTTTGCCCTTGGGGATTTTAGCGCCACTCATTGGGGCAATATTTATCGTGCCTTTTTTCATCTTTTCAGGGCTTGCAGGAGCCCTCGCGGATAAATACGACAAAGCCGCTTTAGCACGCCTTGTCAAGATTTTGGAGTTTGGCTTGATGAGCATCGCCACCCTTGGTTTTTACATGCACTGGTTCAGCCTGCTGTTGGTTGTGGTTTTTGGCATGGGGTTGCACTCAACGCTTTTTGGACCCATCAAATACGCCATCATTCCCCAACACATGGGTGAAAATGAACTGGTCATGGCAAACGCGTTGGTCGAGTCTGGAACGTTTGGCGCTATTTTACTTGGAACGCTTGGCGGTGGATTTATCGCTGCTTCCGAATATGGCGGCATCATCGCAGGCATAATGGGCATGGCAATCGCACTCCTTGGCTACATGTGCAGTCGCTACATTCCCACAGCACCTTCGTTGAGTGCGCAGATGAGTCTTTCGTACAATATCTTCGCCCAAACAGCACAAACACTCAAACTTGCCTACGCAAACAAAACGGTGTTTCTCTCCATCATCGCCATTTCATGGTTTTGGCTTTACGGCGCACTTTTACTTTCGCAGTTTCCTGCCTTTGTCAAAATCGTTTTAGTGGGCGATGAAACGACCGTAACGCTCTTACTCAGTCTTTTTACCATCGGCATCGGCGTGGGCTCTTTTCTCTGCGAGAAACTCAGCCACCATACCATTCGCCCTTCTTTGATCATACTAGGTGCGTTGGGCATGGCGTTTTTTGGAATCGACTTTGCGCTGACCTCTTCGAGCTTTGTACCGGTCGAAGACCTTTTTTCAAATAGCACCTTTTGGCACATCCTTATTGACTTAACGCTCATAGCCCTTTTTGGCGGACTCTTTAGCGTACCGCTTTACGCCATCATGCAAAGCAAAAGTGACCCCGCCTTTCGCTCACGCATCATCGCCGCCAACAACATCTTAAACGCTCTGTTTATGGTTCTTGGTGCGGTGCTTACGATGGTTTTATTGGACGCTTCATGGCGAATCCCTGAAGTCTTTTTGGCAGCAGCCATTGGCACAGGAATCATCGCAACTTGGATCGCTTGGGTGATCTATAAACGGATTGATTAGGCTTTACATGTAAAGAATGTGAACGATGTTTATAGGTTTAGGTTTTATTAACGAATGGTTCATATCTTGTTTAAGCTAAGCGTCTATACTTTTACATGTAAGACACATACCTCCTTTTTGTGTAGAACCTACCAATTTTTAAGACCAACGCTCGGATTGCCCGGTCCGAGCGTTTTTTTCTTCTGCCAGCTATTTCTTCCAACTCTTTAGCATCTTAATTTTAAAACAACACAAAAATTGATACAATAATCAATCTTTACGCTTTCGTGTAGAAATAGGGTAGAAACCTAGGTTTTTAACAAGGTGTATTACATAGAAAAGCTCCTGAAAATCGGAGCATTTGAGGGAAAAAAGACAAATGGTATTGATGATAGATAACTACGACAGTTTTACCTACAACATTGTGCAGTATTGCTTAGAACTCGGGGCTGATCTTAAAGTGATTCGCAATGATGAGCTGAGTATCGAAGAGATCGAGGCATTACACCCAGAAAAAATTATTATCTCTCCCGGCCCTGCAACGCCAAATGAAGCAGGTGTGAGCTTAGATGTCATCAAATACTTTGGTGGCAAAATCCCCATTCTAGGCATTTGTTTAGGGCATCAAGCCATTGGGCAAGCCTTTGGTGGTAAAGTAGTGCGTGCTAAACGCATGATGCACGGCAAAACGTCTATTACGAAACAACTTCACAACAGCTGTCTGTTTGATGGACTTCCTGAAATGTTTACGACAACGCGTTATCATTCATTGACCGTTGAGCAAGAAGGGTTGCCTGACGTAGTCGTTCCAACCGCGTATAGCACGGACGATCATGAGATTATGGCACTGCAAATTAAAGACAAACAGATCTATGGCGTACAGTTTCACCCAGAATCCATTTTGAGTGAGCACGGACATGCCATCTTAAATAACTTTTTAAAACTATGAGAGAAAGACTTTTTTTACTCCTTATTCTTGTTCTCAGTGGTGCGTTGCTCTCCTATGGTACGCAGAGCATCTCTATTAGCTATGATGAAGCCAATACGTTTTTTTATGGCACCAATCTTGTTCACTACCTAGCCGTTACTTCAACACAACTTTTTGGGCAAAATGATTTTGCATTGCGCTTGCCTTTTATTCTTTTTCATCTTATATCTATTATTTTGCTCTATAAAATAGGCAAACTTTTTTTAAAAAAACGGGTAGATCGTATTGTTTCGGTTGCTATTTACGCTCTTTTGCCCGGGGTAAATGGTGTTGCCCTTTTGGTCAATAGTGGCATTGTACTTATTTTATTTAGTTTATTATTTACCTATTTATACCTCAAAGAGTACAAAATCGCTTCACATTTTGTGCTTATCGCTGCTCTTTTTATCGATAACTCGTTTAGTATTTTTTTCATTGCTCTTTTCATTTATGCCCTTTTTCAACGCAAAACCGATCTTTTGATCTTAACGCTTATCTTATTTAGCGCCTCCATGTACCTGTATGGGTTTGATATAGGGGGAAAACCAAAAGGGTATTTTGTTGATACTTTGGGTGTTTATGCGGTTATTTTTTCACCATTACTCTTTTTATATTTTGTTTACGCGATGTACCGCATTTTGATTAAAGAGGAAAAAACACTTTTATGGTATATCTCTTTCTTCTCGCTTATCGTATCCTTGCTTCTTTCTATGCGACAACGATTGTTGCTTGAAGATTTTGCTCCCTTTGTCGTGCTTTCGGTTCCCTTAATGGTGAAAGTCTTTTTCAACAGCTATCGTGTCAGGCTTCCAGCTTTTCGTAAACTTCATACGTTTTTCTTTGGACTCGTGCTTGTCTCTTTGGTGTTTAACACGATGCTTATCTTTCTCAATAAACCACTCTACGCACTGATGGACGAACCAACAAAGCATTTTGCTATTAAATACAATATTGCAAAAGAGCTAGCTGATGCACTCAAAGCTAAAGACGTCACAAAGGTGATGATGAAAGATGATAAAATGGCTCTAAGACTGAAGTTTTATGGCATAGGCCAAGGTAAAAATTATAAACTCACAACTCAACCAGAAATAGAAGAAGGGCATGAGAAGATTGATATTGCCTATTATGGTAAAGTCGTTAAGACTTTTTATCTCTACCGCGTTAACTAAAAAGAGGACAAGAAGATGAAAAAAGCGTTTACGATGCTTGAACTGGTATTTGTCATTGTTGTCGTAGGCATTTTATCGTATTTCGCAGCATCAAGCTTTCAACGCAATCCTCTTCGAGAAGCTGCTGATCAAGTTGTTAGTCATATTAGGTATACGCAACATCTTGCGATGCAGGATGATAAGTTTGATCCGAATGATTCATCATGGTATAAAAGACGTTGGCAATTGTTGTTGTCCCTTACAGCTAATAATACTATATCGTATTCAATACTTTCTGATACCCCATCTAGTACGAATCAGTATCAAGGAAGCCCTAAAGCGAATAGTACATATACAAGTGTCAGTGTTGCGAAGAACCCTCTAAACAGTAATCTATACCTAATAGGTACAAGTTATTCAACATTTGATAATTCATCAGAAGAAAGATTGACTAGCGAACTTAATATCAAAAAAAAATATAGTGTCCAGAGTGTTACACTATCAAATAGTTGTCAATTATCTGGTAGTACAAGAATAGCTTTTGATTATTTAGGTCGACCTTTGAAAGGGACATTTCATAGTTTTATATCTCCTTATCCATTAGCAGATAGATTAATATCTCAAGATTGTAACATAACGCTTACAAATGGCAATCAAAACGTAACAATAACCATAAAACCAGAAACAGGCTACACCTATATTTCTTCCCAAAATTACTAATCAATATCCCTAAAATGGTTTAATCTTCTTTTAAGGTGTATGGATATATAATTTCGTCCTCGTTTGAGAGAACGGGGTTAAAGAGAAGCACCCAAAGTAGGGGATTTGCTTCAAGTTCATTACCATTTTAACAATGTCAAATTCAATCTTTGAAATCTAAATAAGCGACCTTAGTCAGTGACGCGAAAAAAGAGATTATCAACTCTTTACTAAAAAAGAGATACTTTAAGTCAAATGAAGACACTTCATAAATTTTATGGAGAGTTTGATCCTGGCTCAGAGTGAACGCTGGCGGCGTGCTTAACACATGCAAGTCGAACGGACTTAATGAGCTTGCTTATTAAGTTAGTGGCGCACGGGTGAGTAATATATAGCTAACCTGCCCTTTAGTGGGGGACAACAGTTGGAAACGACTGCTAATACCCCATACTCCTTCTGATCTTAAGATCAGTTGGGAAAGATTTATCGCTAAAGGATGGGGCTTTATTGTATCAGCTAGTTGGTGGGGTAATGGCCTACCAAGGCTATGACGCATACCTGGTCTGAGAGGATGATCAGGCACACTGGAACTGAGACACGGTCCAGACTCCTACGGGAGGCAGCAGTGGGGAATATTGCACAATGGAGGAAACTCTGATGCAGCAACGCCGCGTGGAGGATGACGCATTTCGGTGTGTAAACTCCTTTTATAGGGGAAGATAATGACGGTACCCTATGAATAAGCACCGGCTAACTCCGTGCCAGCAGCCGCGGTAATACGGAGGGTGCAAGCGTTACTCGGAATCACTGGGCGTAAAGGATGCGTAGGCTGGAAATCAAGTCGAGAGTGAAATCCAACGGCTCAACCGTTGAACTGCTCTCGAAACTGGTTACCTAGAATATGGGAGAGGTAGATGGAATTAGTGGTGTAGGGGTAAAATCCGTAGATATCACTAGGAATACCGATTGCGAAGGCGATCTACTGGAACATTATTGACGCTGAGGCATGAAAGCGTGGGGAGCAAACAGGATTAGATACCCTGGTAGTCCACGCCCTAAACGATGCACACTAGTTGTTGCGATGCTAGTCATTGCAGTAATGCACTTAACAGATTAAGTGTGCCGCCTGGGGAGTACGGTCGCAAGATTAAAACTCAAAGGAATAGACGGGGACCCGCACAAGCGGTGGAGCATGTGGTTTAATTCGAAGATACACGAAGAACCTTACCTGGCCTTGATATCCTAAGAATCCTTTAGAGATAGAGGAGTGCTAGTTTACTAGAACTTAGAGACAGGTGCTGCACGGCTGTCGTCAGCTCGTGTCGTGAGATGTTGGGTTAAGTCCCGCAACGAGCGCAACCCTCGTGATTAGTTGCTAACAGTTCGGCTGAGCACTCTAATCAGACTGCCTTCGTAAGGAGGAGGAAGGTGAGGACGACGTCAAGTCATCATGGCCCTTATGGCCAGGGCTACACACGTGCTACAATGGCTAGGACAAAGAGACGCGATACTGCGAAGTGGAGCAAATCTTAAAACCTAGTCTCAGTTCGGATTGAAGTCTGCAACTCGACTTCATGAAGCTGGAATCGCTAGTAATCGTAGATCAGATATGCTACGGTGAATACGTTCCCGGGTCTTGTACTCACCGCCCGTCACACCATGGGAGTTGAATTCACCCGAAGCCGGAATACTAAACTAGTTACCGACCACGGTGGGTTCAGCGACTGGGGTGAAGTCGTAACAAGGTAACCGTAGGAGAACCTGCGGTTGGATCACCTCCTTTCTAGAGTATAGGGGCACTATCTCACAATGGTGCTCCGGCGAGCATAGCTAGGGAAGCTTATTTAGTTTTGAGAGATTGAATGAAAAAGGGGCTTATAGCTCAGGTGGTTAGAGCGTACCCCTGATAAGGGTAAGGTCAGAGGTTCGAGTCCTCTTAAGCCCACCATGGGGAATTAGCTCAGCTGGGAGAGCGCCTGCTTTGCACGCAGGAGGTCAGCGGTTCGATCCCGCTATTCTCCACCATTTTTTAAGAGATGGTGAAAGATTGCCAAGAGACATTGTTAGTGAGAATGAAGACACAACGTCTAATATAAGAACAATTTGTATTGTTTTTATATTAGACTTTTTAGTCTAAGTTTATGTTCTACAATTTAGAATACGACGCTTTGCGTTGTGCTTTAGGTTTGGTTCTTTAAGATAGCTTTGCTATCTGATGAAAGAACATAAAGATGTTATTTAATTTATTATTGTCAAAGTCAACAAAACGCAAAAAAAACAATTTACAACTTGTTTAATGTTTAATTACATTTAATAAGGGAGTGAAATGTGCATTAGAATACAAATAGGTAAGCTATTAAGAGCGAATGGTGGATGCCTAGGCTGTAAGAGGCGATGAAGGACGTACTAGACTGCGATAAGTTACGGGGAGCTGTCAAGAAGCTTTGATCCGTAAATTTCCGAATGGGGCAACCCAGCTGACAGTAATGTCAGTTACCCTGCGGGGAGCGAACCTGGTGAAGTGAAACATCTCAGTAGCCAGAGGAAGAGAAATCAAATAGAGATTCCGATAGTAGCGGCGAGCGAACTTGGAAGAGGGCAAACCTGTTGCTTGCAACAGGGGTTGTAGGACTGCGTTGTAGAATGATGATAGGTAGTAGAGTAACCTGGAAAGGTTAACCATAGCGGGTGATAGTCCCATATACGAAATCTAGATTCATCTTAGCAGTATCCTGAGTAGGGCGGAACACGTGGTATTCTGTCTGAAGCCGGGAGGACCACCTCCCAACCCTAAATACTACTTACAGACCGATAGTGAACCAGTACCGTGAGGGAAAGGTGAAAAGAACCCCAGTGAGGGGAGTGAAATAGAACCTGAAACCATTTGCTTACAATCATTCAGAGCCCTATGATTTATCAGGGTGATGGACTGCCTTTTGCATAATGAGCCTGCGAGTTGTGGTATCTGGCGAGGTTAAGAAAACTCGGAGCCGTAGCGAAAGCGAGTCTTAATAGGGCGAATTAGTCAGATGCTGCAGACCCGAAGCGAAGTGATCTATCCATGAGCAGGTTGAAGCTGGTGTAAGAGCTAGTGGAGGACCGAACTCGTTGACGTTGAAAAGTCCTGGGATGACTTGTGGATAGGGGTGAAAGGCCAATCAAACTTCGTGATAGCTGGTTCTCTCCGAAATATATTTAGGTATAGCGTCATGTTGTAATTATGGGGGGTAGAGCACTGATTGGGCTAGGGCCTATACCAAGGTACCAAACCCTGTCAAACTCCGAATACCCATAGTGTAATCATGGCAGTCAGGCGGCGGGTGATAAAATGCGTCGTCAAGAGGGGAACAACCCAGACTACCAGCTAAGGTCCCAAAGTGATAACTCAGTGGAAAACGATGTGGAGTTGCTCAAACAACCAGGAGGTTGGCTTAGAAGCAGCCATCCTTTAAAGAAAGCGTAACAGCTCACTGGTCTAGCGATTCTGCGCGGAAAATATAACGGGGCTAAAGTTATCCACCGAAGCTGTAGATTTGAAATTTATTTCAAGTGGTAGGAGAGCGTTCTAGTCAGCATTGAAGGTGTACCGGTAAGGAGCGCTGGAGCGGCTAGAAGTGAGTATGCAGGCATGAGTAGCGATAAAACGGGTGAGAATCCCGTTCGCCGAAAACCCAAGGTTTCCTACGCGATGTTCGTCATCGTAGGGTTAGTCGGGACCTAAGTCGAGTCCGAAAGGGGTAGACGATGGAAAGTTGGTTAATATTCCAACACCAATTATAGAGCGCGATGGAAGGACGCTTAGGGCTAAACGAGGCAACTGATGGAATAGTTGTTCGAAGGGTGTAGATTAGATTACAGGCAAATCCGTAATCTTTTATTCGAGACCTGACAGGCACTTGATGCTCTTCGGAGTGGATGGTGAATCGTTGATGCCGTCGAGCCAAGAAAAGTTTCTAAGTATATCTGTAATTGCTCGTACCGTAAACCGACACAGGTGGGTGAGATGAGTATTCTAAGGCGCGTGGAAGAATTCTGGTTAAGGAACTCTGCAAAATAGCACCGTATCTTCGGTATAAGGTGTGCCTCCTTCTGTATAGAGACTTGCTCTCGAAAGCGGAAAAGGTTGCAACAAAGAGTCCCTCCCGACTGTTTACCAAAAACACAGCACTCTGCTAACTCGTAAGAGGATGTATAGGGTGTGACGCCTGCCCGGTGCTGGAAGGTTAATTGATGGTGTTAGCGCAAGCGAAGCTCTTGATCGAAGCCCCAGTAAACGGCGGCCGTAACTATAACGGTCCTAAGGTAGCGAAATTCCTTGTCGATTAAATATCGACCTGCATGAATGGCGTAACGAGATGGGAGCTGTCTCGACCAGAAATCCAGTGAAATTGTAGTGGAGGTGAAAATTCCTCCTACCCGCGGCAAGACGGAAAGACCCCGTGGACCTTTACTATAGCTTGACACTGCTGTTGGGATAAAGATGTGCAGGATAGGTGGGAGGCTTTGAGGATGTGACGCCAGTTGCATCTGAGCCATTGTTGAGATACCACTCTTCTTTATTCTGATAGCTAACTGGGACATATTATCTATGTTCAGGACAATGTCTGGTGGGTAGTTTGACTGGGGCGGTCGCCTCCTAAAAAGTAACGGAGGCTTACAAAGGTTGGCTCAGAACGGTTGGAAATCGTTCGTAGAGTATAATGGTACAAGCCAGCTTGACTGTGAGACATACACGTCGAGCAGAGACGAAAGTCGGTCATAGTGATCCGGTGGTTCTGTGTGGAAGGGCCATCGCTCAAAGGATAAAAGGTACCCCGGGGATAACAGGCTGATCTCCCCCAAGAGCTCACATCGACGGGGAGGTTTGGCACCTCGATGTCGGCTCATCGCATCCTGGGGCTGGAGCAGGTCCCAAGGGTATGGCTGTTCGCCATTTAAAGCGGTACGCGAGCTGGGTTCAGAACGTCGTGAGACAGTTCGGTCCCTATCTGCCGTGGGCGTAGGAAAGTTGAGGAGAGTTAACCCTAGTACGAGAGGACCGGGTTGAACGAACCACTGGTGTACGGGTTGTTCTGCCAAGAGCATCGCCCGGTAGCTATGTTCGGATGTGATAACCGCTGAAAGCATCTAAGCGGGAAGCCAACTCCAAGATTAACTTTCCCTGAAGACCTCATGAAGACTACATGTTTGATAGGCTGGGTGTGTAATGGGTGAGAGCCCTTTAGCTGACCAGTACTAATAGGTCGTTTGGCTTACATATTATTACGTATGATAATGCTATTTCACTTCCTTATTAAGTGTAAAGTGTTCTGTTGACTAGACAATACTAAAACTCACCAATAGAATGGTGAATTAAGCGGTAATCTGATGGGAGTCAGGGCAAAACTTTAAACCTAAAGGTATTAAAGTTTAACAACTGACCCCTATTTTTACCATTTAATTCACGATTCTGGTGGCTATAGAGAAGAGGAAACGCCCTGTCCCATTTCGAACCAGGAAGCTAAGCTCTTCATCGCCGATAATACTTTCCCTTACTGGGATGGAAACGTAGGTCGCTGCCAGTTCCGTGATTCTTCTACATCCTTATTCTTTCATTTCGTCTTATACAAAGGCGGTCTTCCTTGGAAAAAAATCAATCAAAAGCTTATTTATTTGCTATTTCTGCTGTTCTCCTTTGGTCAACCGTTGCGAGTGCTTTTAAACTGACATTAGCCCATTTTGATGCGTTAGAACTTCTTCTGTATGCTTCTTTTTTTTCATTATGCGTCTTTTTTACTGCTATGGTGTATCAAAAAAAGTTTTACACTCTTTTAACTTATTCAAAAAAAATCTATTTGCAACTTGCATTGTTAGGCTTAATCAATCCGTTTATCTACTATTTAATCCTTTTTCGCGCGTATGAGCTTTTGCCTGCCCAAGAGGCACAGCCTATTAATTATACATGGGCATTGACATTGACGTATCTGTCTGTGTTTATCTTAAAACAGAAATTGAGTCTCTATGATTTTCTAGCAGGGCTTATGTGTTATTGTGGCGTTTTAGTCATCTCGACGCATGGTGATCTTTGGAATTTTTCGTTCACAAGCATCACAGGTGTATTCCTAGCGCTTTTTTCGACCGTTCTTTGGTCACTCTATTGGCTTTACAATACTAAATTACATGTAGACCCACTGGTTGGTCTTTTTATCAATTTTCTTTTTGGTGTTCCTGCTATTTTACTCTATGCGCTTTTAACGTCGCATCCTCTCACCTTCAACCTCTATGGTTTTTTAGGGTCACTGTATATTGGGGTTTTTGAGATGGGGATTACCTTTATTTTATGGTTACAAGCGATGAAACTAAGCACAAATACTGCAAAAATTGCAAATCTTATTTTTATCTCTCCTTTTTTGTCTTTGTTCTTTATCGCTTTTTTTGTAGGCGAGACTATTCTCTTTTCTACCTTTATTGGGTTGATTTTTATTATAATGGGCTTATTGATTCAACAAAAAAAGAAAGTGATTCGTCAATGAAAAAATGGTTTCAAATTGCAATGATGGTTATGCTAAGTACACTCTGTTTAAAAGCTGAATTTTTAGAAATGGAGCGTCAAAAAGCGCTGAGGGAAAATAAACTCATTCTTTTAAGTATTGAAAAAGAGGGATGTCCGTATTGCATTAAGATGCAAAAAGATATTTTTGATGTACCAAAATTTAATCAGCACATTGCTAAAAACTATTTACATGTAAGCATTAATGGAGAAGACCCAACATTGCCACAAGCTTTACATGTAAAGTATTTTCCTACTAATTTGATTTTATCACCACGTGATCTTAGCATTATAGATGAATTTGCAGGCTACAGTGATCCTGCAAATTTTATTGAGTTGTTAGATATTGTATACACGCAAGAGTTTAAGTAAATTTAGAATATTTTACGATTAAATAAGCAATCAATGTTGCAAAAGCTAAACGTAATCCTACGATAAGCCAAGGATTTGCCCCAAAAATGACAAAAAGAAGTGTGTCCTCAATAATCGCATGAGCGATCATTAAATAGGTTCCAATAAAAAGAATTTCCTTTTTTTGTAAAACACCTTTTTCATATTCTGAAATCAAAATACCTGCACCATACGTAATTCCTAAAATCACACCTACCGTGATCGAAAAACCACTGTTAACTTTGTGTGAATGCTTTTCAATGATAGGAAGTGATTTAATGAAGTCAAGAAAAAAGATGAGCAGTGTTACCAGTGCAATGACTTTAAGTGATAGCGAAAGGGATTCGTACAGCGAGTTTTGCAACAGATCAAAAAGCGATTGATAGACAGGATGTTCGGGGGTTATTGTCTCTTTGAAAATCTCGCTTGAAAACCAACTCTGAGGAAGTTTTGAGGTGAGTCCGCCGACAAGTAACCCCACACTTAGTCGTAAAAGAATGGAGTAGATTCTTGAAAGTCCTAATCGTTTCATAATCTCTGTTTCAACAATAAGAGCATGGGCTATCCCTAAAAAGAGAGCCAAAACCGTCCATTCTTTAGCGTCAAGTCCCAGTGGTGCTGCAAACGCAATGGCCGCATAAAGATTGAGGAAGAGACCACTGACAATGGCAAGTGCTGCCTCTTGAGGAAGCCCCAAAAGTGAAACAAGCGGTTTGAAGATAAACGTAATGTGAGAGAGAAGGTTATAATAAAAGAGAACATCCGCCAAAATGTAAATAGGAACAATCAGTTTTAGGATTGTCCAGGAACTTTTTAGGGATGTTTTGAGAGATTTTTGAACGCTAAATGACATTTTGGCTCTTTTTTTAATACATAATTTATATTAGCTAAGCTATAATACCGACCTCAAAAGAGAAATGTGCGCTCGTAGCTCAGCTGGATAGAGCATCGGTTTGCGGTACCGGAGGTCAGGGATTCGAATTCCTTCGGGCGCACCACTTCGTTTAAAGTCAACTCCTCACTAGATATTCAGAGCACTTTCCATTTTCAGATACACTGTGTTATTGATGTGATTAAAACGTCTCTTCAAATAATCGGTATTTTGTTTTTTGTAACCCTAACTCTTCATAAGATTTTTGGGTTGCTTTATCGTCTTTATGCACATAAAGTCTGATGCCACATACATCGTAATGCTCTTTGGCTAATACTTTTGCTTTATCTAAAAGTGCATCGTGAATCTCTTTTTCATGCTCATGGTCCGTGACAAAAATACTCTGAATGCAGTAATAAGCACCGTTATTCCAATCACTCCACTCTCTCGTGATCATAGCCAATCCAATAATGACATTTTCAATGGTGGCAATAATATAAAACCCATTATGGAATTTTGCAAAGACTTGATGAACACCTTCGGTGGTGAGGGCTAAAGGAACATTTTTATTGACAGTTTCTTTGGCAAAAAGAACGTTAAATGTTGCGATCTCTTTGGCATCATCTCTGGTTGCAATACGAACGATAAGATTTTCTAGCATGGTTTCTCCTTTGTTTTGGGGTGTAACATGATATCGACAATTTCTTTGGCTCCCCCTGTTTGGATCATCTGCATTAAGCGCTGCGACACGCTAAGAAGATCAAGCTGTTGGATCTGCTCTAAAAGCGCTTTGGGCTCCCATTCACTGCTTTGTGAAAGGATGAGCGCTACGTTTTGATCGGCGAGTGCTTTCGCATTAAAATACTGATGATTGGCGGCTGCATGAGGTAAGGGAATAAACAGAGCGGGTACACCCGCCGCGCAAAGCTCCCAGAGGGTACTTGCACCTGAGCGACTGATGGCAAAATCAGCGCAGGCTAGTTTTGTAGGGATTTCTTTGGAAAAATCAAACACATCGGCAGGAATGCCTGCATGAGCGTAAAATGCTTTCATCGCTTCAAACTCCTTTTGCCCTGTTTGGTGAATAATGGAAATACCTTCTTGGTGCAACAAGGGTGCCATTTTTTGAGCAAGCGCATTGATAAACGATGCACCTTGGCTTCCTCCTAGGAAGATGATGGTTTTGAGCTCTTTGCGCTCTTTGGCGATGTCAAAGAAGGCTTCACTCACAGGATAACTCGTTTGTATTGCCGCTTGATCGTACGAGCTAAAAAAAGCTTTGCAAAACGGGCGTAGAAGCGAATTGAGTTTCCCTTGAATCGCATTTTGTTCATGAATGTACAAAGGAATACCACACATAAGTGCGCCAAAAGAGGCAGGAGCTGCTGAATAGCCACCTACAGAGAAGAGAGCATCAATTTGATGTTTTTTAAAAAGTGTTTTACATGTAAAGGCGGAACGAAGAATGCAGAAGAGAACAAGGAGCTTACGAACCCCTTTTTTATTGACAACGCCTTGACTCTCAAGAAAGTAGGTTTTTTCAAAACCAGCATCGTGTTCAAACCATGCTTGATCTTGTCCTACTGTGGAGCCAATGTAAATGGGTTTGATACCACGTCTGTTGAGCTCTTCTTTAATGGCACGTGCGATCACAAGATGCCCACCTGTGCCTCCTCCTGTTATCGCGATCATAATTTTGCCTTTTTGCTGATCATTAGCACCATTCCAATGCCTACAGAGAGCGCTAAGATGGAGCTTCCTCCGTAGCTGATAAAGGGAACGGAAATACCTTTGATTGGCGTAATGGAGGTAATACCATACGCATTCATTAAAAATGAGAAAACAATTAAAAGTCCGATGCCTAAAGAGAAGAGATAGTAGACCTTATTGACGCTTCGACTCGCAATTTTAAAGATGCGGTAAATAATGGTGATGATCACAAGCGTAAGAATCGTTACGCCAAGCGCTCCAAGCTCTTCAGCAATGCCGGCAAGCGCAAAGTCGGTATGCACTTCACTGAGATAGCCTAGTTTAAACATACCGTTTCCAATGCCTTCACCAAAAAGTCCACCGTGCTTAATCGCATTGAGTGAGTGTGAGATTTGGTATGGCTCAGGGGCATCTTCCACACGAAGGACTGCTGCAATATTTTCAGGAAAAAGCGAGAGAACCATATTTTGAATCGTTGCCCACCATGTTTTAATCCTAATAATACGGTGCGTAGAGCTAAAAATAGCGATCAGAAAGACAAAAATAGAGCCTAACATCGCAAGCATAAAAAGTTGTAGACTGGTTCCTGCAAAAAATGCCATAACCGCAAGGGTGAGTGCGAGAACCACCACTTGTCCGAGGTCATTTTGCATAACGGCGATCAAATAAATGACCAAGACAAAAACGGCTAAATAAGGCAAAATAAGCGTCATCTCTTCTTTGAGTGTTTTTTTATTGTTATTGAGTTTTCGTGCAAAACTCCACGCCAAAAAGTAGACAAAACCAATTTTGAAAAACTCAACGGGTGCGAGTGAAAATCCAGGAAGCCTGATCCACCGTTTTGCGCCACCTGCGGAGGTGACTAAGGACTCGGGGAGGTAATGCATCACGCCCATCAAAAAAAGGCAACTGAAAAAAATGGTAAAGCCGATATGGATGAGAAATTTGTCAGGATCAATTTGTGAAAGCGCCCACATAATGGTGATGCAGATCATGCCAACAGCAAATTGTCGGATAAAAAAATGGTACTCAGAATAGTCAAAGAAGAGTGTCGTGAACACGGGCAGAGACAGTGAAAAAACAATGCCTACGAAGATGGCAAAGCTGCAAAGTGAAAAAAGTATTTTATCTGTTTCCATGGTTTCTTAGTGTATGATTTTGGGATTTTTGTGATTGTACATTAAAATAGATTAAACCTCATTATGACGTAAATTGGAATACAATTTGCTTACATAAAGTATCTCATCAAGAAAGGCGAAAAATGGGCTTTGTGACCTCTAAATCAAATACACTTTTAGAAGCAGGTCTTAGCGCAAGAGCTTTGAGACAAGATCTCGTTTCAAGCAATATTGCTAACATCGACACCCCTTTTTACAAAGCACGCGATGTTGATTTTGAAACAGCCTTGATTGAGAAGAAAAAAGCCATTTATGGTGAAAACAGCGCTGCAACGAAGCTCGAAATGGCGCAAACCGATGCGTCACACCTTAGTGGAACCAGCGGTTTTGATAGCACCCAATCAACCGTTTATTTAAGAGACGGACACATGGCCAGGAATGATGGCAATACGGTCGATTTAGATGTAGAGACATCGGAGTTGGGTAAAAATGCAATGATGTTTAACGCGCTTGCATCAGGGCTACAAAAAAATGGTTTGATTTTTAAAAGCGTTATTGAATATTCGTCTAAAATATAAGGAAATACCATGGCATATTTAAGCAGTTTTGACATTAGCAGTTACGGACTCTCTGCACAACGTTTTCGTATGGATGTGATCAGCGCTAACATCGCCAATGCCAATACAACACGTACGAGTGAAGGTGGACCTTATCAACGTAAAGATGTTGTCTTTAAAGCGGTTGATTTTAAAAAAACCTTGAATGCCAAAATTGCCAGTGATAACAACATGTTAGAGTACGAAAACCCCTTGGATGACCCATTCTTGCAAGAGGATGCCAATCCTGCTATAATGAGTGTTAAAGTGGATAAAGTCGTGCGCGATGAGAGTGAATTTAGATACAAATATGAGCCTTCCCATCCGGATGCCAATGAAGAGGGTTATGTCGCTTATCCGAACATTAATCCTGTCATTGAGATGTCCAATCTTGTTGAAGCAACTCGCGCATACCAAGCAAACGTTTCCGCATTTCAAAGTGCAAAATCCATTGCACAAAGTGCGATTGATATTTTAAAAGGATAAGGTAAATGGCCAGTACAATTGATACGCTTACAGCATTAACCAATACATCCAATACTACGGTTGCGAAGACTGATACCACCAGTAGTGATTTTTCAAAAATTTTACAAGATTCTCTTGAAGAGATTAACGACACCCAAGTCAAAGGTGACAAAGCAATGGCAGATCTTGCGACGGGCGAAGTCAAAGATTTGCACCAAGCAGCTATTGCTATTAACAAAGCAGAAACGAGTATGAAAATGATGTTAGAAATTCGTAATAAAGCCCTCAGTGCTTATAAAGAGATCTCGAAGACACAGATTTAAGTTTTGCCGTTTACATGGAACAATCTGACGCAAAAAAAATCAAAATCCTCTTTCTCTTTGTTGTTGTCCTTATTGGATTTCTCATCTTTCTTGGAACCCTTTTTTATTGGGCAACGATTGATCGAAGGCTCCCAAAATTAGAACACAGTGAAATCAACCACGCCCTTCGTGGTAATATCATCAGTTCCGATGGCTTCAAAATCGCTACAAGTCAAAAACTCTACAAAGCCCTTGTAGATACACGCAACATTGATCCCAAAAAATTTGACCTCTTTGTCAAACTCTATTCGCTTTACAGTGGCGATGATCCCAAAGCCGTTGCTGCAACGTTAAATGCCAATGTCGGCAGTACAGTATTGTCTTATCGCATTGACTCCAAGAGTGCCAAATACCTTCAAGAGCTCTCACGAAAGCTTTACAAACTAGGAGTTTTTAAAAGCTATGAAGACCCAAAAACAGGTGTCGCTTTTTTACACGGTCTAAGCGTCATTGAAAGCGGCGAAGACAGACTCTATCCGTCCGTTGATTCAGTAACGCCTATTTTAGGCTACGTGAAGAAGATGGAGCAGAAAAATATTACAAAAACGACAGGGGTTAAAGGCATCGAACGCTTTTACGAAGATAAACTCTCCTCGGTGCAAGACTCTTTAGTCATTGGGGCGCGTGACATCTCGAATGCGATTATTTTAGATGGTAACAGTATCTCTTCGCGTCGTTTTGATGGGTATGATGTGCATTTAACCCTCTCTTTAAAAATGCAAAAAATCATTGAAAATGTCTTAGATAAATATCAAAAAAACCTTGAAGCCAAAGAGATTATTGCGGCGGTCATTAACAGTGAAACGGGTGAGTTTATCACCTTGGCGTCGAGCAATCGTTTTAATCCTGATTTAATTGAAAAGAAAGATTATGGTGCGCTTAATATCTCAGCGATTGAGTACATCTATGAGCCAGGCTCCGTTATGAAATCCATTACGTTTGCACTACTGCTTAAAGCCAATAAAATCAATCCGTATGACATCGTCAATGTCTATGGCGGAAGTTATAAGCTGGGAACCAAAGTCATCAAAGATACCCATAAAGCCGATAAAATCAGTGCGGAAGACATCATCGTCTACTCCAGTAACGTTGGAACGGCGCAGATCGCTCAGAAGCTTGATCCGATAGAGTTTTATCAAGGGCTTAAAGATTTTGGATTTTCAGTCAGAAGTGGCATCGATCTTCCGTTTGAAAATCCGGGTGTTATTCCTGCTCTTAACCGCTTTAATTCGCCGATTTACAAAGCAACCGTTGGCTATGGTTATGGTATGAATGCGACGTTTATGCAAGTCATCAAGGCGTACAACGCGTTTAATAACAATGGAAGGCTCCTCAACCTCTCTTTGGTGAAAAAACTGGTCTCTCCCACAGGGCAAGAGCTGTTCCCTGAAAAAGTTCCTGAGGTACAAGTCATTCCTGTTTCGGTGGCAAAACGTATGCAGAAGATTTTGATTAAAGTCGTTCAACAAGGTACGGGTACGGGAACGAAAATGGAAGGTTTGGAAGTAGGAGGTAAAACAGGAACGGCACACATCGCCGAAGATGGCGAGTATGTGCGAATTTACAATGGTTCCTTTTTTGGTTTTGTCAACGATAAAAAGAACAAATACACCGTTGGGGTACTGGTACGCGAAGCGAAGAAAAAACAGGCGTATTTCGCGGCGCAAAGTGCGGTGCCTGTTTTTAAAGAGATTATCGAGAAACTGGTCGATAACGGCTATTTAACCCCATCAGCCGAGATTCAAAATACGCCTTAGTCAATTAAGCCTTTAATGCACTCCACAAACGCCTCATCATCATTGGGGCATTTTGCCACGATATAGCGCTCAAATCCAAGGCGGTGAGCAAGTTCTGCATACTCTTGGCTTAGCTCAAACTCCGTTTCAGAATTGTCGATCGTAAATGAGATGGGAACAATAAGCGCGTTTTTATTCTCAAGCGTTGAGAGTTTTTCCTCCATCGAAGGCTCAAGCCATTTAACCGGTCCAAGCTTCGACTGATACGCTAAATGCACCGCTTTAAACTGCACACCTTCTTCGTGCAACAGTTGCTCAACGAGCTTTACATGTAAACTGATTTCTCTCTCATACGGATCGCCATTCGCAATGATTTTTTGAGGCAGAGAGTGCGCGGAGAAGATAAGCTCCATCTTTGTTGGGTCATTCTCGCCTAACGCTTCTTTGATCTTTTGCACCAAAAGGCGGTTGTAGCTTTCGTTTTCAAAAAAACGATCAATAACGCGGATACGCGCTTGAAATCCCAATGCTTTCGCCACTTTCATAAAATCTTCCACCGAAGACTTGGTCGTCGTGGTCGAGTAGTGCGGATACAGTGGCAACACGATAACCTCTTCAATTCCCTTGGCTTTGAGCTCCTCAATCAACGCATCGCAAAAGGGAGGCGTGTAACGCATCGCAAAGGTTACATGTAAAGCAGGTAGTGCGCTTTGTAGCTTTGCAACCAGTTGTTTGGTGTAGCCGACTAAAGGCGATTTACCTCCGAGTTTTGCGTAGTTGGCTTGGGCTTTTTTGGTACGCGTTGAGGTGATCATAAAAGCGATAAAACGGCGTAAAAGAGCACTTTTGATGGTGATGATATTGGCGTCATTGAACATATTGGATAAAAAAACTTTGACTTCATCAAGGTTATTAGGACCTCCCATATTGAGAAGGACAAGCGCTTTTTTCATAGTGAACCTTTTCCATAAAATAGATTCTATTGTACTTTAGAGTTGCTAAAGAGTGCTTTACATGTAAAAAGCGCTGGAGCGATTAGGCGTTGTATGAAGATTGAAAATTCTCCCAAAATTTTGCAATCGTCTCTTTTATCTCAGGCGATGTATACGCCCCTTGTGTAGGATGAAGAACCGCATTGATACGAGCAGCAAGTACATCGTAGGTCAGCGGTGTTGATGTTGCACTGCTTGCTGTTCCATCTACGGATAAAAGTGCTGTTGTCGCAGAATTTAATGTAACGGCGGTCATCGCATCAAAACGTTCGCTTTCATCTAAGGAATTGAGCGCACTGACGTAAGATGCTTTCATCGCATCACTCATAGTGGTAGGGATAGTGGAGCTTTTGTTGGCAATGCCATCTTGCACCATCCCATCGCCATTAAAGTCATATTTTTCAGCATCGTGCATGAGAAGATTGTAAGCGCCTTCATCGCTCAATGAATTGACATCAATCGCATTAGCCAGACCCGTGTAGTGTTGCAAGGTTGAGAGATCATCTTCACTTAGATTACTCAAAAATGCTTTAGCCGTAGAGAGTTTGACATCACTTTGAGCTGCCTCTTGGTATATGGCTTCAAAATCCTCACTGTAAGGCGATTGCATCGCTGTTCGGTCGCTGTTTGTTTGCAGTTGTTTCATAAAACTCACATTGGTTTGATACCGCGTAGACGTTTCCATAGATTGCCCCTCTTAGAAAATTTACATGCTCAATGCAAGCAAAAATTGTGCCGATTAAGTCATCCTATGGTATGTTTTTGTACTGAAATTTTAAAGGAATAGGGATGCAAAATGTCATGATTACAGGTGCATCACACGGCATTGGAAAAGCGATCGCACAAGCACTGTATAAACGCTATACGATCATTGCTATCGACCAAGAAACTCCTTCTCACACCTTTTTCAGCCACTTTTACCGTTGCGATCTTAGCCAAAGTGACGCGATTGCTGAAACGATAACGCAGATAAAAAATGAGATACCAGCGCTTTATGGACTTATCAATAATGCAGGCATGTTTATTCATAAACCTCTGAACGAGCAGAGTTTGCAGGACTGGGAAAAAATTATCGCGCTCAACCTTACTGCGCCGTATCTTCTTTCACAAGCCTTTGCGCCTCTGTTGACACACGGTCATATCATCAATATCGCGTCAACCCGTGCGTCTATGTCCGAAGCGGGAACGGAGCCTTATTCAGCATCCAAAGGTGGCATAGTTTCTCTCACTCATGCGCTTTCCCTCTCGTTGGCAGGAAACGTCAGTGTCAATTCCATCAGCCCTGGGTGGATCAACACCGATGAAACCTATGAGCCAACTAAAGCTGAGCACGCGTGGCATCCCAGCGGCAGAGTTGGCAAACCCAGTGACATCGCTGAGCTTGTGCGCTTTTTGTTGGAGAGAGAAGATGGGTTTATCACAGGCAGTGACTTTGTGGTCGATGGCGGCGTTTCCAAAAAGATGGTCTATCCATGAAACAATATGTCATTATTTTTTTGATTTCAACCCTGAGTTTAATGGCGAAGTGTTCCTTTAACACGAGCACTTTCACCGCAAAAGAGGGCGAAGTCATTGATACAAAATCGAAATTAATCTGGAAGCGTTGTTCCTTTGGCGAAGAGTGGCAGAAAGGCAAAGGATGTGTCGGTGAAATAAAACTTATAAGGCGCAAAGAAGCAGAAGCATACGCACGCTCTTTGGGCAACGGATGGAGAGTTCCGAGCGTTGATGAGCTTTTGAGCTTGGTAGATGAACGCTGTAAAACGCCCGTCATCAATAGCGCACTATTTGGAAAACTACACGACACAGGCGAGGGTGCGAATTATCTAACTTCGTCCGTTTACCTTGAGGGTGACGACGTGATTCCAACGCTTTTTTATACGATTGATTTTATGAATGGTGTTGTTGATGCTCATACGAAAAGTTATAGTGGTGCCGTGCGGTTGGTGCGTTAGAGCTTTTTAAGCGACACTGCATGGCATAAATGTTTTTCATCTTTAGAGACACGAGCACATTTTTCGCAGATAAATTTGGGTTTTGAGACGATCTTGATGATCTTTTTGGCGTACATTTTGACGTCCTCTTTTTTAAGAGAACAGAGTTGTTTGATTTTCATGCTCACTCCTTTTACATGTAAGAGTGTAGCATGAAATCAAACAGAGTGCGCTTTAAAAAAGCAGTTACACAGCACCCATGATTTTTTTGGAACTTTCACCTTTATGGCTGAGTATCTCTGCAAAACTCATCGCTTTTGCCGCACAATCGGTCTTCAAAAGTCCTTCATACAGCACTTCGATTTTCTTCTTGTTGTCGAGTTTTTTAAGTTCACTTTTATCGAGTCCTGAGAGGTCTAACAGTTCATTCCAAACAGAGCTTTCTGCCAAAGAGTACGCATGAATCGTGACACCTTCATAAGTAAATGTACCATTTTTATCCAAATCGGTGACATACAGCACGACCAAGGTTGCAGGGGTAAAAAACGCTTTGTAACGCTCAAAAAAGGCTTCAAAATGCAAAATACTCTCTAATTCAGCGGAGAAAAAAGTGACATTAGCCTCATCTGCAACTAACAAAACTTGTTTCGCTTGCACTTTGGGCGGCAAGATGCGATCAGGTGAGAGCTGTTTTCCCTCTTCAACGATCAAAGCGCCTCGGTATCCAACGAGTCCATTACCTATCTCGCCGTTGAAAGAAGGCTGCCACGCTAAATTATTCTCTTTAATAAACTGCAAAATCGACATGTGTATCCTTTTTGTGTGATGAAGAGGGTTATACAAGAACTATTCCGTGAGGTTTGAAGTATAAAAGTTATATGATTTTGTTAGATATAAAAAAAGTGGCAAGGTTCTTTGCCACTTTATCATGAAGCTTTACGATGGATAATGCGTGGTACAACATTAGGTTGAAATGTTTCAATTAAAAGTTCATAGTAGGTTTGGATGTGGTATCCCAAACCTCTATAAAATAAGGACTGTGCATTGTTTTGTACATCCACTGCCCATGATGTCATCCAAGAGGCTAAATGTATCGCTATAAACCGGCTAATATGTTTTGCAAAAGCATCACTTTGTGCCGCACTTTTAAGCAGTAAACTTAAAAATTCCAATTGAGTGGCGATGTGGTCGGCTGGCTCCTGTGTTAGCCGTGTCGTTTTAAATGAAAACGCATCATAAACCGCTTGGACATCATCGCTCTCTTGTGTAAAAATTTCACCCGATGATTCAAGGTAAAAGGACGCATAAGGTGGTGCTTTCAAAAATTCTTCATCGCATAGAAAAAGGCGTGTAAAATCAGCCGCAATCGTATCGCTACTCTCCTCACCATGGGAGCGTTTCCATAACATTGTTCCTTGTTCCGATGTTGGTGTTTGCGTATGTATAAACCACTCTTCTAAAACGTGATTTTCTTTAAGCATTTGCCATGTTTTAGCATCAGGAGATGACGCTAGGAATTGTGCAAAAACATTTGCGGCAAGGCTTAGTGTTGTATAATCCATCCTAGACTCCTTATCCAATAAAAAAATGCGTTGTAATCAGCCCGTAAAAAGCAACACGGGTTGCCAAAACGCCTACAAAAACAATGGCAAGAGAGAGCTTTGACATGTTACATGTAAAGCAGTCTGGAAGTAAGTCTTGATAGATATTGAGCATCAGTGCAAGACCTGTTAAGATGAGTCCACCACCTACAAAACAACCATAGTAGCCATGCATTAAACCAAATACATTTGCAATAGCATCAATGTGGACTTCCGCATTATGGAGCGTGTAAAGAAGCAGTGCCAGTGCAAATAAAACAAATCCACCTATACTTACCAATGATGAAAGTGCAATTTCTTTAGTCACTTCAGCAAAAAATGCACGATAGGTAAATCCACCCAAGAGCAAAGCAGATGCACAGAACAATAAAAAGGTTAATCCAAAGCTCCATGTTGGAACAATTTGTGCCATAGAACCATAGATACCACTCATGGCAAACAGTGTCAAAAAGCCCACAAAAGGGAGCGCATAAATAGCTATTAAGGAGCCTCGTAACATAACAAGGATACCAAGAAATGCCATAATGCCAATACCTAAAATCTCTAAAGGTAACCATGAAACAATCCATGTTCCATTTTGAGTAAATCCTGCCATGCGGAATATCATATACGGAGCATGCAAAGGATCACCTAAGTGAAAGACCGAAGCGATAATACCAAAACATGTCAAAGCCAAAAAGAGTGCACCAAAGTTTTTACGTGAGTCTATTTTAGCATTAGAGCTGAGTTTTGTACAAAGGGCATATACTAATGAAAGACCCACGGAAGCTTGCGCAACAACAGTAAAAAATACCAGTGGCAATTCGCCTATGATAATATTAGACAATGTCATAAGAGACCTCCGAAAGAGTTTGTGGCAGATGAGCAGTTCCATTGCCTTTGTTAGATGGTTGAGCATTTTTTTCAGGTTTGATGCATAAATTTGGGCGAGTAATTTCATAGGCTGGCAATGGAGCAACACTAGCGATTTGACCGTGTTTTTCACGCAATTCACTGATAGGACCCGCTTCAATAGCACGGAAAGGGCAGGCATCAACACAAATAGGCATCATTCCCTCATCTAAGCGCTCTTGGCAGCCGTTGCATTTACTCATATGTCCTGTGTGTGCATTAAATTGAGGTGCGCCATAAGGACAAGCCATTGCACAGGATTTACACCCGATGCATTTGCTCGTATCGACATCAACAATGCCATAATCTCCCATATGCATCGCTCCTGTGGGACACGCTTTTGTACATGCAGGATCATCACAATGGTTACATGCGATGGAACTGTAATAGACAAAAACATTGAAAGGCTGTAAAAGGTTGTTTTCATTTTTAATCCAACTTCCACCTTCGTATTCACTCACACGACGGTAACTGACACCGATGGGTGAATCATGGTAATCTTTACAGGCTAATTGACATGTGCGGCATCCCACACAACGAGTTTGATCAAGATAAAATCCAAAATGTTTATTTTTTTCCATAATTTTTCCCTCTACGCTTTTTTAATCTCAACCAAGATGGAGTGTTGAGGATTGCCTTTGGCAATCGCTGATGGTTCATGTGTGGTCAGTGAATTGATACATCCACCAACATCAATGCCATTTTCCGTTTTATACCAACCACCTTGTGGACATGAAGTCACGCCTGGCATGATTTTGGGAGTTACTTTAGCCACGATACTCATCGTGCCATATTGGTTGTAAACAAGGACCTTGTCTCCTGTTTTAATATGGCGCTCTTTAGCATCAACAGGATTTATCCACAGTTCATCTGGATTGATTTCACGAATAGGTGCACTCTCCCAAAAGCTAGAGTGTGTACGACCTTTGTAGTGGTAACCAAATATTTGAAGTGGGTATGTTTTGCGTGCAGGATCAAGTGGTCCGTCTTTCGCTTCTGTGAAGATAGGAAGAGGCGTGATTGCTTGACCTTCATGCAAAATCCATGTTTTTGCCATTTTATCAAGTGCTGTACTGAAAATTTCAATTTTGCCCGTGGGCGTTTTAAGCGGATTAGCAATAGGGTCTTGAACAAATTTTTCAAATCCCACCAAAGGCTTTTTATAGCGAGGCAATTTTAAAATACCCATCTCTTTCATTTGCGTAAAGGTCGGTATCCCTTCTTTATCTTTAAATTTTACATCCCAAAGATGCTCTAACCACTCAACTTGAGTACGACCTTCGGTAAAAGCATTTTTGAGTGTTTCTCCACCCAATTTTTCAGCGAGTTTTGTACACATATCATAAATTGGCATACTTTCGCCCAAAGGCTCAATCGCTTTTTGTGAATAGATAATATACGGTCTGTCATTCGAATAACCAGCACTTGAACGCACAAAATCTTCTTGTTCAAGCGGCGTGGCATCGGGAAGAATGATATCTGCAAAGCGGTTACTTGATGTTCGTGTAACATTCACATCAACAATAAATTCACATAAACTTTCATCCTCGAGAATCTTAGCGGTTTTGTTGGCATCACTGTGTTGGTTGATAAGGCAGTTTCCGCCTGTATTCCATAAGAATTTTATGTTTTGTTTGAGTTGAGTTGTTTTTCGTACACCATCAGTGATGTCACGCATCTCTTTACCTCTAACAATAGCATCTGTCCATAGAAAGCAAGGAATAGCATCTTTGATAGGATTTTTATACGGTAACGATGCGGGTTCAATCCATCCAGTTGTATGCTCTCTTGTACCAGGATTGGTACCAACAGAGCCAATATTTCCTGTCATGGCGGCAAGTGTTGCGATAGCACGCGCAGCTTGTTCACCGTTAGATTGGCGTTGTGCACCCCATCCTTGCGCTATAAAACAAGGTTTTGTCGTAGCGACTTCGCGTGCGAGGTTAATAATAGTTTGTGCAGATATTTTAGTAATGTTCTCCGCCCAAGCAGGTGTTTTTTCGGTCTTATCTTCCCCTCTACCCATAACATAATCTTCATAAGAGCTGTTTTCAGATGTTCCCTCAGGAAGTGTATCAGAGCTAAATCCGACACAGTATTTGCTCAAAAATTCTTTATCGTGAAGGTCTTCGCTAATCATAACATGTGCCATTGCAGCAATGAGTGCACCATCGGTTCCTGGGACTATTGGAATCCATTGATCACAGGCTCCGACTAAACTATCAGAATAGCGTGGATCAATATGAATAATTTTAGCACCACCTCGTTCCAGAGCACATTTATACGCATAGCCTGTACCACCACCACTCATTCTTGTTTCGACAGAATTATTACCAAACATGACTACAAGTTTTGCGTATTCAATATTCATAATATCACTGCCTCTGCTTGTGCCATAAAAATGGTTCAGTCCATCGGTGATTTGTGCTGTCGAGTAGCTGTTATAATAGTTGAGGTACCCACCAAAGAGTGAAAGAAGTCTTACCCAAGGACCAGCGGTACAACGGTTCATAATAGCACCGGTTGTTCCTGTCGCATAGTTTAAGTAAATCGCTTCATTGCCGTATTTTTCTTTAACTTCTTTCATTTTTGTAGCAATGGTTTCTAAGGCTTCATCCCACGATATACGAGCAAATTTTCCTTCGCCTCGTTTGCCAATGCGTTTGAGTGGGTATAAAAGCCTGTTTGGATTGTACACACGATAACGATTTGATCGTCCTCTTAGGCATGCTCTTACTTGATGTGAGCCAAACTCATCACCACCTGTATTATCGGTTTCAATATGATCAATCTTCCCACCTTTGACAAAAACACGAACAGGGCATTTACTACCACAATTGATAGTACAACCTGCCCATTTGATTGAATCGTATTTTTTTGAAGATGGAACTGTTTTTACATCTTCAGCAATGGATGGAAGCGGTAAAATTGCACTGCTTGCAAGTCCTCCGCCTAAAGCACCACTCCATTGCAAAAATCGTCGCCGACTAATTTCATACATAGGGTCTCCTTGAAATTTATAGTTTTATAAAAGTAATCTTATAAAAATAAGTTGTCAAAAAGTTGTCAGGTTTGATGATGAAAATAACTTTAAGAGGGGTATATTAAGAAGAACGTTATAATGAAAAAAATTTTAGGGAACTAGATGAAACCATGGTTGTTTCTTTTTTTATGGTGTATGTGTACACTAAGCCTTGAGGCCGCTAGTAAACATATTTTGCTTTTACACTCTTATAATAAAGGTATTCGTTGGAGTGATCATCTCTCTCAAGGTGTTGAAGATGTTTTAGCCCCTTTTAAAGAATATCAGCTCACAACGGAGTATATGGATACCAAAAAGAATGAAGATCCTGAATATTTGATTCTTCTTTACAATTTATTTGTTGCAAAACTTAAATATCAACAGTTTGATGCCGTGATTGCTGTTGATGATTTTGCGGTAAAATTTGTTTTAAATAATAAAGATAAACTTTTCCCAAATGTTCCTATCTTCTTTTGTGGTATTGAAAAAAGTATGCCGGGTGTTGATGTAGAGCGTATTAAACAAGAAAAAATCCCTCTTGTTTTTGAGAGTAAAGAAGTTGCAATTAATATGCAGTTTTTAAAACATGTTATGCCGCACTTAAAAAATGTTTATATTATTAGCGACAAAACTAAAGATTCTATGTCTATCAATTCTATTTTCCAAGAAGAAGCACAAAAATTAGAAGCACAGGGTATTCATACAACCATTAATTTAGAGGGAGATCTTGAAAAAATAACTGATGATCTTGCCCATTTACCTCCTCATAGTGCAGTGATGTTAGGGACTTTACTGCGTGATAATCATGGGAATTACATTCCTTATTACAAAGTAAGTGATGTGATTAAAGCTTCTTTGGCACCTGTATTTGCCGCTAGTGATGTTTTGCTTTCTGAAGGAATTATTGGTGGTTATTTATTGCGTGGATATACCAATGGTGTCGCTGTTGCTAAATTGACCTTAGCATATCTTGATGGTCAAAAAATAGATGCATCAAAACCGCTTGTTGTACCCTCGGAATGGATATTTGATTATAAGATGCTTCAAAAATATAACATTGATGGATCAAGGCTCCCCAAAGAAGCTACGATTATTAATCCACCCAAAAGTTTTTTTGAAGAGCACAGACAGCTTGTAGAGTATGCATTTATCTTTTTTCCCTTTATCTTAATTTCACTTATTTTAGCCATCATTAACATCTATCAGCGTCAAAGGATGGAAAAAAAATTGGCAGCACAAAGTTATTTGGAACAAGTCCTTCTGAATAATATTAGAAGTTCCATTTTTTGGATTGATATCAAAGGGTACATCAAAGGATGCAATGATTCTTTTTGTACCATGGTGGGACTTTCACTCGATCAAATAGTTGGGCGTAGTATTTGCGATGTTTTCACGGTCTTGTGTCATATGCCCACAAAAGAGCAACTTTTTGAACTTCAAGAAATAGAATTTATGCGGCAAGAGCGAACCTATCGATTGCGTAGTCAAATTTTTCTTGATGAAGGTGGTAAAAATGGCGGTATTGTAGCAGTAATCACTGATGTGACAGAAAAAAAGCAACTCGAAATCAATACCCAATTTATCATCCAACAATCAAAACTTGCCGAAATTGGGGAGATGCTCTCATCCATCGTCCATCAATGGAAAGTACCTTTGGTTGAGCTCTCAGCGGTTGCTCATAAAATGCACCATTATGATCAAAAAGGAAAACTCACCAGTAAAGACATTCAAAATTTTTATGGGGTAATTATGTCCCAAACAATTTATATGGGCGAGACAATTGATGGATTTCGTGATTTTATACGACCTTCCAATGAGCCAAAAGCCTTTGATATTGACCAAGGTATCAAGGATGTTCTTACGTTGCTATCCTATTCTATGAAGTATGACTCCATTGAAGTGAAGTATACAAATCATCTCACTAAAAGTAATACACTTTGGGGATACCCTAATGAGTTTAAACAGGTTATTGTCAATATCATTAACAACGCGAAAGATGCGATTTTAGAAGCGAAAGCAAAAGCGCTTGTATCCAAAGGTCATATACGTATTGATTTGCACGAATTTGACGAAAGTGTTGGTGTTTATATACGAGATAATGGTATTGGTATAAGTCAAGAGATATTACTCAACCTTTTTCAGCCCTTTTTTACGACAAAAACGAAAGGCGATGGATTTGGCTTGTATATGGCAAAGCTGATTATTGAAAGTAAGATGAATGGTAAAATCACATTAGAGCCTTTAACTCAAGGTGTGCAGGTGTGTATTGAGCTTCCAAGAGCGAAGGAGAAAAGCTATGAAAATCTTATTGCTTGAAGATAATGTCAATTTAGCCGAAATTATCAAAGAGATGTTAGAGGAGAAGGGTCATACGGTTGATTGGTTTGATGATGGTGAAACAGCGCTCTTTGAAAGTGCTCATGGATACGATTGTTTTGTACTGGATATTCATGTTCCTACGATGGACGGAATAGCACTTCTTAAAGAGATACGTCAGCGTGAAAAAAGGACGCCTGCTATCATCATCAGTGCTAATATCGAGTTAGAAACGATTCAAAAAGCGTACATTGCTGGATGCCATGATTACTTAAAAAAACCTTTTTACATGTATGAGTTGGAGCGTAAAATTGACCTGCTTTGCTCTGCCAATGAGCGTTTAAAATTACAGGATGGCTTGAGCTACGACCCTAAGGATGAACTACTTTATGACGCATCTAATGAAGTGATGAAGCTTACATTAAAAGAGCGTCGGCTGATGGCATTATTAGCCAAAACCCCCAATATTATTGTCTCAATCGAGCATATAGAACAGTATGTATGGGAAGGTGAAGATGTGGGAATCGCAGGACTACGCTCTTTAGTAAAGCGTTTGCGTACTAAGCTTTGTGAAAAGAGTATTGAGACACAAAACTACGGTTATCGCTTGGTTGTTGTGAGCTCTCACTACAAGTAAAGGGCTTATCAACAATAGTTTACTAAAACTTCTTTTTATTAAAATTGAAACTGTGGTAAAGAAATGGATTCTGCTTGTAGATAATTAAGAACTAACATTTTTATAACTCTCAATTTATTTCAAGAATAGGTTAATACGTGTTGATATATCTTTATCCATGCCAATTTCTACTTTTACATGTAAACCCTTAAACCCATTTCTAGTATAATCGCGCAACTATTAAAGATGGAGTGCTGCTGTATGAATCACACGTTTAAAATGATCCTTTTTTACCTTGCGATGTTTGCCACATTGGGGCTTTTTTGGTTTTGGATGGCTTTGCCTTCTTCGAGCCTGATTACGCTTGATTCCAATGTCAAACTGCAATGCCTCTCGTATGCCCCTTTTGGCAAAAATGAGTCACCGATGGATATTCCTAAAGGGTTTCGTCCTTCGACCGAGCAGATGGACAAAGATTTGGCGCATTTGGCGACGATTACGAGTTGTATTCGCTCGTATTCGAGCGTTGGGCTTGAAGAGTTACCCGAGATTGCGCGTAAACATGGGCTGAAACTGTGGCTGGGTGCGTGGGTGAGCAGTGATGCGGCGTTGACGAAAAAAGAGATCGACACAACGATTCGTTTAGCCAAAGAGAACAAAGACATTGTCGAAACCGTTGTCGTGGGCAATGAAGCGTTGTTAAGACGCGATGTGAGTGCTGGACAGTTGGTAGGCTATATCCAAGAAGTAAAACAAGCATTGCCCGATATGGTCATCACGTATGCCGATGTGTGGGAGTTTTGGAACAAGCATCCCGAGGTCGCACCTGCGGTCGATCGCGTGACGATTCACATCTTGCCGTACTGGGAAGATAAGCCCATCAGTGTGGAAAAAGCGCTTTTACATGTAAAGAATATTCGTGAGTTGATGCAACAAAAAATCCCTGATAAAGAGATCGTCATCGGTGAGACAGGCTGGCCAAGTGAAGGGCGTATGCGAGAAGGTGCCTACCCAAGTGCGGTCAATCAAGCCATCTTCACGCGTGGTTTTGTCCAAATGGCGGAAGAGAGTGGCTGGAAGTACAATTTTATCGAAGCATTTGACCAACCGTGGAAACGTATGAGTGAAGGGGCTGTGGGCGGTTTTTGGGGTCTGTTTGATGCCGATCGCGCCGATAAGCACATCTTGCATGGTTTTGTCTCCAACTTTCCCAATGCGTTGTGGCTTTTCATCAGCAGTTGTGCGCTCAGTCTGGTTGGTTTGATTTGGCTTTGGGGCGTGCCGACATGTTCGTGCAAAAAAGCGCCGTACTGGTTTACAACGCTCTTTGGTGGTTCGGTAGCACTCACATGGCAAGCCAATGCCTATTGGATCGTTTCGCGCAATAATTTGGAAGAGGCGTGGGCGATTTTATGTCTGAGTGTCGCTTTTTTACTGTGGCTTAAACTGGTGCGCTTTCTCATCGCCGAAGAGATCACGATGCGAGGTTCGATGGCGCGTTTTATAAGCGTTATAACGCTCAGTGAACCCAAAGGTGAAACGTTTTGGGAAGATGTTTTGCATCTGTTTAGCATCAGCATCGTGCTTGTGATGACACTCTCTTTAGCGTTTGATGGGCGGTATCTGAACTTTGAGCTAGGAACGCTGGGCATCATCGCTGTGGTGTATGCGGTCATTTACTTTTCAACCGAACGTAAAGAGCTTAATGGTTTGATGGAAAAAGCGAGTGGGTTGATCTTGTTTTTAAGTGCCTTAGCGGTTTTAGTTCAAGAGAGTGCGCGTAATGATTTTGCACTGAATTGGGTCATTTTAGTGATGGTTTTGGGCTCAACATTGTGGCTTTCCACCTCGAAATTGTGCGGTCTTTTTAGAACACTTTTGATTTTGATTGTAGCCGCAGGTGCTATTGTGGCAATGAAAGAGGGTGTCTATGTCAAAGAGTCGTGGGTGGCTGTGTGCGCGGCAGATCCTCTGCTTCCTATCTGTCAATTTAGAACGCTTTTAGGCAAGGTGATTTACCTCAATTACGTAGGGCTTTCAGGCATTGTCATTGCTATCTTTAGTGTGCTCTCTGGAAGCTATATCTTGGGTATGATCGCGATCATTATGGGACTTTTCTGCCTTCTGACGTTCAATGGCTTTTTAGGTGCCATTATCGTCGTTCTGGGTTGGTGGATTGTGGGGTATCGTCTGAGTGAAAAGTGTACGTTGTAGGCCTCTCTTTCATACGGTTTTTGGGGGCTTTAATAATAACCTTTAGGTTTTTTCGTTAAAATAGATAAATTTTTATAATAAAACTAGGACAATAGTATGGATGTTAGAGCTGAGTTTTTAAAGTTTTTTGAACAAAAAGGTCACAAGATTATCGAGAGTTCTCCCCTTGTGCCCGATGACGCGACGCTTCTGTTTACCAATGCAGGCATGGTTCCTTTTAAGAGTGTTTTCACAGGCGAAATCCCTCGTCCAAACCCTCCGCGTGCGACAACCTGTCAAACGTGCATCCGTGCAGGTGGAAAACACAATGACCTTGATAACGTCGGCTACACAGCGCGCCATCATACTTTTTTTGAAATGCTTGGAAACTTCTCTTTTGGCGATTACTTTAAAGAAGATGCCATCTCTCACGCGTGGGAATTTGTGACCGAAGTGCTTAAACTTCCTAAAGATAAACTCTGGGTGACTGTTCATGAGAGCGATGATGAGGCAGAAGCGATTTGGAAAAAACACATTGATGCGAGTCGCATTATGCGCTTTGGTGATAAAGACAACTTCTGGCAAATGGGCGATACGGGACCTTGCGGCCCTTGTAGCGAAATCTTCATCGATCAAGGGGCTGAGAATTTTAACACGCCTGAGGATTATATGGGCGGCGATGGTGATCGTTTCTTAGAGATTTGGAATCTTGTGTTTATGCAGTACGAGCGAGACTCTTCTGGTGTGCTTCATCCGCTTCCTAAACCTTCTATCGACACGGGTATGGGTTTAGAGCGTGTTACGGCAGTGCAAGAAGGCGTTTTCAGCAATTATGACTCTTCACTCTTTATCCCATTAACGGACAAAGTTGCCGAGCTTTGCGGAAAACCGTATGCGTATAAAACGGGTGCAAGTTACCGCGTTATCGCCGATCACATTCGCGCTGTCTCTTTTCTTGTAGCCCAAGGCACAACCTTTGGTCGCGTGGGGCGTGGCTATGTTCTCAGACGCATCCTAAGACGTGCGGTTAGACACGGCTATTTACTAGGGCTTCGTGAACCATTTATGTATAAACTTCTTGATACTTTGTGTGCGCTTATGGGCAAACAGTACCCGTACCTTGTCGCTAAAAAAGAGGTCATCGCTGAGCAGATCAAAAATGAAGAAGAGAGCTTCTTTACGACCATCGCTTCAGGACTGGAACTCTTTGAAAAAGAACTCCCCAATACCAAAACGATGTTCAGCGGTGAAGTCGCGTTTAAACTTTACGACACCTACGGTTTCCCTCTTGATCTCACCGCGGATATGCTCAGAGAAAAAGGGTTAAGCGTTAACGAAGCGGAGTTTGAGAGTTTAATGGCGGAGCAAAAAGCACGTTCAAAAGCTTCATGGAAAGGCAGTGGCGATAAAGCAACCCAAGGTGAATTTAAACCCCTTCTTGAAAAATTTGGTCTCAATACTTTTGTTGGGTACACGCAAAAAGAGGCCAAAACCAAAGTCTTAGCACTCTTAGATGAAAACTTCAAAGAGGTTCAAAGTTTAGACGAAAATGGTTGGGTCATGTTTGAACAAACCCCATTTTACGCGATGAGCGGTGGACAAAGTGGCGATGAGGGTGTCATTGAAGGGTATGGAAAAGTGCTCGATACGAAGAAATTTTTCGACCTTAACCTTTCGCTCGTGGAACTCGAAAAACCTTTACATGTAAACGATGAGGTAAGCCTCAGTGTGGATGTCTCACGCCTCGAAATCGAAAGACATCACAGCGCAACGCACTTGCTTCACAGCGCACTTCGCAAGATTTTAGGCGAGCATGTAAGTCAAGCTGGAAGTTTGGTCGAAAAAGACAGACTTCGTTTTGACTTCTCCCATCCAAAAGCACTGAGTTTTGAAGAAATCACAAAGGTTGAAGCGTTTGTGAACAGTGTCATCGCGAGTGGCGTTGCAGGTCAAACAAAATTGATGAATGTCGAAGAGGCTAAAAACAGTGGTGCGATGGCGCTCTTTGGCGAAAAATATGGTAATGAAGTGCGCGTGGTCAGCTTTGGTGATGCGAGTGTTGAGCTGTGTGGCGGAACCCACGTGAGCAATACGGCGAATATCGGAAGCTTTTTTATCCAAAAAGAGAGCGGTGTCAGTGCAGGAGTACGTCGTATTGAAGCGATTTGTGGCAGTGCGGCACTTTCTTATGCGCAAAGCTTGAGAAGCGAACTTGAAACGATCAAAGAGAGTGTGAAACACAAAGATCCACTTATCGGCATCAATCGTCTCAAAGAAGAGATCAAAACCCTTAAAACCGAAGTCGAATCGTTCAATGCGAACGCTGGAAAGCCGGTAGAATCTTTACATGTAAACGGTGTTGAGCTCATTGTCGACGTGTTGGGCGCTGGCGATATTAAAGCGCGCATTGATGATCTTAAAAATGAAAAAAGCTCCGTTGCAGTGCTTTTACTGCAAGTCAAAGACGACAAAGTATTGATCGCAGCAGGTGTTAAAAATGCTGCGATTAAAGCAGGTGCGTGGATTAAAGAGATCGCACCGATCGTTGGTGGCGGTGGTGGCGGAAGAGATGATTTTGCGCAAGCAGGAGGGAAAGATGCTTCTAAAATCGAAGAGGCAAAATCAGCAGCCCTTGCCTATGCACAATCCGTTCTTCAAGGCTAAATGATGCGCGATTTTTTCATAGAGATCTTTGGGGACTTTAGCCGAATCATCGTTTTTCTGCATGTGATCAGTTCAGCACTTCTGATTGGAAGTATGTTCGTGATGCGTTTTGTGATTCAGCCTGTGGAAGAAGATGTCGCTGATGAGAAGATAAAATTTAACAGCTGCATTAAAATGATGCGACGTTACATTCTTTTTTTAGTGCCTGTGTTGCTGATTATCATCATAACATCGGTGTTTATGCACATCGGGCTTGGCTTTAAAGCGGGCAATCCGACCACCTATGTGATGGTACATACCAAAGAGGCTCTGTGGACGTTTATCGCCTTTAATTTTATTTATATGTACTTCAAATACCTTAAAGCCAAAAAAGGTTTAGAGGAAGAGAATTACATCGAGGTCGAGGAAAATGTGATCTTGATGGTGAAGTATCTTATCCCTCTCAATCTGCTTTTAGCCGTTATCTCGGTCTATTTTGGCGTCATTTTACGAGGCTATTAAGATGCAAACGATCGTGCTTGGCTCCTCTTCCATTACGCGCGCAGAACTGCTTACTAAGTTTGGCGTTCCGTTCATCCAACGAGATGCTGGGTTTGACGAGGAGAGCCTTCGCATCGCTGATCCCGCACATTTTGTCTACCATGCAACCAAGGGAAAAATGCAAAGTTACCTTGAGCAGTACGACTTGGAAATGCCTGTTTTGTGCGCCGATACCGTGGTCACGGCGAATGGGCAGATTTTGCGTAAAGCCAAAGATAAAACCGATGCCAAGCGCATTTTAGAGGCACAAAGTGGCAACACGGTGAGCATTTTGAGCTGTATGATTTACAAATCCAAAACGATTGAGCTTATTGATCTCTCCACAACGGACTATCTTTTCTTGCCATTTGAGCCCAAAGCACTGCAGGATTATTTAGAAAGCGATGAGTGGAAGGGTAAAGCGGGAGCGTGCATGGTGGAAGGCTTTTGCAAATCTTACATCAAAGAGGTGGTGGGGCTGGAAAGTACCGCCATGGGGCTCAGCGTTGAAAAACTCCTGCCCTTTTTACCCCAGTAACCATGTATCAAAACGAACTTCAAGCCATCACCAAAGCCAATCGCTACCGAAGCCGTAAGCTTTACGATGAATCTTTGGTGGATTTTAGCTCGAACGACTACCTTGGTTTTGCACAAAATCACACCCTTTTTGAACGCGCTGTGGCGCAAGTTTCGATGTATAAAACCCACGCGCCCAAGGCGTCTATCTTGGTCAATGGCTATCATCCTATTCATGAAGAGTTTGAAGCATTTTTAATGCGCCATAACGGTTTTGAAGCCGCTCTTGTGTGCGGCAGTGGTTTTTTAGCCAATTTTTCACTCATTGAAGCGTTACCACGCAAACGTGATCTTTTGATCTTGGATGAAGAGTATCATGCGAGTGGCATGGTCGCTTCTAAAACGGTCGATGCGGAAGTGTTGATGTTTAACCACAACGATGCCAATCATTTAGAGAGTCTGATTAACACGCACAACCACAACCGCATTATTATCGCGGTTGAGGGCATTTATTCGATGAGTGGCGATCTTCTAAATCCTGATATTTTTGAGATAGCCGATCGTTATAACGCGATTTTAATTGTCGATGAAGCACACAGTGTGGGCGTTGTCGGTGAAAATCTTCGAGGTGTGTTTGATCTCTTTCACATTACCCCCAAAGCCAACCATATCAAAATGGGAACCCTTGGAAAAGCGCTCGGAAGTTATGGTGCGTATATTTTATGTTCACAGCATATTGCTGAATTTTTACAAAATCGTGCTAAAGCGATTATTTATACCACAGCACCCTCTTTGTTTGATATTGCCCTAGGCTATCAAGGGTTGCTGTACATTCTTAAAAACAGAGCTAAACTCAAAGCCGATATTGCTGAGCGTCAAAAGGTTGTGGATGAATGTGTAGGTGTTAAAATGGATGGACTGATTTGCTCGTATCCTTTATCTGCTGGAGCGGATGCGTTGGGTGTTCAGCAAAGCTTGATCGACGAGGGATTTTTGGTCGGAGCGATTCGCCCACCCACCGTTCCAAAGCCCATTTTGCGCATCATCCCTCGTTTGGGTGAAAGTGTAGAACAGCTTCGTGTGTTGTGTTCTCTTATCCACAAGGGGTCATTTTGAGCTTTACATGTAAAGAGCTTGTGATTCAACATAAAGCTAAAACCCTTTTACATGTAAGCTTTTCGTTTGCGCGATCGTTTGCGCTGATTGGGGAGAGTGGTAGTGGAAAAAGTTTGACACTCAAAGCACTTTTGGGCATGTTACCGCATGAGTTAAAGAGCACACTGTCGTACAATGCCAGCTATGAGCTCAAACGAGGAGAGAGCATCGCTTTTGTGCCTCAAAACCCTTTTACAGCGCTCTCTCCACTCACCAAAATCGAAAAGCAGTTTATGGCACCACTTGAGAGAGCCCAAAAATACCTGCGCATGGTCAATTTGGATGTGGACTTTTTGGACCGCTTTCCCTCAGAGCTCAGTGGTGGGCAGTTACAACGCCTCATCATCGCGATGGCGCTGAGCATTGAGCCAAGGTTACTGCTTTTGGATGAGCCAACAACGGCACTGGATGAAGAGAGTAAAACCACGGTTTTGGAGTTGATCGCAACGCTTCAAAAAGAGTGCGGGTTTGATCTGCTTTTTGTGACGCATGACATTGGAACGATTGAGCATTTATGCGATGAAGTGGGTATTATTAAAAACGGGAAAATCATTGAGTCTGGTTTGACCCAGCAGATATTAAACGATCCAAAAGAGGCGTACACGAAGCAGCTTTTGGCGTCTGGATTTAGACAAAGGAGTTTTAGAGAGTGAAATACATTATAACCATTTTAACCATGCTTGGATTTGCAGCAGTGATGGCGATTATCTTTTTATACGCACAAATTAGGTTTGATGCCGATAAGATTATTGACTATAACCCAAAATTAACTACACAAATTTACGATCGCAATGGCGATCTTGTTGCCAATCTTTTTGATGATGAAAACAGACTTTATGTTGCGTATCACGACATTCCTGCGCGTGTCATTGAAGCACTGGTTGCCACAGAAGATACCTCGTTTTTTGAGCACAATGGTATTAATATTGAAGCGATTTTTAGAGCGCTGATCAAAGATATTCACGCCATGAAACTGGTTGAAGGGGCAAGTACGATCACCCAACAGCTCATCAAAAATACCGTTTTAACCCGTCAAAAAACATTGACCCGTAAAATCAACGAAGCGATTCTTGCTTACACGGTTGAAGCCGCATTGACCAAAGAGCAGATTTTAGAGCGTTACTTTAATCATGTCTATTTTGGGCACGGTTATTACGGCATTAAAACCGCGGCACACGGCTATTTTAATAAAAATTTAGACGCACTCAGCATCAAAGAGATCGCGATTTTAGTGGGACTTCCCAAAGCGCCTAGTTCGTATGATCCGACAAAACATATGGATCTCTCCCTAAGCCGGGCCAACCAAGTCGTCAATCGTCTCTACTCACTGGGCTGGATCAGCGAGGCTGAATACACCAAAGCAACCTTAGAGCATCCAATGGTGTATGATGAGACCTTAACACGCAATCGTGCCCCTTATGTGGTCGATGAAGTGATTAAAAGCTTAGCTTCTGAGTACGACGATATTAAAAAAGGTGGGTATAAAATTTACCTTACGATTGATCTTAAGATGCAACAACTCGCACACGAATCCCTTAATGTTGGGTACAAAGGCATGGTTTCTCGCCTGGGAAAAGATGCCAATGCAACAGAGCTTAATGGTGCGATGGTCGTTATGGAAAACAACACGGGCAATGTGTTAGCGCTTGTGGGTGGCATTGATTATTCAAAAAGCAGTTTTAACCGAGCAACGCAAAGCAAGCGTCAACCCGGTTCAAGCTTTAAGCCTTTCTTGTATCAAAAAGCCTTGGATTGGGGCTATTCACCACTGTCTGAAATCCCTGATATTTCGCGTACCTATGTGAACAGTGAAACCGATGAAGAGTGGAAACCGAAAAACTATGAAAATGATTTTGAGGGGTTGATCACACTCAAAGAGGCGTTGGTGCATTCGCGGAACCTTGCTACGATCAACCTTTTATCGCTTTTAGGAATGGACAGTGTCTACAAAGAGCTCAAAAAAGATGGTTTTAAAAATATTGCGATGGATTTGACGCTTGCCTTAGGAAGTTTTGGTATTTCGCCACTGGAATACAGTAGCTTTTACTCTATGTTCCCCAATTACGGCGTGAAAACAGAGCCATTAATGGTTAAAAAAGTGATCAATCGTCAAGGCGTTGAGAAAATCTATGAGACCAAAAGTCAGACCATTACTTCACCCAAACAGAGTTATTTGATGATCGATATGATGAAAGAGGTCGTTAAGCGCGGAACGGGTCGAAATGCCCAAGTACCAGGTATTGAAATCGCAGGAAAAACAGGAACCACCAATAGCAGTGTGGATGTCTGGTTCTGTGGTTTTTCTCCTGATATTGAAGTGCTCACGTGGTATGGTAATGACAACAATACCCCACTTAAAAAAGGCGAAACGGGAGGTCGTTCAGCCGCACCTGCATTTAAACATTTTATGACAAAGTATGTGGAACTGCATCCTGAAACCACACGTGAATTTAAGATGCCAGAAGGTGTCAATGCCCGAAAAGTTGATGGTACGACAGAGTTTTTTACCGACGTCTCCCCGTTTCCAAAGAGCAGCACCAAGGAGTTAAAAGAAGAGGGTGGTTTGATGTTCTAATATACTTTGGAAGCCACGGAAACGTGGTTTTCAGCCCTTCGATGTGTGTGCCAAACACGTTTACATGTAAAACAATGAAAAACCATTTTTAGTGTTAAGAGAAATAATGCGAACGAAGATTTTAATTCTGCCTCGAAGAGGCAAGCTTTAGTGCATAGCGTAGCGTAGCTTTTGGGGCTTAGCCCCAAAAGCGTGTTAAAATAAAATGATTAGCAAGAGTACATTGTTTTGAATTCAAACGCTGTTGGTCTAGCCTCATCTGGCCAAACTTGAGTTTCAAATTTGTAGTGTTGGTAGGTATCCAAAAATTCTGGTGTCATAACCGGTTTAAGATACTCATTGTCACGGATTAACGCTTCAAGTGAACCTCTTAGGGTATGAGGCATTTGGTTAATACCTTTTTCTCTAATTTCATCGAGTGTCAATTCAAACAAATCTTCATCCATTGGTCCAACAGGCTCAGCTTTTGTTTTGATACCATCAATGCCTGCAAGAAGCATAGAAGCAAATGCAAGGTATGGGCAAGACGTTGAATCTGGGAAACGCATCTCAACACGAACCGATTTCTCACCTGCACCGTAAGGGATACGACATGATGCAGAACGGTTTTGCATAGAGTAGGTAAGGATTGAAGGTGCTTCAAATCCTGGGATCAAACGTTTGTAAGAGTTGGTTGATGGGTTTGTAAACGCTGCAACACTACGTGCATGTTTTAAGATACCACCGATGTACCAACGTGCCATGTCGCTAAGGTTTGCATATTCGCCAGCTTTGTAGAACATGTTTTTGCCATTTTTCCAGATAGATTGGTGAACGTGCATACCGTTACCATTGTCACCGTAAAGTGGTTTTGGCATAAAGGTTGCTGTTTTACCGTTAAGGTGAGCTACCATTTTAACAACGTATTTGTATTTTTGAACGTTATCAGCTGCTTCAATGAGTGAGCCAAATTTAACGCCGATTTCGCCTTGTGCTTGAGCAACTTCGTGGTGAACAACGAAAACTTCAAGACCAATTTGTTTGAGTGTTTGTACCATTTCAGCACGTAAATCTACCATAGAATCGATTGGTTGAACGGGGAAGTACCCACCTTTTGTACCGGGGCGGTGACCTGTGTTATAACCATCGGTAAAGTTTTTAGCGCTATTCCAAGCACCTTCTTCTGAATCGACTTCGTAGTAAGAACAGTTGATTTCATCTCTGATTTTAACATCATCAAATACGAAAAATTCATTTTCTGGTCCAAAGTATGCAACATCACCCAAACCTGTCTCTGCAAGGTATGCTAATGTTTTTTTCGCAATACTTCTTGGGCATTTCTCGTAAAGTTCTCCTTTGTAAATATCGAAAACATCACAGAAAACAACAACCGTCGAATCAGCCGTAAAAGGATCTAAAAATGCTGTTTCAGCTTCAGGCTTAAGGAGCATATCTGATTTGTTGATTGGTTGCCAAGCATCGATAGAAGAGCCATCAAATGGAATACCATTTGCGAAAGATTCAGCACTAATTGCTTCCATAGTATATGTAAGGTGATGCCATGTTCCTTTCATGTCAGTGAAACGAAAATCGACAAATTCTACTTCATTGTCAGCACAGTATTTGAAAAATTCTTCAACACTGTTAACGAATTTACCCATGGTGTAACTCCTAGATTTTAAATTTCAGTAATTTTATCAGATTGAGCTGAAAATAAAGCCGAATAGTGTGCTTAAAAATTAACCAATATTCGATCTCTGCTTTCAAAAGTTGCACATTTTTTATACCCAAATGCTTTTGCGATCAAACGCAATTCTTCTTGGCGCAATCCAATATGTTGAACAGTGTGCGCATCGGATCCAAAAGTAATAGGAATATCCTGTTCTGCGATCAACTCCATCAAGGGATGACTTGGGTACGCTTCACCCACAGGTTTACGAAAGCCAGCTGCGTTGAGCTCGATGGTCATATTGGCTTTTTTAATCGCTTTTATGGCATTTTTTGCGATGAGTCTGACATCTTTTTTGGGCAGATAATTAAAGACTTTAATCAAGTCCAAATGCCCCACAATATCAAATAATCCGCTCTTTGCCATGGCTTCAATCGCTGCAAAATAGCGTTCCCACACTTCATCAATGTTTTTGGTGCGGTATTCTCCGATAAATTCGGGATTGTCAAAGCCCCAAGCGCCTAAAAAATGGACAGAGCCTATAAAATAATCAACAGGACGTTTCAGCACACGCTCATCAACGTATCCATCTAAAAAATCAACCTCGTAGGCGAGCAAAATTTGGATCTGATCGTGGTAGGTTTCTTTTACATGTAAAACATCTTTTTCATAATTTTCCATTTGTGAAAAATCCATACGATACGCCTCATCAAAGTTCATAGGCGCATGATCGGAAAAGCCAAAAACATCTATTTTTTTTTCTATGGCGGCTTGCACATACGCTTCAATGCTTCCATCTGCGTGGTTGCACAAAGGGGTGTGGTTATGTAAATCAATCATCATGGCAGGCTTCCTTGTATCAGGGTCTTAAAGTTAAATTATATAAAAAGTTCACTATAATAGACCATAATTTGTCATTTTGAGGAGAAAGCTTATGACGCAAGAAGAACTTGATGCTTTGATGGCGGGCGATTTAGATGAAATGGACGATGCTGCACCTGCCCAAAGTGCCATTGAAGAGAGTCTAGAATCAGACGAAGATGCAATGTCGGACAGTGAGGCTTTAGAAGTTGAAAAAGATAAAGCAGCAACCCAAATGATGCATGAATACAGACCATCCTCCACGATGTCTTGGCCTCCACCACCACCAACGGATGATCATAAAATGGTGCATCAGCTTGACGACGTGACCAAAGACTCTGAGATCAAAGCGACTCAGGTATTTGACAAACTTGAAACCGTTAGTAATTTTATGATGAGCGCGGAAGCGAATGCCAAAGAGGTCATTAAACTGATTGAGACCAACATCACACTTTTTGAAACGTTGGTGACAAAATTTCCTAAAATCGATCAGTTTCAAAAAGCGCTTGATGATAACAAAGGGATGAAAGATCGCGTCGAAGATCTTTTGATGAATGCCCAAATGGCAGAAGATGAGATCATGATGACGATGGACATTATGCAGTACCAAGATATTCACCGCCAAAAAATCGAGCGTGTTATTAACGTTATGCGTGCCCTTTCTAAATACATGAGCGCACTGTTTGAAGGCTCTAAAGATGATTCAAAACGTGTCAGTTCTGCAGTGCATATTCACGGCGATGAGACAACGGAAGATGTTGTGAGCAGTGAAGATATTGAAGCATTAATTGCTAGTTTAGGAAAGAAATAGGTGTCAAACGTCGAACTGCTTTCTCCTGCTGGAAATTTTGAAAAGTTAAAAATAGCGCTGGCTTATGGCGCAGATGCCGTGTATGCGGGAGTTAGTCACTTCTCCCTTCGCATACGCTCAGGCAAGGAGTTTACCTACGAGAGTTTTGAAGAGGCGATCAACTACACGCACGCACAAGGCAAACACCTGCATGCAACCGTGAATGGGTTTCCGTTTAATGCACAGATTCCTTTACTTGAAAAGCATATTGAGCGTGTGGCGGCGATGAAACCGGATGCGTTTATTGTAGCAGCTCCAGGTGTCATTAAATTAGCGCATAAAATTGCACCCCATATTCCGATTCACCTCTCCACGCAAGCCAATGTGCTCAGTTACCTTGACGCCGAAGTCTATTCAGATATGGGCGTGAAGCGCATTATCGCAGCGCGAGAAGTGAGTTTGAAAGATTTGGAGCAGATCAAAAAGCATCTGCCGCATTTAGAATTAGAAGTTTTTGTGCATGGATCGATGTGTTTTGCCTACAGTGGTCGCTGTTTGATTAGCTCCGTACAAAGTGGACGGGTCTCAAACCGCGGAAGCTGTGCCAATGACTGTCGCTTCCCTTATACACTTTACGCACATAACGAAGAGAGTGGAACGCTGTTTCGCATTGAAGAGAGTGAAGAGGGTACGCACATTATGAATGCGAAAGACCTCAATTTAAGTGCGCATGTCAAAGAGATACTTGATTCGGGTGTCATTGATTCACTGAAAATCGAAGGGCGAACCAAGAGTTCGTATTATGTTGGCATTACAACAAAAACGTACCGTCAAGCGATTGAGGATTATTACGCGAACCAGTTTGATGCGACTAAATACACAGCAGAGCTCGATACAACAAAAAACCGAGGCTTTAGCGATGGTTATTTGGTGAACCGTCCGTTTGAGAAAAACGACACCCAAAACTTAGCGCACTCGATTAGTGAAGGCACTCACCAAGTGGTGGCTCAAGTCAGTGAAGATGGTGCGACCTGTTTGTGTAAGGATGTTTTGGCTTTACATGTAAAGTATGATTTGGTGATGCCAGCTCATCTTTCAATTGAAGCAATGGACAATGACATCGGCACGATTTTTGAAGAAGAGGGGCTTTGGAAAATATCCTTTAAAAAGCTTCAAACACCGAATGGTAAAGTGTTTGATGAGATTCACAGCGGCAATGTCAATGCGATTGTCTTGCCAACGACCTTACCAGGGTTTACATTTTTAAGAGCAAAAGTAAAAGGATAAAACGTGAAGTTCGTTTCTATTATAATGGGAAGTAAAAGTGATTATACCGTGATGGAAGAGTGCGCAAAGACACTTGAAAAATTTGGCGTCTTACATGAGATCATCGTCTCTTCAGCGCATAGAAGTCCAGCGCGAACCCATGAGTATGTCAAAAATGCGGAAGCCAAAGGGGCGAAAGTCTTTATTGCCGCGGCGGGCATGGCAGCACATTTAGCAGGTGTCGTAGCTTCGCTTACAACAAAACCCGTCATTGGTGTTCCGATGAAAGGTGGCGTTATGGAGGGCATGGATGCACTTTTAAGCACCGTTCAGATGCCTGGCGGTATGCCAGTAGGTACGGTGGCGATTGGCTCAGCAGGGGCTATTAACAGTGCGTATTTAGCAATGGAAATTCTAGCCCTTGCGGATGAAGAGTTGGCGGCGAAACTAAGAGAAGATCGCATTTTAAAAGCAAAAAAAGTTGAAACCGATTCTGCGGGGATTGAGATTATCCTATAAGGGGCAAAACAATGAACAGTTGGATGGAAATTGAAGAGTTTAGCGGGTTGATGAATTTGGATATTTCTGCCATCAGGTCATTGATTGATGAGGGAAAACTCACGAGCAAAGAAGAAGAGGGACAGTGCTTTGTGGAAGTGAGCCGTAGTGCGCAAGCACTGATTCCTGCGACCAAAGGGATTGTGCTAGATGAAACGTATGAAGGTTCATCCGTGAGTCTAAGCTCTGAATTTGTGGAAAAAACTGTGGGGGCAATTTTAAGCCTGCATGAAAAAGTTTTGGATGCCAAAGAAGAGACGCTAGACGCGCTCAAAGGTGAAAACCGCTTTTTAAAAGAGGCTCTTTTTTCGATGCAAGAGCTTTGTGATGAAGACCGTAAAGTGATCGAGACACTGAGCAAACAGCTTGGATTGTTACAAGACGAGCTGGAATTTACCAAACGAAAATACAAAATGATGTGGAATAAAGCCGTTGAAGGCTATACGCCACCCTCAAAATAATCTTTACATGTAAAAGGAAAAGATAGTGTTAACCTTTAGTCAAATGCTTTTAAACCTCCAATCTTTTTGGCAAGATCAAGGCTGTACGATTGTTCAACCTTATGATATGCCAGCCGGTGCTGGAACCTTTCATAACGCAACGTTTTTAAGAAGCTTGAGCTCTAAACCTTGGGCAACAGCTTATGTGGCCCCAAGCCGCAGACCGACAGATGGCCGTTATGGTGAAAATCCAAACCGTTTAGGAAGTTATTACCAGTTCCAAGTGCTCATTAAGCCAAGTCCTGACAACATCCAAGAGCTTTACTTAAAAAGCCTTGAGATGCTAGGACTTGACATCAAAAAACATGATATTCGCTTCGTCGAAGACAACTGGGAATCACCCACACTGGGTGCTTGGGGTCTTGGTTGGGAAGTGTGGTTGGATGGTATGGAAGTGACACAATTTACCTATTTTCAACAAGTAGGTGGTATTCCTTGCAGTCCTGTTCCTGTTGAGATTACCTATGGTGTTGAGCGTTTGGCGATGTATTTGCAAGAAAAAGAGTCGGTGTTTGATCTTGTCTGGAATGAGAACCAATTTGGTGTAACCACCTATGGCGATGTGCATAAACAGAGCGAATATGAATTTAGCAAATACAACTTTGAAATCGCCAATGTTTCCATGCTGTTTGATCAATTTGAAAACGCGCAAGTCGAGTGCAAACGCTGTTTGGAAGAGAATTTGCCATTGCCTGCGTATGACTACTGTTTGATGGCGTCGCATACGTTTAACGTGCTTGATGCGCGCAAAGCGATCTCAGTGACACAACGTCAAAACTACATTTTAAAAATTCGTGAACTTGCCAAAGGGTGTGCTGTCAAATACAAAGAAGTGGTCGGTTAATGAAAGTAGGGGCACTGTACGATTTTTTAGACACACTGAGCCCCTTTGCCACGCAAGCATCTTGGGATAACAGCGGTCTTCTCATCGGAAGTCGTGAGGATGAGGTAGAACAAATTTATCTGAGCCTTGATGTCGATAGCGCTCTGTTAGAAGAGGTAGCTGAAAATTCACTGATTATAACGCATCATCCACTTATTTTTAGCAGTTTAAAACAGCTCAATTTTGCGAAATATCCTTCCAATCTGATTCAAATTATGGTGCAAAAAAAAATTAGTTTGATCGCGATGCACACGAACTTTGATCTTTCGCATCTTAATGCGTTTGTGGCGTCAAAACTAGGCTTTGAAATCGTCGAAAGTAACGAGTTTGTAGCCTACTGTGAGGTGAACCAACGTTTGGATGATTTGGCGTTACATGTAAAGCATGTTTTAGGCATTGAAAATTTACGAATTGTACGAGCGAAAGAGTGGGTTGGGCGTTGTGCGATTACGACAGGAGCAGGGGGAGATTTAATCTCCAAAATTGAAGCGGATTGTTTCTTAAGCGGTGATCTTAAGTACCATCAAGCGATGGAAGCAAAAGAAAATAATCTCTCATTAATTGACATTGGGCACTTTGAGTCGGAGCGCTATTTCCCAGAGTGTTTAGCCCAATATTTGAAAAATTTGCCATTAAAGGCTATAATGTCAAATTCTAAAAATCCGTTTGAGTATAAATAGAGGACAAAACCAATATGAATAAATATTTAGAGCAGTTAATTGAGCTTTCCAAGTTAGACAAAGAGATCGACGATTTTGGTCCACGTATCGCCAAAGTTGAGAAAATGTTGAAGCTTTCTTTAGACAAAGAGAGAGATTTAAAACTCCAAGCAGAGTCTTTTCAAGCGGACATTGCAGACGCTAAACTTAAAAAAGCAAAAAATGAAGCACATCTTGCGGAACTTTCTTCCAAACTTAAAGATCTTACCAAAAAAAGTGCGTTGGTAAAAACAGCCAAAGAGATTAAAGCCCTTCAACTTGAAGAGGAAATTTCAAAAGAGCAGTGTGATTTTGCCAATGACGAAATCAACCGTTTAGATAAAATTATTGATCTTAAACAGACCAATATCTCAGGATTGCAAGAGAAGATCGCAGAGGCGGTTAAAGAAGCCGAAGAGATTAAAGCTTCCATTGATTCTCAGATCCAAGCGATTGAAGAAGAACGCAGAAATGTGTATCAATCCAAAGATGAACTCGTTGTGCAGATGAGTCAAAAAATCTTAACGTTTTACCAAAAAATTCGTAAATGGGCGGAAAATACAACCGTTGTTCCTGTGAAAAAACAGGCATGTTACGGTTGTTTTATGCGTATGAATGACAAAACGTATGCCAGTGTTTTAAAACAAGATGACATCGTGACATGCCCACATTGTGGTCGTATTTTATACAAAGAGATCGCAGAGGAAGCACAGGCGTAAGCTTTGAACTTTCTGTACTACGTTTTGGCAACGCTTCTTTATCTCTTAGCGTTGCCGTATTTACTGTACCTTCGCTTTAAGCCTAAATACAAAGATTCGATTCCCGCACGCTTTTTCTTGAAAAACAATCCTTCTTTTTCAGAAGATGGCATTTGGTTTCATGCGTGCTCTTTTGGTGAAGTTCGCTCCCTTAGCCCTTTGATAGAGAAAATTGATCCATCTTCCATTCGCCTGAGCGTGATCACCCAAACAGGGTTTCATGAAGCGTGTAAACATGCAAAGGCGGAGGTTCGCTATCTGCCTTTTGAGATTTTTTTACCGTTTTGGATACGCAAGCAAAAGGTATTGGTCGTGATGGAGGCAGAGCTTTGGCCTTTGTTGTTTATCGTCGCCAAAGCCAAAGGGATGCGAACCGTTTTACTGAACGCTAGAATATCCGATCACTCGTATGCTTCGTATCAGCGTTTTGCTTGGGTCTATCGTTGGATTTTGAGCCATATCGATCTTGTCTTGGCACAAAGTGAGCAAGATGCGCAAAGGCTTCAGCATTTGGGTGCGAAGTCGGTTCAAGTCAGTGGAAATATCAAAATGTTTGGTACGTACACCCTGAGTCATGCGTATGCTAAAGCTGAGGGTAAACGCATTGTGGTTGTGGCAAGTACGCATGAGGGTGAAGAGGCTTTGATCTTATCGCATGTGAACCTCTTGCCAAACGATCAGCTCATTGTCGTTCCTAGGCATCCTGAACGATTTTCAAAGGTAGGTCTGTTTTTAAGCGAATATGCTCAAAATAAGGGCAAACGTTATGCGTGTTTATCGAAGCAGCCTACGTTGGATGCCGATGTTATTTTGTGCGATACAATGGGTGAACTCATTAATCTCTATGCGATTGCAGATATTGTGATTTTAGGAGGTTCCTTTGTGGAAGGTGTGGGTGGACATAATCCGCTAGAACCTGCTTTTTTTGGAGTCAAACTCATTAGTGGCGCGTCTATTTTTAATCAGAAAGTGCTTTTTGAAGCGGTTGAAAATAGCATTACATGTAACATTGAAGATCTAAAAAACATTTTTGATAGTATCGAGAATTACCCCAAGAGTGCTATCTCTCATCGTAGTGACATTGCGCCACTCCTTGAGCAAATATTAGGAAGTTAAAATGGAAAAAGCCTATAAATTATTAGCCTTGCAAGAAGGCATCTCAAACCGTGCGGCAAAAGATTTGATCGATCGTGGCGTTGTGTACGCTGCGGGTAAAAAAGTCAGTGTCGCACGTGGAGAGCTCAGTTCGAGTACGAAATTTAAAGTTGAAAAAATTGCACCGATCAAAGTCATTTTTGAAGATGAATTCATCATGGCAGTGGATAAGCCAGCTTTCATGACCTCAGAAGAGGTTGCAGAGATCAAAAAATTGCCTCTTCTGCACCGACTTGATCGCGAAACCAGTGGGGTTTTACTCTTAACCAAAGACGATGAGTTTCGCCAAAAAGCGGTCATCGCGTTTAAAAAGCGTGAAGTGCAAAAAGAGTACTTAGCCATTGTGGAAGCAAAAATCGTGGAAGCCATGGAGATCAATGCGCCTATTATGACGATCAAAAAAGGCAATACCGCTTACAGCAAGATCAGCAGTGAAGGCAAAGAGGCGATCAGCCATGTTGAACCTTTGATGTATGAGGGCAAACGCTCCAAAATCAAAGTGCGCATCGAAACAGGCCGAACGCATCAAATCAGGGTGCATTTAAAAAGCATCGGCGCTTCTATCTTGGGTGACACTGAATACGGTGGACGTCCTCATAAACGTTTGATGTTGCATGCTTCAAAAATTATGTTGTTGGGCTATATTTTTCAGACAAAAGAACCTGAAGATTTTATTAAATTTAGCGTTTGAGAAAAAAAGAGTTAAGCCTTTGATGAGCCCTGAAAATGGGCTTCAAGTGGCATTCTGAAGTTCTAAATAGGTCACTATGTTTTAAGGTTTAATTTAGTTTAAAGTATTTGTTTTGTAAAATTGCATTCCTTTGCAAAAAAGCAGGTAGATGTGATAGCGTGAGCACCAAAGGTGCGCGGGCATTCTGCCAAAGATTACCCAGTGTTAACGTAGTTTTTGAAGCTTTGCTTTAAAGACGTGTAAAGCGTTTTATATAGATTTTAAAGGATAAGTTTGTGCTTGAAGTTTTAACCGATTCGTTTCGATCAGCGATCAATAAAATACGTTTCAGTGATGATGAAAAGTCGTTAAAAAGTGCTCTAGAGAACCTTAAAAAAGCGCTTCTCAAAGCCGATGTTCACCATAAAATTGTACGTGATTTACTGCGTCAAGTTGAGTTGGAGACGAAAGCAAAAGGAATTGGTCAAGTCAATTTTTTACGCTCATTAAAAACAAATTTAACCACAATTTTAACCGTTCCAGGACATCAAGGGTTTGTTTTTGCTTCCAAGCCTCCAACCACCGTGTTGATGGTCGGTTTGCAAGGAAGTGGTAAAACAACCACAACCGTAAAATTAGCCAATTATCTTAAACTCAAACAAAAAAAAGTCTTAGTCGTTGCGTGCGATCTTCAACGTTTAGCGGCGGTTGAGCAATTGCGCCAACTCTGTTCTGCCAATGAGATCGATCTTTACTTTGAGGATGCGACTGCAAATCCTGTGAGTATCGCTAAAAATGCGATGAAAAAAGCCAAAGAAGGCTTGTACGATGTTGTTTTAGTCGATACAGCAGGTCGTTTAGCCATTGATGCAGAGCTGATGGATCAACTTGAAGCCATTAAAAAAGAGCTCACTCCTGATGAGATCTTTTACGTAGCAGATTCTATGACGGGTCAAGATGCCGTTAAAAGTGCGGTGACGTTTCATGAAAAAATCAGACTCAGTGGGGTCATTTTAAGTAAATTTGATGGCGATGGTAAGGGTGGTGTTGCTCTTGGTATTGCGGAGCAGACCAATGTTCCTCTTCGATTTATCGGTGTGGGCGAAAAAGTTGCAGATTTAGAGCATTTTATACCTGATCGAATTGTCAGTCGTTTGATGGGTGAGGGCGATCTTGAAACCTTGGCTGAAAAGACCAGTGGCATCATTAACGAAAAACAAGCCAAAGCAATGACCCAAAAAATCAAAAAAGGACAGTTTAACTTTAATGACTTTTTAGACCAGATGGAGCAGATGAAAAAGCTTGGAAGTATGAAATCACTCATTGGGATGATTCCAGGACTTTCGCAAATGGCAGGCAAGCTTCAAGATGTCGATATGGAAAACTCGGTTGAGATGAAACGCATTAAAGCGATGATTGGTTCGATGACGAAAAAAGAGCGTGAAGATCCAGAATTACTCAATAACAGTCGAAAAAGACGTATTGCAGAAGGCTCAGGTCTTTCGCAAGTGGAAGTCAATCGTTTCTTAAAGCAGTTTGGAAATGCTGCGAAGATGGCGAAAAAGTTCTCAGGTAAAAAGGGAATGCAAGATCTTCAAAATATGCTCTCACAAAGCAAACACGCACATCTTCGTTAAGGTGTGACGGTTTAGCTTTACATGTAAGCTTACATGTAAAGCTAAGTTGTAAAAAACTATCAACAAATTCAAGGAGACCATAAAAATGGCAACAGTTGTAAGATTAACACGAATGGGTAGAAATAAAACTCCATTTTACAGAATCGTCGTAACAGACAGTAGAAAAAAACGTGATGGTGGATCAATCGAGACGATTGGTTACTACAACCCATTAACAGAGCCACAAGTCATCAAATTTGATGCGGAGAGACTTTCATACTGGAAAAGTGTTGGCGCAAAGCTTAGTGACAGGGTTGCTAAAATCACGGGTAAATAAACATGGTTGACAAATTTCTCGAAGAGTTTGCCAAGCTTTTGGTAGACAATCCAGCAGGTGTCCGCGTTGAGCGAAGCGATGTTGATGGAACATTTTGTGAAGTTGTCATCTATGCAGATAAAATTGATACCGGTAAGTTGATTGGTAAAGATGGCAAAATGATCAATTCACTCAAGACGCTTATCTCTGGATGTAAAGCTAAAGATGGCATCTCGTATCGAGTGACTGTCAAAGCTAACGATGAATAACCCATCTTCCCTCATTGAAGTCGCTCAAATCGGGCGACTCGTGGGTCTGAAAGGTGAGCTTAAACTTCATCTCCAATGTGACTTTCCCGAACAGTTTAAAAAAGGCAAAACGTTTACCACACAAAAAGGTGAGACACTTGAAGTCTTTTCGTTTCATCAAGCGCGTGGTCTTATCTCGTTTGTTGGGTATCAAAGCAGAGAAGCGGCCGCTAAATTGGTCAATACTTTTTTGCTGACAACACAGGAAAATTCCATCAGTGAGTGTGCGCTTCAAGAGGGTGAATTCTTTTGGTTTGACCTGATTGATGCAAACGTGATTGATGATGATGATGGAACGCTTTTGGGTACAGTGGATCAGATTGAGCGCATTGCAGCGACTGATTATTTGGTCATCAAAACCGATGAGGCATTGGTGAAAAAAGGGCTTTCTAAGACCTTTTATTTGCCCTATATTGAGCGTTATATTCTAACGTTTGACAAGGCGAAAAAAGAGGTTCTAAGCAAAGATGGTTTAGGAATTTTGGAGAACTCTTAATGCGATTTTCCTATGTGACACTCTTTGAAGGGTTGATCGCTTCGTATTTTGAAGACTCCATTTTAAAACGTGCCATTGCCAAAGAGCTTTTGAGTGTTGAGTTTTTTAATCCACGCGATTATACGCTGAACAAACATGGTAAAGTTGATGACTATCAAGCCAGTGGTGGAGCAGGTCTTGTGCTTTTTCCTCAACCGCTGTTTGATCTTTTACGTTCCATCAAACACTCATCCCCTGAAGCGTATATTATTTTCCCGACACCTTCTGGAAAACTCTTTACACAAAATGATGCTAAACGACTCGCAAAGAAAAAACATTTGGTTTTTGTGAGTGGTCGTTATGAGGGAATTGATGAGCGCGTCATCGAAACATTTGCCGATGAGCTTTTTTGCATAGGCGATTATGTTTTAACGGGAGGAGAACTTCCGAGTCTTGTGATGAGTGATGCGATTAGTCGCAATATTAAAGGTGTTCTTGGAAACGAGGACTCTTTGAGTATGGAGAGTTTTGAGAGCCCACTTTTAGAGGCGCCGTGTTTCTCAAAGCCGCCGATTTATGAAAGTAAATCCGTGCCCTCAGAGTTTTTAAAGGGAAACCACGCTAAAATCACAAGCTTAAAAAATAAAATGTCTGAATCTAAGACAAAATATTTCAGACCCGATCTGTTTTCTCGCTTTAGCGCGAAGCATTAGAATGAATGAACAAAAAGGATAATTAATGAGAAATAAATTTATTGAAGCTTTTGAAGCAGGACAAATTGCTGAGAAAAATGTTCCAGCTTTTAGAGCAGGTGACACACTTAGAGTTGCCGTAAAAATTATTGAAGGCGATAAACAACGTGTTCAAAATTTTGAAGGTATTTGTATTGCAAGACGTGGTACGGGTACGGGCGAGACTTTCATGGTAAGAAAAATCGGTGCAAACAGTGTTGGTGTAGAGAGAATCTTCCCAATCTACTCTGATAGTATTGATGAGATCGTTGTTCTTAGACGTGGTGTTGTACGTCGTGCGAAACTCTTCTATCTTAGAGATAGACGTGGTAAAGCTGCAAAAATTAGAGAACTTAGAAAATAATACTTTTTGGGCAGTAACACGAATGGTGATACTGCCTTTCCTTCTTTCCCCTTCCTCAAATCTTTCTAAAAGAATCACATGAAAATTCAAGAGCGCTGTTTAACCTGTATTTATGACCAGACCAAACGCGTGTGTGAACTTTTACATGTAAACGATGAACAAGCGCTTTTGATTGATGCCATTGCCCATCAGCAGATCAAAAACTTCGATATGAATCAAAATCCTCCCATGAATGCTGCTCCTTTGTACGAAGCGATGGCAGAACTTTTAAACGTCGATGATTTGTACGCGGATTTCAAAAAAGCCTCTTCCGAAAAAGCCAAAGCCTTTCTTCCTTTGTGCGAAGCCAAAATAAATGCGAGTGCTAACACGCTTTTTGAAGCGACCAAAACAGCAGTAGCTGGCAATGTGATCGACCTTGCGGCGGTGATGTTGTACGATCTTGAAGAGGAGCTGGAGAAGATTTACCATACGCCCTTTGCGATTGATGATTTTAAAATGCTTGAAGCGCAACTGAAACACACACAAACACTGGTCTATTTAGCCGATAATGCGGGCGAAGAGATCTTCGATAAACTCTACATTCAAACCATCCAAAAACTCTATCCAACCATTGAAGTCTACTATTTTGTGCGTGGACGACCGATCATCAATGATCTTACATGTAAAGACGCACTAGCTTCAAGAATGGATGAAATCGCAATGATTGTGGATAGTGGCGTTCCTACTCCTGGGCTTGTGTTGGAGCTGATGAATGAAGAGGCTCGTGGCATTTTTGAAAAAGCGGAGTGTATCATTGCTAAAGGGATGGGAAATTACGAATGCTTGGGTGAAACCAAAGGGCTTCCGATTTTCTTTCTTTTTAAAGTAAAATGCGATGTGGTTGCGCAAGCTGTGGGTGCAGCGCTTGGATCAATCATCTGTAAACACGGTATTTAGACTCTCTTCCCTTTCCCTTTTTTTCTCAATTTCCTCTGAATTTTAACGTTCCTGAGTCGTGCATATTCTCGCATTAATAAATAATACGTATTTATAGTTTTTATTAAGCATGAATAATATATGATTTTATTTAAATTAGTATTATTTATAAATACTTTTTAATTCATCTTCAAGGAGTTTTCGTGAAAGTTTTTTCATTGTTGCTTTTGAGCGTTTTTACCGCCAGCGTCTGTTTTGCCCATCAAGTTGTGGCATCCAAAAAGGAGAATAGCTATGAGGCTATCTACTGGAATCATGAAACATTTGAGCCTTATGCGAAAGAGCAACTCAAAGGGGTTAAAGCGTTTGGTGTGAACGGAAAACCGATTTCGGCTGGGATTGATTACAGTAGTAGCGTGCCTAAGATTTTAACCGATGCGGATGTGGGAATGATGAGCTTCTCTTTTGATGCAGGGCATTGGGTTAAAGGAACCAAAGGGTTTGAGCATGTGAGTGCTAATCAAGCCAAAGGTGTCGTTTTTGGGACACTCAAAAGCCATAAATTTAGCAAAACACTCTTTAGTTGGAATGAAGCGTTTAGCAAGCCTGTGGGTCTTTACATGGAGGTTGTTCCTCTTGTGAACCCGTTGATGCTTAAAGTGGGCGATACCTTTCCTGTGCTTGTTTTAAAAGAGGGCGTACCTTTAGCCAACGCTGGTTTTGAAAGCAGTGATGAGGAAGAACCTGGTTATAAAACCGACGCGTACGGCATTGCGCAGATTCCTGTGAAGAAAAAAGGGCTCTTTATTGTAGCAGCAAAATATTATGCACAACAATATGCAGATCCTTCCGTAGACGCTGTGACGATTCAAAGTAGTCTCTCCTTTACGGTGAAATAGATGCGACTTCTTTGGATTTTGCTTTGTATCTTTTCATCGTCACTTTTTGCGCACAGTGTTGAGCACTCGTTTAAAGAGGGTGCGATGGCGGTTCAACTGCTCTTAGGCTCAGAGCCTGCTTCTTATGCTCCGTATACGCTGTATGCTCCCAATGCGAGCTTGCCGTTTCAAGAAGGGCAGAGTGATAAAAATGGGATTGTCGCTTTTGTGCCCGATCGTGCGGGGATGTGGAAACTCGTTGCAACACCAGGAAGTGACCATGGGGGGCATCTTTTTAACATCAGCTTTGAAGTGGATCAAAATCATGTGATGATCTGGGAGTCTGCGCCACTGTTTACCAAATACGCGCAAATTATCTCAGGAATCAGTTTAATTGTAGGATTTTTTGGACTGCTTTTGGCATGGAAAGCACGTTTACATGTAAAGAAAGAGAGAGGGTAATCCCTCTTTCTTTACTCTTGACACGCTTTTAAAGCAAAGCTTTAAAAACTACGTTAACACTAGGTAATCTTTGGCAGAAAGCCCATGCCCCCTTGGTGCTAGACTTTTTGATACGCCTCGTAAAGCTTTTTAACACCCGTTTCAATCTGCTCAAGGCTTGAGTTGGTGTAGTTGAGTCTTCCATAAGAGGTGACGCGTTTATCGGCAAAGAAAACACTTCCTGGAACAAAGGCAACTCCTTTTTTAATTGCCACATCAAAAAGTTTCATACTATCAGCGCATTTTTTAAAATTCACCCAAATGAACATTCCGCCCTCCGGTACGACAAATTCGATGCTATCACCAAAAAGCTTATGCAGTGCATTAACCATCGCATCGCGTTTGGGTCGGTAGTATGCGATCAGTGTTTTGGTATGTTCTTGCAACTCACCGCTTTGCATCATTTTGGCACAGATGTGTTGGAAAAACTTTGAGTTTTGCAGATCCGTGCTCTCTTTGGAGAGCGTTAGCGCGCTGATAATCTCTTGGGGTGCTTTCATCCAGCCGATGCGAAAATCAGGGGCGAGTGTTTTAGAAAACGTTCCCAGTGCGATGGTCAGTTCGGGGAGCAAATCCGCAAAAGCTGTGGTTTGAACACCGTCATAACGAAGCGCTTCATACGGGCTGTCTTCGAGTAAAATGACGTTATATTTTTGAGCCAAACGTACCACTTCGTGACGATTTTCTAACGTATACGAGTAACCTGTTGGGTTTTGAAAAATAGGAATCGTATAGAAAAACTTAGGCGAATAATCTCGAAACAAAACTTCCAAAACTTCCGTATCAACGCCTTTTGAGCTGAGGGGAACGGCTTTGATGGTCGCGTTGTACATGTGAAAAAGTCCAAGGGCGGCTAGGTAACTTGGGTCTTCGACGATGATGCAATCTTTCTCATCCAAAAAGGTTTTACAGACCAAATCAAGCCCTTGTTGCGAGCCGTTGGTGAGCATGATCTGCGCTGAAGTGGTGTTGACGTATTTCTTAGCGATTTCCACTTTGAGTGCTTCAACGCCCGAAGCGTTACTGTATTGGAACAGACGGTTGTCTTCGGTTTTGAAGAGTTCTTTGGCATGTTTTTCGATGTTTTCTCGTGGAAAAAGTGCCGCATCAGGAAGTCCACCTGCAAACGAGATGATGGAACTTTGTGCCGTTAAATCTAAGATGGTACGGGTAAATGAACGTGACGCCGTGGTAACACGTTTTGCAAATTTGGTTTGCATGTCTAGCCTTTGTTAAAATGTATCGTATTATAGCGCTTCTTCGAGTGCTGTGCCATCTAAAATGAGGGATTAGCTTTGTCCATTTGTGCTATAATTGTGGCATGAAACACAAAATAAACACGAAAAATGACCATATTGAGCGTGTCAATGAGGTACTTTTTTACATTCATGGCGCTATTGGAAAAAACTTTAGTGTCGAGGAGCTCTCCTCTTTGGTGGCGATGTCACCGTTTCACTTTAACCGTATTTTCAAGGAGCAGATCAAAGAGAGTGTGCATGCGTACATTAAGCGCGTTAAGCTTGAGCATGCTGCTAATTTGCTGCTGTTTAACCCCGATGCGACGATCACGCACATTATGCATGAGGTAGGTTTTAGCTCCAATGCTTCGTTTTCACAAGCCTTTAAAGAGAACTTTGGTGTGACCCCAACGAAGTGGCGCGAAGTCGATCGTGCCAATGAAAACAGGGACTATACGTTTGCAAATACCCCTTTACATGTAAAGATCTGCTCGATGCCCAGTTTTGATGTGGCATATGTGCGGCACAAAGGGTACGATCGTAGCATTAAGATGGCATGGTTGAAACTTCAAGCATGGGCGCTTCACGAAGGCATTGATTTTGCACAGCAAAAGATGACCGGTCTGCATCACAGTAATCCTCGCTTTGTGGAATCATCCCAGTGCCATTATGTCGCCTGTTTAGAGCTTCCATCGCACCAAAAATTTTACCGAAGCGGTGAAGTGGGCGTGATGCGTATTCCTCCTACATTTTGTGCGGTTTTTTCACTGCAAGGAAAATACGGTGATTTGAAAAAATATATGGATGTGATTTACCACGATTGGTTGCCAAAAAGTGTGTATGAAAAAGCGGCACTTCCTTCGTTTGCCTTGTACCGTAAAAACCATTTTATCGAGGCTGATGAGCTGTTTGATCTGGATTTTTGTGTGCCCGTACGATTTAAGTAGTATAAATTATGATTAATGATTTCTTTTAAGCAACCCCCAAACAAACGAAAGTTACAATCTTCACATATCACGAAAATGAGACAAGGAGTTTGTTATGGATGCACTGTTCTTAATCGTTCCGCTTGGCGTTGCCTTGAATTTATTCGCCTTCCTGTTCTTTGAAAAAAGGGCTATCGCGTCTAAAAAGCTCAAAGAGTCTAAAGGGTTGCCGCCTCCGAGTGTGGAAGATTTTTACGAGAAGTTTCAACGCTATGAAACACTTACGAATGTTATCGGGTATTTTATCACGGCGTATGTGATTTCCCTAGCCCTTGCAAGCATTAAGTACGACCCTTCGTATGAGCTAACGCATGCACTCTCCTACATTTTTGCCACAACGTTTATTGGAACGCTGATTATCTTTGGAATGAAGCTTAAAAAAAGCATTCTTGTTCAAGTTTTTGCAACGTTTTTGTTCGGAGCACCGCACATCGTTGCCGCGTCTCTTGGTTTTTTAACGCGTTATCTCATAGGCTAAATCCGTGCTAGGACGCACAAAAAGCGTCCTAGCACTAAAACATTTTTGCTATAATAACGCAAAAAAAGAAGTTTTCTATGAAATATCCCCCCATTTTTATTACTGCCACCAACACCGATGTTGGTAAAACCTACACAACCTTAAAACTTTTAGAAGCACTGAGTGCCAAAGGATTTAAAGTCGGTGTTATGAAGCCGATAGAAACGGGTGTTGTGACGCATCCTGTGGATGCCACACTGCTTTTTGAAACGGCAAAACGGTATCATCCTGCCCTAGAAGTGTTAAAACTTCGTGACATTGTGCCCTATCAATTTGAACTCCCTGCGGCGCCCTTTGTGGCAAAAGGACGCAAAAAAGTGAGTTTGGAATTGTTAGAGAGTGCGTATGCCAAGATCGAAGCGCTGTGCGATATTGTCTTGATTGAAGGGGCGGGCGGGCTTTTGGTTCCCATTGAAGAAGATCTTTACATGTACGATTTTATTCGTCTGTTTAATGCCAAAACACTGCTCGTCGGGCACGATCAACTCGGCTGCATCAACGATATTTTGCTCAATCTGCATCTGCTGGATGGTTTAGGTGTGGATGATTATGAGTGGTGTGTTAATTTTAAAGGAGATCGTGCCTCTTTTGATGAAACCACCCTGCCATTTTTCAAAAAAGTATTTGGCAGAGTGCTCTCAGTCCAAGACGATATGGATGAAATTTTGAAGAGTTTAGTACGTTACCATGACGTTCAAGCGGATAAACTCTAAGGGTTTGTCCGAATACTTAACAATCGTCTGACCTTTATAGTTCGCCGTGTTGCGATACCCCATAAATTGTTCCATACTTTTCTCTTCATAACGAGTCGCACAACGTCTCTCTATGCGGTATCCTGGAGGTGGCGGTGTGCTCGTTGCATTTTCTGCAAGATTTTTACCCACCAAGGTTCCTACGATGGCACCACCCACGGTTGCTGCTGTGTTACCTCTACCACCACCCACTTGATGCCCTAAAACACCGCCTGCGACACCACCAATGAGCGCACCCGCTACGCCGCTGCCATCATTGGACGGTTGTGGAGCATAATGCACTTCAACTTGCTCATCCCAACACTCTTGGTATGGAACCCGTGAGTTGACCATACGGTACTCTGGTTTACTGGTTATGACGCGTACCTCTTCTGTTAGATTGAGCGTCTCCGCATAAAGGAGAGAACCTAAAAGCAGAAGTGACGCATAAAAGATTTTTTTCATGTTTACTCCTTATTTGCGAATTGTAGCACATGCAATTGAACGAAGTGTTAACGAAACTTACAGTCAAAATTTGTTATTATTTTCGCAAAATCATCAAGGAGCGGTGCGTGAACCATTTGATAAATACACGGGATTTTTCGTTGGAAGAGATAGAGCAGTTGTTTGAGCGAGCAACCGAGTTTTTGGATGAAAAACCACGCGAAATTTTGAAAAACAAAACGGTCATCACCATCTTTTTTGAGAACTCAACGAGGACACGAAGCAGTTTTGAAATCGCAGCCAAACGCCTTGGTGCAATGGTTGTCAGTCTTGATGTCTCACGCAGCTCTTCGAGTAAAGGCGAAACGCTGTTTGATACCGCAGCTAACCTTGATGCGATGGGACCTGACGCGATTGTCGTGCGCCATAAAAGTTCTGGCGTACCTCACATCTTAGCCAATTATGTCAACTGTCCTATCGTCAATGGCGGTGATGGAAGCCATGCGCACCCCACCCAAGCGCTGTTAGACCTTTTTACGATGAAGCGTCATTTTGGCGATATTAAAGGTAAAAAAGTGGCGATTGTGGGAGACATTAAAAACTCGCGCGTTGCCAACAGCAATATCGAACTTTTAGGGCGTGTGGGTGTTGAAGTCATTCTTGTTGGACCTCCGCATTTCTTGCCACAAACCGATCTTCGTGTGCATCATAGTATCGAAGAGGTGATCGATGAGGTTGATGTGATTATGAGTTTGCGTGCGCAAACCGAGCGTCATGCTAATCAGATTTACGCCTCTTTGAAAGATTATGGAACCGATTTTTGCATTACCTCTAAACTGATGGGAGAGCGTGACATTATCATCCTTCATCCAGGCCCAGTGCATCGCAATGTCGATGTGGATGATTTTATGATGAAAGATCCACGCTCCAAAATTTTAGAGCAAGTTAAAAACGGTGTGGCGGTGCGAATGGCGGTTTTGGAGAAGCTGATTGAACATTGAGTTTGCCTCAAAACTCAATGCGTTTGGCAAAGCGCGAACGCCTTTTTTCTTTGTGATTGATTATGCGGCAAAACAGTTTGAGGTCTTTGCCCTCGATGCCGTTCCAAGCGGCATTTTGTACCAGTTAGAAAGCCAAAGTAACGCGTGCAATTTGTTTACATGTAACGATGTTTCGTGGATTAAAACGCCTCCTTCCAAAGAGCACTATTTCGCTCAATGTGATGCGGTTATCGAAGCAATCAAAGCGGGTAACACCTATCTGCTCAATCTTACAGCACCTACCAAAGTTGAGTTTTCAGGCTCCCTTGAAACTCTTTTTTACACCGCAAATGCTCCGTTTAAACTGTGCTATCACGAGCACTTTGTCTGCTTTTCGCCTGAGCGTTTTGTGAAGCTCGAAGATAATCAGATCAGCACCTATCCGATGAAAGGCACCATTGATGCGAGCATTCCTAATGCGGAAGAAATGATTTTGAGCGATGAGAAAGAAAAAGCGGAGCATGTGATGGTCGTAGATCTTTTGCGCAATGACCTCTCGATGGTTTCGCGTGAAGTACGTGTGGAGCGGTTTCGCTATGTCGAAATGATTCAAGCAGGCACCAAAGAGCTTTTACATGTAAGCTCCAAAATCACGGGAAAATTGGATGAGAATTGGCATGAAAATGTGGGAACCATCATAGCCAAACTGCTTCCAGCAGGCTCTATTAGTGGCACGCCAAAGCGAAGCAGTGTGGAGATTATTGAGCGTCTTGAAGGGTACGATCGAGGTTACTTTACAGGTGTTTTTGGGGTGTATGATGGCGAAAGTTTGGACAGTGCCGTGATGATTCGCTTTTTGGAAAAAACAGAAGAGGGTTGTGTCTTTAAAAGCGGTGGAGGCATCACGCTTTTAAGCGATGCTCAAAAGGAGTACGATGAGCTGTGTGATAAAGTCTATATCCCCGTGTTTTGAGACGCTTAAAGCGGTCAATGGTGAAATTGAGCACCTTTCGTTTCATCAAGCACGCTTTGATAAAACGCGCCAAGAACTCTATGGATCAACGCAGAAAATCGCACTTTTAAAGCATTTAAATCCGCCTAAAGCGTTTACATGTAAAGTGCGTGTCGAATATGCCCAAACGATTTATAAGATTGAGTATCTGCCTTACACACCGCGTGACTTCCAAACTTTTGCACGCGTAGAAGCGGACATAGACTACGCGTATAAGTATTGCAACCGAGAAGCATTGAATGCCCATCTACGCGATGATGTTGATGATATTTTGTTTACATGTAACGGTGAGCTCAAAGATACCAGCATTGCCAATATCGCGCTTTTCATCGATGGCGAGTGGAAAACGCCCCTTCATCCCCTTTTGGTGGGAACCACGCGCGCACGACTGCTCTCGTGTGGCGAATTGAAGGCTGAAGTTTTAGACATCAAAAGCCTCCAAAAAGCAGAGAAATTTGCTATAATGAATGCACTTATAGGGTTTAAAATAATTAAAAAAGTATCTATTAAGGATTGAATTTTGAATTGGGATTTATCAGCACTGTATGAAAACGAAACGTTGTTAGAAGCGGATTTAAAAGATGCGGCATCGCGTGCGAAAAGCTTGGAGTCGGTCTGCAAAGGCAAGCTCAAAGAGTTACATGTCAACGAATTTTTAGAGTCCATTCGTGAGTACGAATCGATCAACGAGAAGCTTGGGCGCATTATGACCTATGCTTTTTTGAAATTTGCAACGAATAGTGACAATGGTGGTTTTTACGCCAAATACCAACAAGCTCACTCCAACATCGCTGAAAACCTTCTCTTTTTTGAACTTGAATTTAACAAACTTTCCAAACCAAAACAAGAAGAGTTGATCGCTTCTGCTCCGATGTACACCTACTATTTAGAATCATTGGTTGAAGAAAAACCGTATCAACTCAGTCAAAAAGAGGAACGCATTTTACTTAAAAAAGATATGACGTCCGCTTCGGCGTTTAGCCGCCTTTTTGATGAGCATTTCAGTCGCCTCAAATTTTCGTATGAAGGGCAAAAACTCTCGGAAGAGGAGATTTTGAGCAAACTTCAAGACAGTGACCGTGAGGTGAGACAAAAAGCAGCGAGTGCGTTTACCAAAGGACTCAAACCGCATCAACCGCTTCTTGCGTATATTTTCAACATGATTAAAACCGATCTTGCGAGTGATTGCGAACTTCGCGGCTACAAAAATGCTGAACAACCACGCCATATGGACAATAAAATCACCCAAAAAAGTGTCGATGCTCTGATTAAAAGTGCAGAGAGCAGTTTTTCCTTGGTGCAAGAGTATTACGTGCAAAAAGCAAAACTTTTGGGGCTTGATGAGCTCTATGAGTACGATCGTTACGCACCACTTGAAGCGTCAAGTGCTTCGTTTGATTTTGAAACATCCAAAGCGATCGTTCTTGATGCTTTTGCGAAATTCAATCCAAAATTTCATGAAATTGCCTCAATGGCGTTCGAAAAAGGGTGGATCGACGTATTTCCTAAAGATAAAAAACGAGGGGGCGCTTTTTCGCATCCAGCAACGCCTTCGACCCATCCCTACGTGCTTCTCAATCACACGGACACCAGACGCGATCTTTTTACCTTGGCGCATGAGTTAGGGCACGCGATTCATCAATACCTTTCACGCGGTGTTGGCTACCTTGGAAGTGACACGCCTTTGACGACCTCCGAAACCGCTTCGGTGTTTGCGGAGATGCTTATTTTTGATGCGATCAAAGATAATTTAAGTGCGAGCGAAAAACGCTCTTTGTACGCGAGTAAAATCGAAGATATTTTCTCAACACTTTACCGTCAGATCAACTTTACCACCTTTGAGCGTAAAGTACACGCGCACGAGGGCGAGCTGGATCTTGAAACCTTCAATCAATACTGGATGCAAGAGAGCCAAAAGATGTTTGGCAAAAGCATTACGCTTAGCAAAGATTATGCGCTGTGGTGGAGTTATATTCCCCATTTTATCCACTCACCTTTTTACTGCTACGCCTATAGTTACGGGCAGTTACTTGTCTTAGCGCTGTACGGACTTTACAAAAAAAGCGATAAAGCTCTTTTTGTGCAAAACTACACCGCTTTTTTAAGTGCTGGGGGAAGTCAAAGTCCTAAAGAGCTGATTAAAAAGTTTGGGTTTGATATTGAAGATGAGGGTTTTTGGCAACTGGGAATTGGCGAGATCGAATCTATCTTGGCAGAATTTAAAGGAATGTGCGATGCTTGAAGGCTTACTAGGAAGTGAAGAGTTTCACGGCTTGATGAAAAAACACGCCAAAGAGGTGTTGGAGATGCTTCTTAAACGGGGTGTTAATTTTTCGATTTTGACTAACATCGCTGATGTGACATTTGATCCAGCACTCCCTTCTCAAATTAGTCAAAATTTTAAACCCATAACGATGTTCTTTTTAGCAGGATACACGTTTGAGAGTACCCAAATTTACAACGGCAGAATCAGTTTTGAAGCAGGTTTTGGAAGTGATAATTTTGGCTCGTTGGTCTCTTTGCCGATTGAGGCAATTTTGCAGATTATTATTGAAGAGATTCCTGTGTTTATTAACTTAAGCACACCGCCAAAAGCAGCAGTTCTAGTGCCTAAAGAGACGGGAATTAAGCGCTCCATGGAAGCGCTTATGTCCAATCCCAATAATCACAACTTAATTAAAAAGTAGTCTTTAGGCTTTAATATCGTGTTTGTTCATAATGTAGTTGATGACACTGTCAATGAGTGCATCATGTTTGCGGTCTTTGATGTAGCAAAGATAGAGCATGCGTGTAAGCTTCAGCCCTTTCATTTTTGTTGTAAATAAAAGACCTTGTTCCACTTCATCCGCCACAATATGTTTTGAGAGAATCGAAACAGTTGGGGTCTCTTCAATATTCGCTTTCATCAGGGTGTGTTTGACTGCGGTTGAGCTTGTGACAATGCTTTTGACTTTAAAACTTTTACAATCAATATCCATCTTTTCAAACGTTTCATGAATGATTTTGCGCGTATTGGACTCTTCTTCACGGCAAATCCAGTTGTACGAGAGCAGATCCTCTTTTTTAACGAGCTTTGGCAGAGGGGATCGAGAGGTGATGACGAGTTCATCTTCCAACCATTCGCGGTAAATAATCCCTTCTTGAAAAATAGGCGCTTCAATCAACGCCAAATCGACTTTTCGATCGATCAGTTTTTCCGTAATATCCAGCGCATCTTCCACTTTAAGCATCACATTGTTTTTGATCGCCTCTTGGATGTCATTGAGAAAATCAGGCAAGATGTAATTGCCAATCACAGGCGAGGCACCAAGGACAAAAATAACCTCTTTATTGACCAAGCGAAGCATTTCACGCTCAGCTGCTAAGAGGTGTTTTTCAAGCTTGAGGGCTACTTTGTAAAGCTCTTCGCCTGCGGTCGTGAGTTTAATACCATTTTTTTTACGATCGACGATTTGAATATCGAGGTATTCTTCTAAGAGTTTGATCTGTTGTGTGACAGCAGGCTGGCTAATGCCCAGTTTTTTAGAGGCTTTGGAGAAGCTCTTTTCGCGCACAACGGTTAAAAAGGTTTCTACTTTGGAGAAATCTTTAAGCATGAAATAATCCTTATAATTTTCTTTTATAACTTGCATTGATTATAACAAAAAATAATAGCAAAAACAATGTATTTTTCTATTCATATTCTTTGATCAAGACTCTATTTATATGAGATATGCGTGTGTCAGAAAGGTACGGAGTTTTGCTTAAACTTTTTTCGCTATAATAAATACAATTTATATCATCAAAAAGTAGATAACGCATGCAAGATTTAGCGATGTTAAACGAATCACAACAAGATGCAGTCAAATGCGTCGATGGTCCTGTCCTTATCTTAGCAGGTGCAGGCAGTGGTAAAACCAAGACGATTACGTCACGCTTGGCGTACCTGCTCTCTTTAGGAATTCCTCCTGCGAACACCTTAACGCTCACCTTTACCAACAAAGCCGCAAGTGAGATGAGAGAACGTGCGATGGCGATGATCGAAGAGCACAGCTATCCGCCACTCTTGTGTACCTTTCATAAATTTGGTCTGCTTTTTTTAAAGTTTCATATTGAAAAAATAGGGCGAAAAAACAGCTTTGTGGTCATCGATACGGACGATAAAAAGCGCATCTTAAAAAGTTTTAGCACGAGTACTGAACTTTCAACGGGCATGATCGCCAGTGAGATTTCACGCTATAAAACATCTCTAATCGACCCAAAAGTGGCATGGGAAAAGGCGGAGCAGAAGAGCTACCAAGTGATTGCCAAGCTTTACGAGCAGTATGAAGACTACTTACAATCCAATAATTTGGTTGATTTTGATGACCTTTTAGTCCTCCCCTATAAAATTTTAGAAGGCGATGACGCTTTGTGCGAAGAGGTGAGCAAGCGCTACCAGTACATTATGGTTGATGAGTACCAAGATACGAATGAACTGCAATACAAACTGCTTCGCAAGCTCTGTTTCACGCACAATAATCTCTGTGTTGTGGGTGATGATGATCAGAGCATTTACGGTTGGCGTGGGGCGAATATCAAAAATATTTTAGAGTTTCACGAGTCGTTTGACAATGTTAAAATCGTTAAGTTAGAGAAAAATTACCGATCCACAACCCAAATTCTTAAAGCAGCAAACGATCTTATCGAGCATAACCGTGGACGCATTGGCAAAGTACTTGAGAGTACGAAGGGTGATGGCAAAGCGATTGATGTGATCGATTCACACGACGAAAATCAAGAAGCGCATACGATTGCAAAGCGGATTCGAAAGCTCATTGAAAGTGGTGTCAACCCTCATGAAATCGCTGTTTTATACCGTATCAACGCGCTCAGCCGTTCATTAGAAGAGGGGCTCAATAAAGAGAAAATTCCTTACAATATGGTCGGTGGTGTGAAGTTTTACGAGCGTGCTGAGGTCAAAGATGTCATCAGTTACCTGCGCGTCATTGCCAATCCTCATGATGATTTTTCGATCAAACGCATTATCAATCGTCCCAAACGTGGGCTTGGAAAAGTGACGATTGAGCGCATCATCAAATCAGCCTACGATAACCATCAATCGATTTATGAGTACATTACATGTAACGAAGCTGCGATTGAAAAAGAGGCGACGAAAAAGGCCTCTTTGGCGCTGAAAGAGTTTGTGCAAAACATCGCACACATGCAGAGCATTCAAGAAAATTCAACGTACGATATGATCGATGCCATTGAAGAATCTTTTGCGATCAAAGCTTACTACACCAATCAGCCTGACTCGTTGGATCGCCTCTCTAACATCGATGAATTTTACGGACTTTTCCGCGATTATGTGAAGCAAAACCCTCAAATGGGCGTGGATGATTTTTTAAATGAGCTTGCGTTGCAGAGCGATCAAGATCAGATCGATAGTGAAAACATCTCCATTATGAGCATTCATGCGAGCAAAGGTTTGGAGTTTGAATACCTCTTTGTCATTGGTTTGGAAGAGGGCTTTTTCCCTCTCATAGGGGACGGCAGTGACATTGAAGAAGAACGTCGTCTTGGGTATGTGGCGATTACACGTGCTAAAAAAGAGCTGACACTCAGTTTTTCAGGCAGTCGTTTTTACAAAGGGCGAAGAACGGAGCTTACCAAAAGCCGTTTTCTCAAAGAAGCAGGCGTGTGCGAGGGAAGTTTGATTTTAGAAAAAACCACCTCGTTTAAAAAAGGCGATCTGGTCAAGCACAAGATCTTTGGCATTGGACGTATAACGGAAGTGAGCAAAGTAGGGCGTGAGTTTAAATTGCAGATCAATTTTAGCGGTACCAAACGGGATATCTTAGCCTCCTTTGTGGAGAAGATTTAGTGGAGGATAACCGCCTTTTTGTTGCGTATAAGCCCTCGTGTATGGTTTCCAACCATTTTTTAAGTCGTATTAAAAGACGTTATAATGTCAAAAAAGCGGGATTCTCAGGCACACTTGACCCTTTTGCGCAAGGCGTTCTTATCATCGCTTTTGGACAGTTTACAAAATTGTTCCGTTTTTTGAAAAAAGCGCCAAAAACGTACAGAGCTACCCTCTGGCTGGGAGCAACAAGTCCGACATTGGACATTGAAAAAGTCGAACATGTGGAGCAGATGATGGCATTTCATCCTGATTCTGTTGCGTTTGTATTGCAGAGCATGGTGGGTGAAAAAACCTATCTGCCTCCAAAATATTCTGCTAAAAAGATTGATGGACAGCGTGCGTATGATTTGGCGCGCGCGGATAAAGCATTTGAGCTCAAAGCGATCACCAGTACCATTTATGACTGCCATTTGGTGCACTACATTCACCCTTTTTTAACCTTTGAAATGACGATTTCAGAGGGCGGATATGTGCGAAGCATGGGCGCTTTGATCGCTGAAAAACTGGGGTTTCCGGGTGCACTCAGTGCACTGGAGCGTCTCAATGAAGGTGATTTTGTTTATGACAATGAAAAAGAGCTCAACCCTTTAGACTATCTGGATTTGCCTCTGAATGCTTACCTTAGCGATCCTTCGGATATTTTACTGGGTCGAAAGTTGGTGCGTGAAAATTTTGAAAAAAATGAAGAGGGCATTTACCAAATCATTATCGCAGATATGCTCAGCGTTGTGGAAATCAGCGCAAATGGAGTAGAATATCTCCTAAATTCACTATCGCTAAAGGCGTAACATGTTAATACTCACACGAAAAATCGGAGAGGGTGTTGTTTTAAATGAAAATATTACGGTTCGGGTTATTGAAATTTCCAAAGGGGTGGTCAAATTAGGGTTTGATGCGCCAAAAAACATGCTGATCCTTCGTGAAGAGTTGGAGCAGGCGATTAAAGAAACGAACATTGAAGCCAGTAAAAATAGCAATCATGATGCCCTCTTATCTTTGAGTGAGAAGCTGAAATAATGGATTATCAAGCACATGCAAAGGTCAATATCTTTCTCAAAATTGTTGGCAAGCGTGGTCATTACCACGAATTGATCTCACGCTTTATGCTCGTTCCCTCTGTGTACGATACGCTCTCCTTTGTTCCTAAAAAGAGCGGTGAACTGTTTGAGTTACGAGGCGATTTTAACTGCGCGCTGGAGCACAATACGCTTTATCGTACGTTTAAGGTGCTCCAATCGCACGGATTTACCAAAGAAGTTGAGCAGGTGATGCGTCATTTTGCTTTACATGTAAAGAAAAATATCCCCACAGGCTCGGGTCTTGGTGGCGGCAGTAGCGACAGTGCAACGTTTTTAAAAATGCTCAATGAGCATGCGGGTTTGGGGCTAGATACTGAAGCGATGATGCGTCTTGGAAGCGAAGTGGGTGCGGACGTTCCTTTTTTTGCCTCAGGGTATACGAGTGCCAATGTGAGCGGCATCGGTGAAATCGTTGAACACTATGACGAGCCTGCTTTAAATCTTGAAGTGTTTACACCACCCCTTGCGTGCAATACCGCGCTCGTGTATAAAACCTATAGGGAATATTTCTTGCAATCCATGGATCAAGCCGTTGCTTTGAATATGGTTGCACTGAAAAGTTCTGAATTGTTGGCTCACTTTAAGAAAGAGGAGCTTAACGATCTTTTCCCTGCATGCTTAAAAGCGTACCCCGAACTGAGCGTTTATGCGAAAGAGGGATGGTTTTTTAGCGGGAGTGGAAGCAGTTTTTTTAGATTATCAAACAAGGCAGATGTGAAAAATGGGTGAACCTGTTGCACGCAATAAAAAAGCGTTTCATGATTATGAAATTTTAGAGAGACTTGAAGCGGGTATTGTGCTTCAAGGCAGTGAAGTGAAGGCGATTCGCCAAAGTAGGGTGAATCTGAAAGATTCGTTTGTGAAGATCATCAAAGGGGAAGCGTTTTTGCTCAATGCGCACATTTCGCATCTCTCAACGGCGAATTTAAACTATGCGCCCAATGAAAGAGCGCCAAGGAAATTGCTTTTACACATGAAGCAGTTGCGTAAATGGGATATGAAAGTTGCCAAAGATGGACTCACCATCGTGCCACTTTCGATCTATTTCAATGGCAAAAATCTTGCAAAAGTTGAGATTGCCTTAGCGCGTGGTAAGAATGAGCACGATAAGCGGGAGAGCCTCAAAGAGAAAGATGCCCAAAGAGAAGCTAAAACAGCGATCAAAAATTACGCTTACAAAGAGTAGTTTACATATTATTTATCTAAATAAAGTAGAATAAAGCAAAAGTTATATGAGGGAACTATGAAAAAGTTTATCCGTTTAATCATGATTACAATTTCTCTTTTATTCCTCGGATGCGGCTCAGAAACTTCGAGTGCGCCTGTGGTGAAAGAGACCTATAAAGATGGTGACAAAGTAGAGCTTAAAAGTGTTTCAGGTGCGAAGTTGACTTTGCTTCGTAAAAATGGTGGTTTTGTGATCGAAGATGATGAAGCTAAAGTCGTTCTTATCGACATCTTTGGCACTTTTTGTGTCCCGTGTCAAGAAGAGGCTCCCTCTTTGATGGACTTTCAGCTTCAAAATAGCGATGATGTCATGCTTCTTGGTTTGAACTTTTTTGAAGAGGTCAGCGATGAGTATGTTGTTGAGAATTTTGCGGCTAGGTACAATGCGTACTATTTCATCACCAATTCACCAAAGAACAAAAAATTGGTGGAGACAATCGTTCAAGACATTCAGTACAAAGGAACCCTTCAAGTACCGTTTAAAGTGCTACTTAAAGCGGGGAAATATCAAAACGTGACCGATGTTTATGGTACGAATCCAGAGAATAAATTTTATATCGGTAAAGTGGATTTGGATATTATTCAAAAAGACATCGATAAAATTACAGCACAATAGAGGCGGCGTCAATGCACCATTTTAATGGAGATTTTCAAAACGAGACAATGGATGCGATCGAGCTCAAAGAGCCACGCATGTACAAAGTTCTGCTACTCAATGACGATTATAGTAGCATGGAGTTTGTCATTAAAGTGCTGATGCAAATTTTCCATCATAGTTTTGAAAAGGCAAACGAAATCATGTTTAATGTTCACGAGCAAGGCAAAGGGCTTTGTGGAGTGTATGTGTATGAGATCGCTGAGACTAAAGTGGCGCATGTACGTAAAATGGCAAAAGAGGAACAATTTCCCCTTCGTGCCATTATGGAAGCAGAGTGAAAATTTCTACCTTACGTCAAGGTAAATGTGTACAATGTAAAAAGGAGTAGATTATGGTGAACCAAGAACTCAATTTCGTTTTCAACGATGCCATCGCATTTGTAAGAAAACATCGCTACGAATACATTACCGTCGATCATCTCTTTTTTGCGCTCTTAAGCAATGAACATGTGGCAGAGCTTCTCATTAACTGCGGACTCAGCATTACCCTCTTGCAACGCTCAATGGAGAAGTACTTTGTCGCCAATCCTCAAGTCGTGCCTACCGAAGAGAGTTATGAGCCTTTGGAAACGGTAGCCCTTTCGCGTGTGATTGAGACGATGATGTTACATGTAAAGAGTGCGGGAAAGTCAGAAGCGAGTGTGTATGACCTTTTAATCGCACTGATGGATGAGGGCAATGCCTTTTGTGTTTCGCTTTTACTGCAACAAGGTGTTGATAAACTTTTGATCGTTGAAGAGGTGACAGCGCTCAGTGCACCTCAAAATAAAGAGCTAAGTTTGGGCGAGCAAAAAGAGAGTGCGTTGGCAAAATACACGCTCGATTTGATTGCGCTTGCGAAGCAAAAACAGATCGATCCTCTCATTGGCAGAGCCGATGAAGTGAAGCGCGTCATGCAAGTGTTGTGTCGCAGAAAGAAGAACAATCCTCTGCTTGTGGGCGAACCGGGTGTCGGTAAAACCGCCATTGTTGAAGGGTTGGCTGAAAAGATCAGCGAAGGGGCTGTGCCTGAAATCTTAAAAGAGACTCCCGTTTATGCCCTCGATATGGGAGCACTTCTCTCAGGAACCAAATACCGAGGCGATTTTGAGAAACGTCTTAAAGAGATTCTGAACGAACTCGAAGCCAAAAAAGGGGCTATTTTATTTATCGATGAGATTCATACCATCGTGGGAGCTGGTGCCACGAGTGGTGGTTCAATGGATCTTTCCAACCTGCTTAAACCAGCCCTTGCTTCGGGAAAAATTCGCTGCATTGGTGCTACAACCTATGGAGAGTTTCGCAATTTCTTCGATAAAGACAAAGCGCTCAGCCGTCGTTTTGCCAAGATTGATGTTTTAGAACCAAGCCTTGAAGACGCCTTTTTGATCCTCAAAGGGCTTAAAGGCAGTTACGAGCAACACCATGGTGTGAAGTACCCAACTGAGGTGATTCGAGCTTCGGTGGAACTAGCCAAAAAATACATCAGTGATAAATTTTTACCCGATTCTGCGATTGATCTGATCGATGAAGTGGGCGCTTCGTTTCACTTGGCTAAAAAACGTAAAAAAGTGGTGGAGCTCAGTGACATCGAAGCCGTACTTGCTAAGATTGCCAATATCCCAACGCGCAGTGTGAACAAAGACGAGGGTGCCGTGATGCAACACTTAGAAACGCATCTTAAGGCTAAGATTTTTGGGCAAGATGCTGCGATTGAGTCTCTTACCAAAGCGATTAAACGCTCCCGTGCGGGTCTTGGGCATCCAACTTCACCGATTGGCTCTTTCTTGTTTGCAGGTCCTACAGGTGTGGGCAAAACAGAAGTGGCAAAACAGCTTGCATATGAACTGGGCGTGCATTTTGAACGTTACGATATGAGTGAATATATGGAGAAGCACACGGTGAGTCGTCTGATCGGCGCACCTCCGGGATATGTAGGGTATGATGAGGGTGGACAGCTCAGCGAAGCGATCAAAAAACACCCTTATACCGTGTTACTCTTAGATGAGATCGAAAAAGCGCATCCCGATATGCTGAATATTTTGCTTCAGATTTTTGACAGTGCGACCTTGACCGACAACAATGGAACCAAGATCGATTTTCGCAATGTTATTATCATTATGACCTCCAATCTTGGAACGAAAGAAGCCCCAACGATGGGCTTTACGAAGAGTGAGAGTTCACGAACGGATCATGCGATTAAGGAGTTTTTCTCACCAGAGTTTAGAAACCGCTTGGATGAGGTGATTCATTTTGCGCCGCTCTCTGAGACGGTGATGATCAACGTGGTTGAGAAGCTTTTGGGTGAACTCACCGAACAGCTTAAAGATAAAAATGTGGTGATCGAAGCTACAATGGCGGCTAAAAAATACCTTGCAACGGAGGGTTACAGCAAAGAGATGGGTGCTCGCGTCATGCGTCGTGTGATTCAAGAGCAGATTAAAACACCTCTTTCTGAAGAGGTTCTTTTTGGAAAGCTTAAAAATGGTGGTGTGTGCAAGATCGATTATAAGTCTAAAAAATTGGTCTTTAGTTACAGCGGTGGAAACTAAGATACTCATCCCTCAGTTGCACGCACGTGATTATACGTTTCCCGATCCGAGGATTGCGAGTGATGAGGGGCTTTTAGCATGGGGAGGCGATCTCAAACCAGAACGCCTCCTTCGCGCGTACGTTCAAGGCATTTTCCCATGGTTTAATGAGGGCGATCCGATTCTTTGGTGGTCGCCCAATCCTCGACTGATTCTGCTTCCCTCCGACATCAAAATCTCCAAAAGTTTAGCCAAACGTATGAAACATTTTGAGATACGCTATGACACCTGCTTTGAAGAGGTGATGCGCCAATGTTTGGAAACGAGGATCGCGAAAGGGCAAAAAAGCTGGATCAGTGAAGCGTTAATTGAGGCGTTTTGTGCTTTACATGTAAAGGGTTTTGCGCATTCGGTGGAGACCTTTTGTGAGGAAAAATTGGTAGGCGGTTTGTATGGACTCTATCTTGGAGGTGTGTTTTGCGGTGAGTCGATGTTTTCGACCCAAAGTGATGCTTCTAAAGCCGCTTTGGTAGGACTTTGCGAGAAAGTGAACGCATTAGGGGGCGATTTTATTGATTGTCAGTTACCGACCGATCACCTCCAATCTTTAGGTGCGTGTGTCTTATCACGCGAGAAATTTTTAGGTATGTTAGAAAACGCTTTGGAAAATTGCACGACGAAACCGTGGTAATTTTTGCACCTTTTTGCCTTTACATGTAAAAGAAGTTATGATGATTGAAAATGTTGCTCCTGTCTTTATTTTTGTTGCCTTAGGGTATCTGTTTAAAAAAATCAAACACGATATTTCAGAGGCGTTAACCGAGTTTGTGATCTACTTTTCCCTCCCTGCCCTTGCCCTTTCCAAAATACGCCATATGACCTTTAGCCATGAAGTTTTTTTGATTATTCTCATTGCGTACATTACGATGGCGCTCTCTTTGGCTCTGGGCTATTGTGCTGGGCGTTTGATGAAACTGGACCGAAAAAATCTTGTCACGATGATGGTTATTGTTGGTTTTGGCAATACAGGCTTTGTTGGCTTTTCCTACATCGAGTCATTTTACTCGTTGCATGCGGTCAGTTACGCGCTCGTGTACGATCAAATGGGGACGTTTATTGCCCTGATGGCGTTTGGAATTCCTCTTATTGCATGGGGTGGCGGGAGAGAACAGCGGGTGCGCGATGTTGCCAAACAGGTGGCTTTTTCTCCGCCACTGCTTGCCATTTTTGTTGCCATTGGATTTCAAGGCACGGAATTTCCGCCGCTGATTGAAACCATACTGGATAAGTTTCAAGCGACATTGATTCCCTTGGTTACAGCCATTGTAGGCATGAAGTTAGAGTTTCGAACGCTCTCGCTTTACTTTAAAGAAAACATGGTCGCACTCAGCCTTAAAATGGTCATTGCACCATCTTTGATGCTCATAGGATTTTACGTTTTTGCCGATTTAAAAGCCGAATGGGTCAAGGTTACTTTTTTGGAAACGGCGATGCCTCCGATGACACTTGCCGTGGTTTTTGGCATCAGGGGAGGGCTGAACCGAGAATTGTTGATTAATGCCCTAGCTTTAGGCATTCTCTTCTCTTTTATCAGTATGGGTGTGTGGAATCTTATCATTTCATAGTACCATAATGAACAAAGAAATTTTTAGAATAAAGAGAGTATTATACTCTTCTTAGCAAGCGGTGGGCTCAAGGGAGCCTTGGTTCAAACTTTTAATTTTACTTTATGTTTCGTCTCTTCTTGAAACCGTAAATGGAAAACAAAAGGATGGAAAACAAGTTTTCAGACTTTATGCTTGAGATGCTTTGCTCGAAAGCATAAAAGTTTTTAAAAAACAAGCATTTTTACACCCGAAGGGGTTTTAAAAAACGAATAATTTTTTAAAAAACGTGTCTGAAAATGGGAAAACAAAGAAATGGAAAACAAAAATGGAACACACAAAACACTACCTTTTTACCTCTGAAGTGGTAAGCCCAGGGCATCCTGACAAATGTGCTGACATCATTGCCGATAGCATTGTTGACAGACTCCTGATCGCGGATAAAAATTCACGCGTTGCGAGTGAGGTTTTTGTGGCTGGAAAGCATGTCATCATTGGTGGCGAGGTTAATACGAAAAGTATTCTCTCTTTCACAGATTATGAAACAATCGTGAAAGATGCACTGGCAAAAATTGGGTACGATGGAAAATCTGCCTTTACCAAAGAGCAGTGTCTTCACCCCGATGATGTGAAAGTGCAAGTGCTTCTGAATCAACAAAGCAGCGACATCAACCAAGGTGTTGACCAAGAGAGCGGCGAAATTGGCGCAGGCGATCAAGGTATTATGTTTGGTTTTGCCTCTTCTGAGACCGCTGATTTTATGCCTTCGGCAATTACGTATGCCAGAATGCTGTGCGATAAAGTCTACAGCTATGCCCTAACCCACAACCATAAACTAGGCGTTGACATTAAAACGCAAGTGACGGTGGATTACGGTACGAAACAAAATTTTGAAGAGTGCAAACCTCAAAAAATTCATACCATTGTTGTCTCTGCCCCTTCCAATGAGCATCTCTCCATTGAAGAGGTTCGTTCTCTCATCAAAGGATTGATTGACGATACAGGGCTTCCAACAGAGCTTTATGATCCTAATAACACCATTATTCACATCAACCCAACGGGTCGTTATGTCAACCACAGTTCATTACATGATTCTGGACTCACGGGTCGTAAATTGATTGTGGATAGTTTTGGTGGCTACTCTCCCATTGGTGGCGGTGCACAATCGAGTAAAGATTACACCAAAGTCGATCGTAGTGGACTTTATGCAGCACGTTGGATTGCAAAACACATTGTAGCCGCAGGTTTGGCTAAAAAATGCTCCGTTCAGCTCTCTTACGCTATTGGCGTTGCCAAACCTGTCTCTATCGCTGTTGATACGTCAGGAACGTATACCAGTATCGGAGATGATGATCTTTCTACATTTGTGCTTGAAACCTTTAGTTTAACACCGCGTTGGATTACTGCAAAATTTGGGTTGGATAAGCCAAGTGGCGAAACCTTCTTGTATGCTGATGTTGCAGCGCGTGGACAGGTGGGACAGAGTGATTATCCGTGGGAAAAATTGGACAGTTTAGAGCTCTTTAAAGCACTCAAAAAATAGTTTACATGTAAAGCGTTTAAAGGCACTCAAAAGAGTGCCTTTAAGGCAGAATGACTCCGCTTTTTCCGCTGTTGGCACTGTGATAAATCACCGTTTGATATTTTTTCGCATACAGCCGCAAAAGTAGATATTGCAGCGTTTGCTCAATGGATGGGCTAAACCACGCATTATTGCTGATAACAATCATCTGTTTGGGATTGCCTTCAAAAAGTTTAGGATTGGTTCCTTCATAGCAAATGGCACTTCGAAACGAGATCCCGTTGATCACAAAATCTTGTGGCTCTTTTGCTTTTTGATAATCTTTGGCTCCATCAAAAAAGAGTTTATTGATGAGCTCAACCATAAAACTGGGGAAAGGTATCTCTTCACCAAACGGAACCAGAATAATTTTATGGGCAATCTGCATCTCTCCCTTTTGAAAAAGATACGACGAGTTAAAAAATCCTTGATCCTCTTCATACGTTAACGATCCTGTAACAATGGTAATCTTTTGAGAATACACTTTGAGCGCTTCAATCAAACGAGGTGCTCGGTTTAGGTAAAGTGGAAAAGCACTCTCTGGGAAAATAATCAGCTCTTTATTTTGCGCAATGGCGTGTTCAATCAACGAAAAATTCAGATCAATCGCCTCTTGTTGGTACTTCTCATCCCAACGTTGGGATTGAGGAATGTTCATTGAAGGGATAGCAATGTCCATTTTCGGAAGCGTCACCGTGGGAGTTGTCTGGTAAAGAGCTCCTAGAAGCGGAATCAGCGCTGCTGCTTTAAACCATTTTGGAAGAGCTTTTAAAAGGGTAATTCCGCTTAAAAAGAGTCCAAAGGCAAGGTGTGTGGTTGAAAAATAGGTATCAATGAAGATCACTTCAAGCTTTAGCCAATTAAAACCAAAAGGATCGACAAAGCTCACTCCAAATAGCAATGGCGCTTGGAGATACATAGTGCTTCCAATGCGTCCAATCAGCCAAAAAAGAATGCCATAAACGAAAGCCACACCGAAAATGATGAATGGGATGAGAAAGCTCAAATCGTAATAGACAAAACTAAAACTAATCCAGTAAAACCATAAAAGCCCCATAAACAGACCACTCCAAAACCATACCACGCGATTTTCGCCCAAGAGGAGGTAAAATCCCGCAAAGGCTAGGAGGGAGTTAAGTATGAGCAATGTTAGTTCAAAATATTCGAGGTAGATAAAGGCAGAAAGCAAGAGTGCTATAACAAAGGCTTTTATTATGTAAATGCGGGTAAAATATATCTCTAAATTTTTTTTCATAAAGGATTTCCATGCAAGGTTCTGCAAGTTTACTCTCTTCTTTACTCCCACTCGTTGTTCTTTTCGCAATTTTCTATTTTCTTGTGATTAGACCCCAACAAAAGCAGGTAAAAAAGCACAAAGAAATGCTTGAGGCACTCAAAAAAGGCGACAAAGTCATTACCAGTGGAGGTTTGATTTGTGAAGTCGTGAAACCTGAAGAAGATTCTATCAAAGTTAAGCTTAATGATGAAGGCGTCATTGTGAAGGTTTCAAGAGAGTATATCGCAAAGAAAATCGATGCCTAAAGGTAAATTTAATTACCGTTTAGTCATTTTTCTGATTGCAATTATTTTTGGAGTAGGCTTTTCAATGCCTACTTTCTTGCAAAGTGAAAAAGGGGCTAAAATTGCCTTAGGTCTTGATCTTCAAGGCGGTCTTCATATGGTCTTAGGTGTGCAAACCGAAGAAGCTATCAAATCCAAAGTTAAATCTATTGCTTCAAGTATCAAATTCTTCGCGCAAAGTGGAGATATTATTATCGACGATTTTAAAATTGATGAAGAGGTGCTCTCTTTAACACTTCTTGATAAAGATGAAGAGAAAAAACTCGATGAGATGCTTAAAACCATTAGCGGTTTGCAAGTTTCAAAAGAGTCACTTCGCTACACGCTCTCTTTAAATGATAAAGAAAAAGAACTGATTCGTGAATATGCTATTTCACAAGCGGTTGAGACCATTCGTAACCGTTTGGATCAATTTGGTTTGGCTGAACCCAATGTTGCACGACAAGGCAGCGATAAAATTGTTGTCGAACTGCCTGGTATTAAAACAGCGGAAGATGAGCAACGTGCGCGTGAATTGATCGCAAAAGCGGCACATTTACAGCTGATGGCAGTGGATGAGAAACGAAAAGATCGTGTCAATACGATGAGTCCAACAGAAGCGGCACAGTATGGTGATGTGATTTTATCCGATGCGAGAAGTGAGCAGGTTCGCCATATTTTAAAAGAGATTCCTGTACTTGATGGAAGTATGCTCAGTGATGCAAAAGTTGCTTTTAGTGAGACGCATCAGCCTGTGATTAACTTTACACTGAACTCTGAGGGTGCAAAAATCTTTGGTGATTTTACCGCCAATAACATTGGCAATCGTTTGGCGATTGTTTTAGATAACAAAGTCTATTCCGATCCTGTGATTCGTGAACGCATTGGTGGCGGAAGTGGACAAATCAGCGGTGGCTTTAGCGTTAAAGAGGCACACGATGTGGCGATTGCCCTTCGCAGTGGAGCTTTATTAGCGCCTGTTACACTGCTTGAAAAACGAAGTGTTGGACCATCTTTGGGAGCTGATAGTATTCAAGCAAGTACCATTGCTTTGATCTCTGGATTTTTTCTGATAGTTGGATTTTTAATACTTTACTACCACATGGCAGGTGTTTTTGCGAGCTTTGCATTGTTTGTCAACCTGGTGCTTTTAGTTGCTATTATGGCGCTTTTTGGAGCCACGTTAACGCTTCCAGGTATGGCAGGTATTGTGTTAAGTCTGGGTATGGCGGTGGATGCAAACGTGATTATCAATGAGCGTATTCGTGAACTTTTACGACAAGGTATCGCGGTGAGACAAGCAGTTGAAAAAGGGTATGAAAATGCGATGAGTGCCATTGTCGATGGTAACTTAACCTTGGCCGTTTCTTCTATTATCCTTTATGTGTATGGTACGGGGCCTATCAAAGGGTTTGCCATTAGTATGCTTATTGGTAACTTAATTTCAATGCTGACAGCCATTTTAGGAACACACGGAATGTATGAGCTATTGATGTCTTATATCGAGAAAAACCATAGTATTCGTTTTTGGTTTGGTATGAAAAAGAGAGGTCTCTAATGGAGTTTTTTTCAAAAGGTAAAATTTATAATTTTATGAAATACGGTCGTGCTTTTGTCATGACCACACTTTTTTTAGCGTTCATCTCCTTAATCCTTGTCTTTACCCAAGGATTTAATTACGGTGTTGACTTTGTTGGCGGAACCGTTGTTCAAATAAAATATGAGCAACAGGCCCCTCTGGATAAAATTAGAGAAGACCTTGCAAAAGATAAATTGTTTGCAGGGGCATTGATTACAGAATTTGGTTCCCCTGAAGAGATTGTGATTCGTTTTTCAACGGTCAGTGACAGTGTTTCACAAGATATTGGAGATCATATCCGTACACTTTTGAAAGATACAGGTGCCTTTGATATCCGAAAAGTCGATATTGTTGGACCAAAAATCGGAAGTGAACTGCGATCCAAAGGTATTATATCGGCTATTTTAGCCATGATTGGTATCTTAATCTATGTTGCCGTTCGTTTTGAATGGAAGTTTGCTATTGCTTCTATTATTACGTTGATGCATGATATTACCATTACGTTAGGCGCTATTATTTTATTTGATATTGAATTTAGTCTGGATGTTTTAGCCGCTGTTTTAACACTGATTGGATATTCCCTTAACGACACGATTATTATTTTTGATCGTATTCGTGAAGAGCTTGAAGAGACAAAAAACACAAATTTTTCTGATATTATCAATATTTGTGTTTCTAAAACACTTTCGCGTACAACGATCACCTCTTTATTGGTTTTCTTTGTTGTTTTGACCCTCTATATTTTTGGTGGCGAGATCATTCATGGATTTAGTTTTACCATGTTATTAGGTGTTATTATTGGAACTTACAGCTCTATTTTTATCTCCGCACCCTTTTTAATGCTTATTGGTTTTAGCGTTGAAAAATACAAAGCGAAAATTGCTTTAAGAGAGAAAAATAGAATTGAAAAAAACAAAATGCGTTCCATGTATGAAAAAGGTACCGTTTAATTTGATGGAGAGAAGATGCAGTACAACCCGTTAGAACTTGAAACAAAATGGCAGAAAACATGGGATCAAACCAATGCGTTTGAGCCCTCAGTCGATTTTACCAAAGCAAAAAAATACATTTTAAGCATGTTTCCCTATCCGAGTGGTCGTATTCACATGGGGCATGTACGCAACTACACCATTGGTGATGCCATTGCGCGTCATCACCGCAAAAATGGCTTTAATGTGCTTCACCCGATCGGTTGGGATAGCTTTGGCATGCCTGCTGAAAATGCTGCGATTAAGCATGGGGTTCATCCTAAAAAATGGACGTATGAGAACATTGATTATATGCGCAAAGAGCTTGCTTCTTTAGGACTTTCTTTTTCCAAAAAAAGAGAGTTTGCGGCGAGTGATGTGCTCTATACCAAGCATGAACAACGCATTTTTATTGAGATGTTTAACAAAGGGTTGGTCTATCAAAAAAGCGCTACACTGAACTGGTGCAATACCTGTCAAACGGTTCTTGCCAACGAGCAAGTGGAAGAGGGGTGTTGCTGGCGTTGTGATAACCCCGTAGAGCAGCGCTTACTTCCAGGTTATTACCTTAAAATCACGCAGTATGCACAAGAATTACTCGATGATTGTGAAAAACTCCGCGCTGGGTGGCCGAGTCAAGTGTTGACGATGCAAGAAAATTGGATCGGGCGAAGTGAAGGTTTGGAGTTTAGTTTCACACTCAGCGATGCATCTCGTGCAAAGCTAGATAATCAATTTGAAAGCTATAAAGTCTTTACAACCCGTCCTGATACCATTTACGGTGTGAGTTATTCGGCTCTTGCGCCTGAGCATCCTATTGTCAAGCATTTAATTTCGCATAAACTTTTAAGCGAAGAGAAAATTACTCAGATCAAAAAAATGCAAAGTGTGGGAGCGCGCGAGCGAGCTCAAGCGGCTAAAGAAGGGGTGAGCTTAGAGATCGATGTGATTCATCCCCTCACAGGTAAAAACATCCCTGTCTGGGTTGCAAACTTTGTCTTGATCGAATACGGTGGCGGTGCTGTTATGGCCGTTCCTGCGCATGATGAGCGCGATTTTGAATTTGCTAGAAAGTATGATTTAGCCATTATTCAAAGTATTGAAACAACATCTCCATTTAATGGCAGTGTTGCCACAACAGAGTACGGTACCTTAGTCAACTCAGGTGAATTTAGCGGATTGGATTCTAAAAGCGCTCAAAAAGCAATCATTGCACATTTTGAAGTGCAAAAAATCGGTACGAAAGTCATTAATTATAAATTGCGTGATTGGGGCATTAGTCGTCAACGTTATTGGGGCGCGCCGATTCCGATGATTCACTGCCCCAAATGCGGGCTTGTGCCTGAAAAAATTGAAAATCTTCCTGTCGCATTGCCCAATGATGTTGAGATCAAAGGCGAGGGTAATCCTTTGGATAAACACCCGACATGGAAGCATACAAAATGTCCTACATGTAACGCAGACGCTCTTCGTGAAACCGACACGATGGATACCTTCTTTCAATCCAGTTGGTATTTTTTACGCTACACGACCGATCCATCGCTTTGGAATGACGTGCCTTTTGATAAAACGAGTGCCAATTACTGGATGAATGTCGATCAATACGTGGGTGGCATTGAGCATGCAATTTTACACCTTTTGTATTCTCGCTTTTTCACCAAAGTTCTAAGAGACCTTGGTTATGTGAATTGCGATGAGCCTTTTGCGAACCTTTTGACCCAAGGCATGGTTCTAAAAGACGGTTCTAAAATGAGTAAAAGTAAAGGCAATACGGTCGACCCTGATGCGATTATTAAAACGTACGGTGCCGATACAGCACGTCTGTTTATCTTGTTTGCAGCTCCGCCTCAAAAAGAGCTTGAGTGGAATGACAGTGCAGTGGAAGGTGCTTTTAGATTTTTAAAACGCTTTGCGCAGAAGAGTGAAAACTGCTTTACATGTAAAACAATCCCTTCTATTGATCATAGCGCTCTTTCTAAAGAGTCCAAATACGCACGTAAAAAAGTCTACGAAGCGCTTAAAAAGTCCAATGAGATATATGAAGGAAGTTATACGTTCAATACGTTAATCGCTGCATGTATGGAAGCCTTAAATGCACTGAGTGATCAAAATGATCAAGCGGTTTGGAGCGAAGGGTATTTTGTACTGCTTAATCTTTTAGAGCCGATTGTGCCACATCTGTGCTGGGAGATGAGTGAGAGCCTTTTTGGACGTGTTAATTTAGCACCCATTGCGATTAAAGAAGAAGTTTTTGTAGAAGATAGTATGATACTCGCAGTAACTGTCAATGGTAAAAAGCGCGCTGAAATTGAAGTGGAAACCTCCATCTCAAAAGAAGAAGCTTTACGCCTTGGTAAGCAGAGTGTGGCAAAATGGTTAGAAGGATGTGATCTTCTTAAAGAAATCTACGTTCCCAATAAATTGATCAATCTGGTGGTAAAGTAATATGAAACAACTTTTTCTTGGACTCTTAATAATAGCTTTTATCAGTGGATGCGGTTATAAACCATCCTCGTATTATGCGAAAAGTGCCTTAGGCGATAAAATCTATGCTGAAGTGACCATCTCAAGGCAAGATCCAAGAAACAGTGTTCTCATCAAAGATGCCGTGAATGAAGCGATTGTAAGCCGTTTTAGTGGCAAATTGGTTTCTAAAGAACAAGCGGACAGTGTTTTACATGTAAGCATTCAAAGCATCTCTTTTTCACCAACCGTGTATGATACGTATGGGTATGTGATTGCCTATAAAACGACGGTTATTTTAGCTATGAATTACGAAAATGCCGCGAAAAAAGTTGAAAAATTAACAGCAACAGGCGAGTATGACTTCTCCATTGAAACCAACAGTGTCATTTCCGACACCAACCGCTTTGAAGCTATCCGATATGCCGCAAGTGATGCTTTAGATGAGTTTGTCTCTAAGATTGCGATTAAAGGACTTCGAAATGGCAACAACAATTAATGAAATCATTAGAGATTCGCTAGAGCTTATTAAGGAAGAACATCTTAATTTAACGCCCGATAATTACGCCAAAGTCTTTTGTAAAGTGGCGAAACAAAAGGGCGTGATTGTTGAAGATTGCCAAAAAGTTGATAAATATACCAAAAAGCTTGATCCGAACATCGTGGCAGATATGAAGCGTTTTAGCATCAGCAATGTCGATGAACTCCTCGCTTTTTTGGTCGCAAAGATGAACCGTGCCAATGAGGGCGATTCCCTTAAAATGGTCAGTTCTTTAGCCATTTTGACCAAACGCGTGCTTCAGGCGATTACCCTTTTGCATGATGCAAAAGCCACCAGTTTGGCGAATGCTTCACTCGAACGTCTTGATTTTCATCAAAACTTACAGTCGATTGATCTGGTCAAAGAGAAGTGGTTTGATTTTATCTCCAATTACGACGACAGCTACCTTAAAAAACTCGATGCTTTTGGGCATGTGAGCAAAGAGGATCTGGAAGCGATGGTTCGAGATCTGATTAAGATTTTGAGCAAAGACACGAGTACGGAGCTTTATCGAGACATTGTTCCTCTCATCATTGCAACCCTTGTGCCTTCGATTGCTTCAGGGATGAATGATGAATTAGCCGCTATCAGCCATGAATTGCGCACCTCTCCAGATGCTCTGAGCACACCAGCACTTCAAAAAGAGATTAAAGCGTTGATTGGCAAGCGCATTGAGCTCGATAAAACAGAGGTTCAAAAGAAAATCTCAGCGCTGGATAAAATCCTTGATGAGATCAATAAAAAGCTTCTTGAACTGATCCAAAGCAGCAATCTCAGCCATGAACAGGTCAAAGTCATTAAAGCAGATCTTCAAAATATCAATTTTTCACACGATAGTTTTGAAAATGTCCATGTCAAGTTACTCAATATTGCCTCTTCTTTGGAAAATGAAACCAAGTCACTCAGTGAGCGAATGGTCAGCAATCAAGAGACCATTACAAAACTTCAAAACCGTGTAACAAAACTCGAATCTGCGCTCTTAGTTGCAAAACAGGAGGTTAAAGAAGACTTCTTGACCCATGTAGCCACCAAACGCGCCCTTGCCAATGAGATGAGTCGTGTGGAAGATGCTTTTATGCGCTATAAAATCGATTATACCCTCTGTTTTATCGACATCGATCATTTTAAAGTGGTCAATGACACCTACGGGCATGAAGCCGGCGATGTGATTCTCTCCACTGTAGGTAAGATTCTGCGCAAATACATTCGCCAAGTTGATTTTGTCGGTCGTTACGGTGGTGAGGAGTTTTTAGTCATTTTACCAAGCACGGAACTGCCACAAGCGGTTCATTTTGCCGATAAAATTCGTGCCATTGTGGAGCAGTTTAAATTTCTCTATAAAAATGAACGCATCGATGTTACGGTCAGTTGCGGTGTTTCGCAACGTTCACAGCAAAAGTCCAAAGATGAAACACTCAGTGCTGCCGATGCCTTTTTATACAAAGCCAAAGAGGCAGGGCGCAATCGAGTGATGCCTGTTCTGTAATGAATTTACACGCTTTTTTAGAGACCAAACCACTTTTTTACGATGAGATCGATTATTCGCGTATGCCCAAAGCTTATGAGCGCATCGCGTCTCATTATACACTTCCTAAAATAATTCACCTCGTTGGCACCAATGGAAAAGGGACAACGGGGCGTTTTTTAGCCCATATGCTCAGAGCAAACGGTTTACATGTAGGACACTATACATCGCCGCATATTCTTCACTTTAATGAACGCATTTGGCTAGATGGAAGCGATGTGGATGAAGTAAGTCTTGAAAAAGCGCATCACAAACTTCTCTCTTGGCTTGATCCTGTTGTAGCGCAATCGCTCTCGTACTTTGAATACACCACACTACTCGCCATGGTTGTTTTCTCTCCCCTCTGTGATTTTGTTGTTTTAGAAGCAGGGCTTGGCGGTGAGTTTGATGCAACCAATGTGTTTCCAAAATGCCTCTCTATCATCACCCCAATCGGGCTTGATCACCAAGCATTTTTGGGTGAAACGATTGAAGAGATCGCTCAAACGAAAATTAACAGTGCTACGGGCATGATCGTCTTAGCGAAGCAGTATGATGCGAAAATTGTGCCTATTGCCCATGCTAAATCCCAAGCATTTCAAAGCCAACTTTACGAGGTCGAAACCTTTTTTGATAAACCTCACCTCGAAGCTTTGACTGGGTATGGAATGAAGCATCAACTGCCACTTTATTTACAGGAAAATTTTAAAACTGCTCTTTGTGCATTAACCATTCTTGGGTATGATTGTGATCTTGCAACATTTTCTCCGACGATTTTGCAAGGACGGTGCCAAAGAATTTTGCCCAATGTGATCATAGATGTCGGGCACAATGTGATGGCAGCAAAAGCGCTGGTAGAGAGTTTAGGTGAAAAAAAGGTTTTTTTGGTCTATAATAGTTATAAAGATAAAGATTTTAAAACCATTTTAGAGGTTTTAAAACCAATTATTGAAGCCATTTTGGTGATTGAGATTGAAAGTCCAAGGGCTGCAGATCAAGCTGATTTGTATGATGTTGCGAAAACATTAGCGCTTCCTATCTCGTCTTTTGAGGCAATACAGAGCGATAAAGAGTATTTGGTTTTCGGCTCTTTTTCGGTTGTGGAAGCATTTTTAAAGGGTTTATGTGAAAAATAAATTTACCGTCACGATCTCCGATGTGCATGGTTCACGACATTTTTTATTGCATCAGTTGATTAAAAAGTTTTTACTCTATTTTACGCTTTTCGTTGCTTTGTCTATTTTAATTGGAAGCTTTGTCATTTTGTTTTTGATGAAAGAGGTCTCAACATTGGAAGCCAAAAAAGAGAGTGCGGTCAATGAGCGCAATATCCTTTTGGAACAAAATGAAGAGCTGCAAGCCAAAATTTCAGAAAAAGCACAAGAGTACGAAAATATTCGCGATAAAATTAGCACGATGGAAGAGATGATCGGTCTTCGTGTGAATGAAGAGGAAAATATCGACAGTCGCATCGAAGAGATTGACCTTACGATCATTCAGCAAAAAACATTTTTTGATAATATTCCTAGTGGCGATGTGATGGCGTACAGCGAAATCTCTTCACCCTTTGGTTGGCGCGAAAACCCCATTTTAAAACGACGTATTTTCCATTCGGGATTGGATTTAAGGTCTCCTGTGGGAACACCGATTTTAGCCCCAGCGGATGGCGTGGTGAAATTTACGGAGTATAACCAAAACAGTGGTTACGGGAATGTTATTTCCCTCAGCCATAATTATGGATTTGAGAGTTATTATGCACATTTACTAAACAAACCTGTCGTTAAAGAGGGGCAATTCGTTAGAAAAGGTGATTTGATTGCCTATTCTGGCAACAGTGGCATGTCAACGGGACCTCATTTACATTATGAGTTAAAATTTATTGGACGCACACTTAATCCTGAGCCTTTTGTTCATTGGAAAGGATCTAATTTTGCGGAAATCTTTAAAAAGGAGAAGAGAGTCACATGGGAATCTTTAATAAAGCTGATCAATGCTCAGTACCCGCTTCCGAAACAACCATCGTAGCCAGTGGAGCCAAAATTGAGGGCATTTTTAACTGCCAAACACGTTTACATGTAGACGGTGAAATTATCGGGAAAGTGCTCTCTGATAGCATTGTCACTATTGGAAAACAAGGAAAAATTAGTGGTGAGATTAATGCAAGCCGTTTGATTATCAATGGTCTTTTTGAAGGCAATGCAAATTGTGATAACGTTGAAGTGCTTGAGGGCGGTAAATTATTGGGTAAAGTGATCTCCAAAGAGCTTGTCATTGAAGCCAAAGCCATCTTTGAAGGCGAAAGCAAAATTAAAACGCAGAGTGTGGAAGCACCTTCGTATGAAGAACAAAGGGATTGATTGTTACAAGCTGCGTGTTATGAATTTTTTCAGACCAAAAATGACCTCCAACTTTTAGGTGTTAAAGGCGAAAAAGAGGCTTTCTTAGCCTCTGAAGTCGCTCTGCTTTTAGGTAAAAAAAGCTATCTCTTACCCGATCTTAGAGCCAATCTAGGCGATGATCTACTCTCCTTTCATGAAGAGATGGTGGAGCTTTTACGCTCATTGCATGCGTACTACAAAGATCCTTCCAGCAAAAAGATCTTAATTGCCCCGATTCGAACCCTCTTAACGCCGCTTCCCAAAGCCGAACTATTTAGTACATTTTCGTTAGAATTTGGGATGCGTCTGTATCTGGAGCGCTTTCGTGAGCAGATGTTTTACTGGGGTTATCTCGCGGTCGATGTGGTACAAGGCAAAGGTGAAATCTCCATTCGGGGTGACATCATCGATGTTTTCCCCCCAGATAGCGAAAAAGCGTTGCGTCTGAGTCTTTTTGATGATGAAGTAGAGAGCATTCGTTTTTTTGACTGTGAAAGCCAAAAAAGTGAGAAAGAAGAGTTGGAGAGCTATACCCTTTTTCCAGCCCTTTTTGCCCTTGATGAAGAGCGTCATACCCAGATGCAAAGGCGTATCGATTCGCTTAAAAGCGATAGCTTTACTAAAGACATTCACTCTCTTGGACTTTGGGTCTTAGGCGAGAGTGGCGCTGTGTACACGGAAAGTTTTAAAACCTATTTGAGTGCAGATGCGCTCGAAGAGCTGGGTGAAATCGCTCTGTTTGATGAAGAAGGAGCCCAAAAACTTCAAAACCTTCCTTGCATTCCTGAAGCAAAACATTACCGTGAAATTGCGCCTAGCAATATCAAAACATTTTTAGAACTCCATCAAGCAAAGAAGATTACGGTTCTGGCACGAAATGAAGTTTTGCTTCGTATGGTGGATGTGGATTCTTTACATGTAAAGTGGGTTCAGAGTGAGCGCATTGTTAACATTATGAACGCGGAAGAGATCATTCTCTCCCTCAATAAGCCAACCACGAAAATCAAACGAAAACGTGCCAATATTGTCCTCGATGAGCTTAAAAATGGCGATTATGTCGTGCATGAAAACTATGGTATTGGTATTTTTAAAGGGTTAACCCAAGCGACCGTGCTTGGTGCGACCAAAGATTTTGTTTTGATCGAATATTTGGGCGATGACAAGCTTTTATTGCCCGTTGAGAATTTACATGTAATCGATCGTTACATCGGCGAAAGCGGTGGTTTGGTCAGTGTGGATCGCCTTGGAAAAGGCAGTTTCCAAAAACTAAAAGCCAAAACCAAAGAGCGACTGTTAGAAATTGCCAGCGAAATCATCGCTATTGCCGCCAAGCGTGAGATGGTTGATGGACTAAGCCTAGCCATGGAAGAGGGCGAAATGGTTCAGTTTGAAGCGGACGCTGGATTTGCCTACACGGAAGATCAAAAACGGGTCATTGGCGAAATTCTGAGCGATTTTAAAAGCGGTAAAATGATGGATCGACTTTTAAGTGGTGATGTCGGTTTTGGTAAAACAGAAGTCGCGATGAATGCCATTTTTGCGACCATTCGAAATGGTTTTCAAGCCCTGTTAATTGCCCCTACCACGCTTTTATGTTCGCAACACTTTAAAAGTCTCTCATCGCGTTTTGCCAAGTACAACATCAAAGTAGCACAACTCGATCGTTTTACGACTGCGGCGCAAAAGCAGGTCATTTTAAAAGAGCTTAAAAGTGGTGCTTTGCAGGTGTGTGTGGGAACGCATTCACTTTTTGAAGTCGAACTGTTCAATCCAGCGCTTGTTGTGGTTGACGAAGAGCATAAATTTGGTGTAAAGCAAAAAGAGAAGCTTAAAAATTTCCGTGAAAACGTTCATATTCTCTCCATGAGTGCCACGCCCATTCCTCGAAGTCTCAATATGGCGCTCAGTTCCATCAAGCAGTACTCCCAACTGCTCACACCTCCCAATGACAGAGAAGATGTGCGAACCTTTGTGAAAGAGTACGATGCCAAAGTGATTAAAGAGGCGATTATTCGCGAGATGAGACGTGGGGGTCAAGTCTTTTTTGTTCACAATCGCATCGCGACCATCGAAGCTAAACGCAAAGAGCTACTCTCCATGATGCCAAGTCTTCGCATCTTAACACTTCACTCAGAAATTAGCGCGACCGTAACCGAAAAAGAGATGTTGCACTTTGAAGAGAAGGCGTACGATGTGCTTTTGAGCACTTCCATCATCGAATCAGGCATTCATATTCCCAATGTGAATACGATTCTTATCGACTCCGCCGATCATTTTGGTATGGCAGATTTGCACCAACTTCGTGGTCGTGTGGGACGCTCACGGCGTCAAGGCTTTTGCTACTTTTTGGTGAAAGATAAAGAAGAGCTCTCTGAGTCGGCTAAAAAACGCCTTATTGCCCTTGAGTCTAATTCGTATCTGGGCAGTGGCTCCATCCTTGCGTATCATGACCTTGAAATCAGAGGTGGCGGTAACTTGGTTGGTGAAGCTCAAAGTGGGCATCTGAAAAACATCGGATACTCTTTGTATTTACGAATGCTCGAAGATGCGATTAACTCCTTGATGGGTAAAACACCGATTGCTTCGCGCGAAGTGGACATCAAGCTCTCGATCAGTGCGTTTATCAGCGATAGTTACATTCCCGAAGATCGCGTCCGTTTAGAGCTTTACAGACGTTTGAGTAAATGTGGAAGTATCCATGATGTCTTAGAGATCGAAGAAGAGATGGTGGATCGTTTTGGCAAGCTTGATGTTCCAACAAAACAGTTTTTGCAGCTTATCGAGATTAAAATTTTAGCGACAGCTCAGAACATCGTGCTCGTTTCCAATTACGCCCAAAACATTACGATCAAATACGAAGATGAGAAAAAAATAACCTTGCAATCACGCAGTCGTGACGATGATGATGTCATCGCAACCGTGCTAGCTCAGCTAAGAGGCAAAGCATGAAAATAGGCTTTATTGGCGATATTGTGGGCAAGCCAGGTCGTAGTATGCTTGAAATCCACCTTCGAAAACTTCGCCAAGAGTTTGGACTGGATCTCGTGATTGCCAATGGCGAAAATGCCAGCCATGGTTTTGGACTTTGCGCACAGCATGCCAAAGAGCTTTTCTCGTATGGTGCCGACATCCTCACAGGTGGAAATCACTCTTGGGATAAAAAAGAGATCATTCCACTTTTGGATGTGATGCCTATTTTACGACCTCTAAACTACCCACAAGGCGTTCCTGGAAAAGGGGTGAGTGTTTTACATGTAAACGAGGAAAAGGTCGCGATCATCAATGTGATGGGGCATTATGGGATGCCGATGGTTGAAAATCCTTTCCTTCGTGCGCAAAAAGCTGTCGATGAACTTCGCGCTGAAGGTGTTGAGAACATCATCATTGACTTTCATGCGGAAGTGACTTCTGAGAAGAGGGCGATGCACATGCTCTTAAAAGGAAACGTGAGTGCCATTTTAGGTACCCACACGCACGTAGGAACAGATGATCTGCAAATTGTGGATGGAACATGCTATGTAACCGATGTAGGGCTTAGCGGGGCACGTGATGGCGTTATAGGCATGGATAAGGACGCTCCACTCAAACGTTTTCTCACAGGACTTCCAGCTTCCTTAGAAATTCCTAAAAAATGTAAAAAGATTTTGCAGATGGTCATCATGGAAATCGAAGAGGGCAAATGCGTTGAAGCGTTTAAGCTGCGCGTGTTTGATGACCAAGAGCGCATCATCGCACGAGCCGTGCATGAATAGTTTTGATCTTTTGGTCGCCCTTAAAAACCAAGGCTATCTTAAAACCACACGCGATCCTTTGTGGTGGCCGCGTTCTGGCACCTTTTGGGTGATTGTAGGTGCCATCTTAACCCAACAAACAAAATGGGAAAAGGTCGAAGAGAGCATGGCGCATTTGGAAAGCGCAGGGGTCGATAGCTTGGAATCACTTGCTACGCTTGATCTTGAACAGCTTTCAACCTGCATTAAACCCAGTGGTTTTTATAACACGAAAGCTAAAAATCTGCATCTTTTAGCCAAAGCCATTCTTGAAACGTTTGACTCTTTTGAGGTATTTTGCGAAACGGTTGATCGTGAGTGGTTATTGGCGCAAAAAGGGATTGGCGAAGAGAGTGCGGATTCTATTTTATGCTATGCGTGTCAGCAAGAAGCTATGGTGGTGGATGCGTATACCGCTCGCTTATTAGAAGGTTTTGGGTACAGCTTTGAATCGTACAGCGCACTTCAAGAGTGGATGATAGAAGGGGTTGTGAGCAATCAAACCAAAGTCAATCAACTTTATGGAAAAGAGATAGCACTACCTGCGCTATTTGCACGCTTTCATGGAAAAATTGTGGAGTTTTGTAAGGAAAACAGTCGCGGAAAAGTGGTGAATGTAGAGCGTTTGGGCATTTAAGCCCAAACAGGTTTTTTAGAGATTGTGCTCTTTTTTATACGCAACGATCATAGCGTATGCTTCATCTTTCAATCTAAGTTTCTCTTTTTTGAGTACATCAAGATCCGCATCACTCAAATGTTCTCTACCTGCATCGACATCCGCAATTTTTTGATCAAGTTCATTGTGTTTTTCAAAAATTTTAGCAAAGTGCGCATTGTCAACTTTGAGTTTTGAGATAACTTCTCTGTATTCGTGTAGCATGATAACTCCTTGTATATTTATTTTATTGTATCAAAAAGTGCTTAATTTAAGGGCTATGTCCTATAATCCGCATTAATCTCAACGTATTTATGCCCTAAATCACAGCCGTATGCCGTAAAACTTTCCTCGCCAATTCCCAATTCACAGTGAATGCGAAACGACTCTTTTTTCATAACCGCTGCTGCTTTTTTCTCCGCTTCTGCGTCGAGTGAGCGTTGATCTTTTGAGTAAATTAAGACATCATCGTAGTGAATGACAAGACTTTCTTCGTTACATGTAATGCCACTTGCACCAATGGTCGAAGCAATACGCCCCCAGTTAGGGTCTTCGCCAAAAAGTGCTGTTTTAACGAGCAATGAATTGCTCAACGCTTTAGCGGCACGTTCTGCTTCAGCAACACTTTTAGCACCACTGACTTCAAAAGCAACCACTTTCGTTGAGCCTTCGCCATCGCGTACGAGCATTAAGCTTAGCTCTTTGGTAATCAAACGAAGGGCTTCATTAAACGCTTCTTTATGGTAAGCACCACTCTGTTTTGAGCTTAGAAGCAAGACAGTGTCATTTGTAGAGGTATCGCCATCGACGCTGACTGCATTGAAGGAATGTTCAATCGCAGGGAGTAAAAGTTCATCCATATCCGCTTTAGGAATGTTGGCATCGGTGAGGATAAAGCAGAGCATCGTTGCCATTGCAGGGTTGATCATACCTGCACCTTTACAGATCGCAGCAATATGAAAGAAGCTGTCATCGTCTAAAAGCACTTTAAAGCAGAGCTCTTTTTTAAAACTGTCGGTCGTCATAATGGCAGATGCAGTCGCATGTGAATCTTTGGCGTTAAAATCAAACAGATCAAATGCGGTTGAGAGTTTTTCAACATTGAGACGATAGCCAATAACACCCGTTGAGCTCATAATCGGGTTATGAATCGATGGAAATTTCGTTTTGAGTTTGCCAAAAAGAGTCTCTATATCTTCAATCCCTTTTTCACTGGTCATTGCATTGGCATTTTTAGCGTTCATTAAAATAAAATTGGTTTGAAACCCTTTGGGGTAGCGTAAAAAGTGCTTAATGGGAGCGGCTTGAAAGACATTAGTGGTGAAAACAGAAGAAACATCACAGAGTTCGTTTGAGCGAATAAATGCAACATCATTATTGCCGTTTGGTTTAAAACCTGCATGAACGCCTTGGCAGAAAAAACCAGCTACGTTATCAAGTCCATTTTTAAGTGGTAGGATGGTAAACATGGGTAAACCCTTTAGGATTTTAGTGTAAAAGTGAGTGGTAAAGCAAAAGAAACGCGCATAAAATTTCCCCGTGAGGGAGAAATTTTAGCCGTTTTTCTTCATAGTACGAAGTGTCGAAGCAGCAATTCTAATTTTCTTAGTCGTTCCATCTTCAAGTGTCACACGGACAGTTCTAAGGTTTGGAAGGAATCTTCTTTTAGTTTTGTTGTTCGCATGGCTTACGTTGTTACCAACCATAGGGCCTTTTCCAGTAAGAGCACATTTTCTTGCCATCTTGATATCCTTAAAATTTTTCGTGAATTCTACACGAAACAAGCAAAAAAAACGCTTAATTCAATGCAGCCTGAGATTATATCGAAAATATTATAAATTTTGATACAATTTCATTAAAAAGAGTGACAAAACCACTTTCTCAACACAGTTGTTCACGATAGGAACCCCGAAGCTTCGCTCTTCGTCCCATCGGAACAAAGTGTTTCGTGCGGGTTTTGTCACTCTTTTTAACTTAAAATAGATTTTAAAAGGTTTCGATGATGTTAGTGGCTCCAAGCATTCTCTCCGCTGATTTTGGTAGGCTAAGAGAAGAGATAGTATCGATTTGTGAAGCAGGCTGTGATTTGGTCCATGTGGATGTGATGGATGGGCATTTTGTCCCCAATCTCACCATTGGACCTGTCGTGGTCAGTGCGGTGGCTAAGGCTTCTACCAAGCCTCTTGACATTCATTTGATGGTGGAGAATAACACCTTTTTTGTCGATCTTTTTGCTCCTTTAAAACCAAAATACATCTCTTTTCATATTGAAGAGGAAAAACACCCTCACCGTTTGATTCAAAAAATCCGTGACTTAGGTATCTCCCCAGCGATTGTTTTAAACCCGCATACGCCCCCATCCCACATTGAGTATTTGCTTGAAGATTTGGATATGGTGCTTTTAATGAGCGTCAATCCTGGTTTTGGCGGGCAAAAATTTATCCCCAGTGTTTTAGAAAAAGCACCGATTTTAAAAGAGATGATTTTAAAACGCAATGCAAAAACACTCATTGAAGTGGATGGTGGGGTGAATGACCAAAACATTCATGCTTTAGCCAATGCAGGTGTAGACATCGTGGTTGCTGGCAATTATGTTTTTGGTTCAAACGATTACAAAAGCGCTATTGATGCTTTAAAAGTCTAACAATGTGGGTTAAAATTTGTGGTATTACCAATCTTGAAGACGCCTTGTGCGCGGTAGATGCGGGTGCGGACGCACTTGGATTTGTCTTTTATACACAGTCTCCTCGCTACATAACCCCTGAAAATGCGAAAGCAATTGCAGAGAAATTGCCTTTACATGTAAAGAAAATGGGGCTGTTTGTGGATGCGACGCCAGAGGAAATTGAGCTTACATGTAAAGCCTCTAAAATGGATATGGCGCAGATTCATTTTGAGGTAGATGATGCCTTTTGGAGTGCTTTAAAAGTGCCTTATTTACGCGTTGTGAGAGCTCAAAAAGCTTCTGATATTGCGCAGTACAAAGGCTTGATCAGGCTGGTGGATGCGTATGTAGATGGCTTTGGTGGTGGTGGAAAACAGATCGATCTTTCATGGTTTGAAAATGCAGATTGCGACAATATCATTTTAGCAGGCGGTCTGAGCCCTGAAAATGTTGCACAGATCAAACCGTTAGGCTTTTACGGCGTGGATGTGAGCAGTGGCGTGGAAAGAAACAAGGGCGTTAAAGATCACGACAAAGTAAGCGCATTTATCCAAAGAGCCAAAGCGTGAGAGCCTTCGATAGCTACATCCAGAAGATGACGCAAAAGCCCATTTTTCACAAAGAGTTTTTTGCCAAAATGCACACCTTTAAAGAGTTGGAATTTGTGGATGTTGAAGACCTTTCCATGCTGAAGCTTTTAGGACTTCCCATCACGAAATACAATAACTACGCATTTACACTAGAGACGCTGAATATGCCCATAACGCAGGGGAAATTTTGCATCGTGGACATTGAAGCCAATGGGAGCAAACCCACCTTGCATCAGATCATCGAAATTGGTGCGGTGATGATTGAAAATGGCAAAGAAGTGGCGGAGTTCTCCTCACTAGCCAAAACCGATGTTTTGCCCGATAGCATCGAACAACTCACGGGCATCAGTCTTGCAGAGCTTCAGACGGCACCTTCTTTGAGCTCCGTTTTAGAAGCGTTTCGCCTGTTTATTAAAGACGCGGTTTTTGTGGCACACAATGTCAATTTTGACTACTATTTTATCTCCTATTCGTTAGAGCAAGCAGGCTTTGGACCGCTATTGAACCGAAGACTGGATACGATTGATTTGGCGAAAAAATGTATTGAAGCACCTAAATATGGGCTTGGCGCACTGACAGAGTATTTGGGCATCGGTTTTGAAAACCATCACCGCGCATTGTGCGATGCGAAAGCCACGGCACAAGTTTTTTTTAAAGCGTTGGAAAAATTACCGCAAGAGGTTCAAAGCGTTGAGCAGTTGATTGCGTTTACCAAACCGCACAATCAAAAAAAGAAGAAAAAAGAGAAGCCTGTTAAACCGACTGATACATCGCTTTAAATTTCACATAATTATCGGCGGAATGGTAAAGCGATGCGACCTCTTCGTCACTCAGTTCGCGTACGACTTTCGCAGGATTGCCCATAATGAGCGAGCGTGGTGGGAAGATTTTGTTTTTAGTCACCAATGAATTCGCCCCAACAATCGACTCTTTGCCAATCACCGCACCATCTAAAATTGTCGCACTCATCCCGATCAAACAGGCATCTTCAATGATGCACCCATGCAGCATCACACGGTGTGCGATGGTTACATCATCGCCGATGGTGGTGGCAAATCCATCACTGCGATCGGCTTTTTTAAAGTGCGTGACATGAATCATACTGAGGTCTTGAATCGAAGTTCGTTTGCCAATGGCGATGGAGTTTACATCGCCCCTGATGACACAGCCAAACCAAACGGAACTTCCTTCACCGATGCACACGTCACCGATAATGTCCGCACTAGGAGCTATAAAAACATCCGAAGCGATGCAAGGCGATAAGCCTTGAAACTCCATAATCATCTTAGCTCTCTTTAAACAAGCGACGTGCGAGTTTTTCAGCTTTGTGTGAGCTGGTGTCTTTCTTTTGGGCTTTGTAGATTTTATTCATATAGTCTTCCAAAACCATGTGGTTATTGATAGCACGCTCATCGGTTGACGCAATTTGTGTGTAGTCACCGTTGTTCTCTAAATTCCAACTAAGGACATTGTCATTGAGTTGAAGTTGTAAAATCTCAAAGAGCTTTTGTTGCAACGCTTTGTCAAAAATCGGTGTCATCAACTCCAATCTTCGCTCAAGATTTCGTGGCATCCAATCAGCACTGGAGATAAACGTTGGCGTTGGATCGCCATTTTTAAAGTAGAAAATACGTGCATGTTCCAAATATTTACCCACGATGGATTTGACGCGAATATTCTCACTAATACCTTCAACGCCTGGTCGTAAGCAACAAATACCTCGTGCGATAATATCGATCTGAACGCCTTGCATCGAAGCGTTGTAGAGCGCTTGAATCACATCAGGATCAACCAAAGAGTTCATTTTTACAATGATACGTCCCTCGGGGCCATGTTTGGCTTCATTGTTGATCAGGCTAATGACTTTAGGTTTGATCTGTGTCGGTGACATCGAAAGGGTGTCGAGTTTTTTATGCTTTGAAAAACCCGATAAAATGTGAAAAAACATCGTACCATCTTTCGCAAAATCTTCTTTACATGTAAAGAAACTGGTGTCGGTATAAATTTTTGCGGTCGAGCCGTTGTAATTCCCCGTGCTAAAGTGCATATAAAATTTCAGTTTTCCATCTTCTTCTTGGCGAATTACTTGCGCAATTTTTGCATGCACTTTAAAACCCGTGATGCCATACACCACGTGCGCACCCGCTTGCTCCAACGCTTTGGCCCAATGAAGGTTGTTCTCTTCGTCAAAACGCGCTTTAAGCTCTACCACGGCGGTGACTTGTTTGCCTTCATTCGCCGCATCGATCAACGCTTGAACGATTTGTGAATTTTTCTCTACACGATAGAGTGTCATGCGAATAGAGACAACTTTAGGATCTTTTGACGCCTCACGAATCAATCTTAAAACAGGATCAAAACTCTCATACGGATGAAAAAGTAACACATCACCTTTGTCGATCACTTTGAAAACAGACTCGTTGCTATCAAAGGGAGGCAATGTTTTTGGATTGTACGGTGGCAAGGCAAGATGCGAAAAATCTTTATTGCCCACAATTTGCCACAGTGCCCCAAGGTTGAGAGGAATTTTATAAGCATAGATGTCTTTAAAGAAAATTTGCATGTGTGAATTGAGGAAATTGAGCAGATCAGGATCGGCTCCTTCTTGGATATTAAGGCGTACGAAGGCTCCCTTACGGCGCAGTTTTAACCCTTGCTCCATAATCATCATAAAATCATCCGCTTCTTCTTCTTCGATGACCATATCGGCATTTCGTGTGACTCTAAAGGCAGCCGAGGCGACGAGTTTGTAGCCTGGAAAAATCTCTTCCGCATGCTTACGAACAATCGTTTCAATCGGCACATACGTATGATCTCCTGCTTGAAAAAAGCGTGGAAGGACGCGTGGAATGCGAATCATGCCGTATTTGTAGTTGCCTTCTTCATCGCTTTCGCTGTCTTGCAATTTGACCGCAAGAGAAAAACTGAGGTTATTCAAATGTGGAAACGGGTGGGTCGCATTGACGGCAATCGGGACGATGACAGGCAAAATATTGGAAAAGAAATATTCATCCGAAAGCTTTGCCAAAGCAGGGCTTAAATCGTCATAATCGGTTACAAAAAGGTTCTCTTTTTCAAGATCTTTAACGATCTCTTCGTAACTGCTTTGAATCACCTCTTTTTCGCTGGCAAGGTAGCTTCTGATTTCTCTAAGCTGATCCAGAGGCGTTTTTTGATCCGCTCCTGTTTCAATGACGCCGGCGCTAAAGAGTTGCTTAAGACCCGCCACACGAATCATGTAAAATTCATCAAGGTTGGTAGCATAAATGGCTAAAAATTTGAGTCGCTCAAAAAGAGGTAGATCTTTTTTGAGGGATTGAGAGAGGACTCTTGTGTTAAATTTGAGCCATGAAAGCTCGCGGTTAAGGTAAAGGCTAGAGTCGGTTAAGTCAGGCACGTTTTATCCTTTAGTAAAAGTGGATTATTTTATCAAAAAAAAGTTATAAAAAGGTAACAACAAAGAGGGAGTTGATAAAACGTTTACATCTTTTTCAATTTCTCGATTTGATCGCGTAGTTTTGCCGCTTTTTCAAACTCTAAAATCTTCGCTGCTTCGTGCATGGCTTTGGTCAGCTCCGTGATGATTTTCTTCTTTTCACTCGGTGGAATCTTATCTTTTTTATCAAACGTGTTGTAGATGTCGGCATGCTCTTCGAGTTTAAGATTTTCATCCATTCTTCGAGTGGTACTCGTTGGTGTGATGTTGTGTTCTTGATTGTACGTCTCTTGAATGGCTCGGCGCCTTAGCGTCGTCTCGATCGCTTTTTGCATAGAGTCTGTGATCTTTTCTGCGAACAAAATAACTCTACCATTGAGATTTCGAGCCGCGCGTCCCATGGTTTGAATGAGACTCGTTTCAGAGCGCAAAAAGCCCTCTTTGTCCGCATCTAAAATAGCAACAAGCGAAACCTCAGGCAAGTCTAGCCCTTCACGAAGGAGGTTAATGCCCACAAGCACGTCAAATTCTCCCACACGCAAGGAGCGAATGATCTGATTGCGCTCAATTGCATCGATGTCGGAGTGCATGTATTTGATTTTAATGCCAAGATCGGCGTAGTAGCGTGTCAGCTCTTCTGCCATCTTTTTGGTGAGCACGGTTACGAGCACTTTTTCATCTTTACATGTAACCTCTTTGATCTTGTCAAAAAGAGTTTCGACTTGGTTTTTACTGCTCAAAATTTCCACCTCAGGATCAAGCAGTCCCGTTGGTCGAATGACTTGCTCGGCGGTATTATCTCCACTCAGACCTAGTTCCAACTCTTTAGGTGTCGCGCTGACAAAAAGATAACGCGGCGCTTTGTGGATGAACTCATCAAACATCAAAGGGCGGTTATCCAAGGCACTAGGAAGCCTAAAGCCGTACTCGACCAAGACCTCTTTACGACTGCGATCACCTGCAAACATACCGCGAAATTGCGGAAGGCTGACGTGGGATTCATCGACGATAACCAGATACTCTTTATTCATCGACTCATAGTAATCAAACAGCGAGTAGGGCGTCGCACCCGGTTCAATGCCTGTGAGGTAGCGCGCATAGTTCTCAACACCTTTACAAGCACCCGTAGAACCCAACATCTCAAGGTCAAACTCAACGCGTTGTTTAAGGCGTTGGTATTCGACCAGTTTGTCTTCTTTTTTAAAGTATTCAAGCCGTTCACCCAACTCTTGTTCGATGGATTTGATCGCTTTTTGAAGCCTTTCGTGTCCAACGATAAACTGATTGGCGGCATAGATGACGATTTTGTTCAGGTTTTGCATTTTTTTATTGAGGAAGACTTCAAAGTAGTTGATACTCTCCACTTCATCGCCAAAAAATTCAACACGCACCGCTTCTTCTTCACTGTAAGCAGGGTAAATATCGATGACATCGCCACTCACACGAAAACATCCACGATCAAAAAAGGTGTCATTGCGTTTATAGCCCATGTCGACAAGACGCAAAAGAAGCTTCTTTTGGTTGAAACTTTCACCTTTTTCGATGACGAGCACCATCTCTTTGTATTCATTAGGATCACCCAAGCCGTAGTTAGCCGAAACCGAAGCGACACAAATGACATCATCAAAACTAAGCAGTGAAGCCGTTGCACTCAGGCGCAAGCGCTCTAACTCTTCGTTGATGGAGCTGTCTTTTTCGATGAAAAGATCACTGCGTGGTATGTACGCCTCAGGCTGGTAGTAGTCGTAATAACTGATAAAATACTCCACATGATTTTTAGGAAAAAAGCCCTTAAATTCGCTGTAAAGTTGTGCCGCAAGGGTTTTATTGTGCGTCATGATGAGGGTTGGCATTTTAAGTTTTTGGATGATCTGCGCCATCGTGTAGGTTTTACCACTACCCGTGACACCAATAAGCGTTTGGTAGCGGCTTCCTTTCTTGATAGAGGCAACGAGTTTATCGATAGCTTGCGGTTGGTCGCCCGAGGGCTGATAGGGACTTTCTAAATAAAATTCGCTCATAGTTGATACTTTTCTCATTATTTTGTTACAATTATACCAAACAGACCACAATGGAGTCCTAAATGTTTGAAGAAGAGAGAAACATTAGCACATTAAGCCAAAAGATAGCGGAACTTTTGGAAAAATATAAAGATCTTCTAGCGCAAAATGAAGCTTTACGCCAAGAAGTCATCAAAGCCAAAGCCTTGGCAGAAGCTAAAAATGTGCAAATTGCAAAACTAGAGCAAGACCTGATCAATAAAGATGTCAATGCCGATGATCTTCTCAGCAAAATCGAAGCCGTGCTCGGTCGATGAGTAAAATAACCATTAGCCTTGGTGGCAAAGACTTTGACATCAAGCTAGAAGGTGCCTTTGCGCTGCAGTTTGAAGCCGATTTTAAAGAGCAATTTAAAGGCAAAAGCACGATCGATCCCAAAGAGTTACTCTACGCCTATGTGGGAAAATGCTACGATAATTTTATGCTGGAAGAGGAAGTTACAAAGCTGTTACACCAAATGGACGAGATTTAAGTCTAGCTTTAAAAATATTGTTATAGAATCGCTTTCACGTGGTCAATAAGTGTATTGGCTAACAAAACAACAAGGAGTTAAAATGAAAAAAGGTTTCACGATGATCGAATTGATCTTCGTCATTGTTATTTTAGGTATTTTGGCGGCGGTGGCTATCCCAAGATTGACAGCAACACGAGATGATGCAACGATTGCTAGATCTGCAACGGATTTGGCAACAGCAGTCCATGATATTGCTTCTTACTATACAGCAAAAGGTACTTTGAGTACAAAATTAAGTGACATGACCAATGTAACTACTTTTGACAATGTTGGTGCAGATATGAATGCCACAACAACACAGGTAAAATTCCCAGATGCTTCTGGCTGTATTACAATTCAACCAACTGCAACAGTTACAGGTGGAGCTGCTAATGGTATTCAACTGATATATGCTAAAGCAAATGCAACTATCGTATGTAAAGGTGTTGCGGCAGCATCATCAAAACTAATGGGACTTACTCTTACTAGTGCAGGTGTTGCAGATACTGATGGTAATAAAACATATAGCTTTGGCGGTTCTGGCGTTACTTGGTAATTTTTACTTATTCGGGCAAATTGAAAGTTTGCTCGAATAATCTCTTATGTATTTATGCTTTAAAGAGGAGCTATTTTGCCTTATACCAAAAATAAATCTGCTTTTACGATGATCGAACTAATTTTTGTCATTGTTGTATTAGGTATTTTAGCGGCTGTAGCTATTCCAAGACTTGTTGTTACACGTGATGATGCGATGATTGTTAAAGGCAAATCGCAAGTATCTGCGATTCGTAGCGGTATTGCTCTTCAAAAATCGAAAAATATGCTTGAAGGTGCTACAACGTTTCTTCCCCAATCACTTGATAATGTAGCAGGAAGATTGTTTAATTATAATGATGGCAATAGTTCCAATATCTTAGAATATCCTATTATGTCAGAAGCAAATAAAGATGGTGCTTGGGTAAAAACAAACACTGCAAATACGTATGAATTTAGAGTTATGGGCACAGCACATACATTTTTTTATAATAACGCTACAGGTACTTTTAATTGTACTGCAGGTACTTATTGTACTGAACTCACTCGCTAGTTAATGTGTTTTACTACCATATTGCTCTTTTAAAATCCCCACTTTCGCCTTTAACCTATCAGTCGGAGCAATCGCTTCTTTTAGGGACTATCGTTGAAGTCACACTTTCCAAACGAACCACGCAAGGTGTCGTCGCAACAGAGGTGGAAAAACCTGAATTTGATTGCGAGTCAATTTCCTTTACATGTAAAACTTTTTACCCTCCAAAAACGCTTGAACTCGCGCGTTTTATCGCAGAGTATTATGTCTGCTCACTCGGTGAAGCGCTGAGCCTTTTTGTGCCGTATGCTCCAAATGCTTTACATGTAAACGAAAAAATTACGATAGACATCACACTTTCTACTGAACAGCAAAAAGCGTATGACTTTATCGAAGCGCATCCCAGATCGCTGCTTTTTGGCGATACGGGGAGTGGTAAAACTGAAATTTATATGAAACTCTTTGAAAAAACAATCAATGAGGGCAAACAAGCGATATTTTTGCTTCCCGAGATTGGTCTAACACCTCAGATGAAAAACCGCCTAAAGCACCATTTTGGCACACACGTTGCCATTTGGCACTCAAAAATTAGTGCTAAGAAAAAAGAGCAGATCCTCAGTGATCTTGCCGAGGGCAAAATTTCCATCATCGCAGGAACACGTTCAGCGCTTTTCTTGCCGCTGCAACATTTAGGATTGATCGTAGTCGATGAAGAGCATGATGAGAGCTATAAATCAGGTAACAGACCTCGTTACAATGCGAAAGATTTAGCTCTTTTGTTTGGGCAAAAACTAGGCTGCAAGGTGCTTTTAGGCTCAGCGACACCCACACTTGGAAGCTTTCACAAAGTTCCAACCTTTAGGCTTAAGGGCACATTTTTTGAGTCTCAAAGCTACATTATGTACGATGATGGCGAGCATGGGCTTAGTTTCAAGATGACCCAAGCGATTCAAAAAGCGCTTGATGCACAAAAGCAAGTTATCGTCTTTTTACCGACACGCGCGAACTTCAAGTACATTACATGCAAACAATGCGGCGCCAATGTTGAGTGCCCATTTTGCAGTGTGGGGATGAGTATTCACCACAACATGAACGCGCTGAAATGCCACTACTGTAACTACACTGAAGTGATTCCCAAAGCCTGCCCTAAATGCGGGTGCGAAGAGATTGTCGCTACGCGTATGGGAACGGCGGAAGTGAGCCAAAAGCTTACGGAGCATTTTCATGAGCATGTGGTACAACAGTTTGACCGCGATGAGGTGCGAACAGAGAAAAAACTCTCCGAGATTTTGAGCGATTTTAATGATCATAAGATCGACATTATGGTTGGTACGCAGATGCTCAGCAAAGGGCATGACTACCATGGTGTGGGGCTTGCTGTCATCTTAGGTGTGGATGCACTGTTGGGGATGAGTGATTTTAGATCGCGCGAAAAAACGCTGGCATTGGTATTGCAAATCGCAGGGCGAGCAGGGCGAAAAGGGTATGGTGAAGTGCTGATTCAGAGTAAAAACAGCGAATTTTTCAAGCACTATTTGGGTGATTTTGAGCAGTTTTTAAAGGATGAATTGGTGTTTCGAAAAGGACTTTACCCTCCTTTTAAAAAGATGCTTAGACTCATGAGCGCACATGTCAAAGATGAAAAAGCCAAAGAACTGATCGATAAAGTAGCACTCATTGCACAAAGCTTTCCACAGGTCGAAGTGGTAGGATTTGGCAAAGCCAACATCGCTAAAATCGCCAATAAATACCGCTATGAGCTTCTAGCTCGCAGTGATTCCAGTAAAGCGTTACTCGAATTAGCACATGCGGTGAAACTTTTACATGTAGAAGCAGATATGGATCCGTTATCATTTTCTTAATATCAAAAAGATATAATCCATCTATAAACTAATGTACAAAAAGCTTTGACTTTTGAATGAAAGTGATAAACAATGATAAAACGATACCCAACCAAACAAATTTTTGTCGGCAATGTGCCCATTGGTGGCAATGCCAAAATTCCTGTTCAATCGATGACGTTTTCAAAAACACATGATGTGGAAGCAACTGTAGAGCAAATTCGCCGTTTGCATTTTGCAGGAGCTGACATCGTGCGTTTAGCCGTACCCGATTATGACGATGCGCACGCACTTAAAGCGATTAAAGAGCGCTCCACTTTGCCTATCGTTGCGGACATTCACTTTAATTACCGTTTAGCACTGATTGCTGCGGAAGTGGTGGATTGTATTCGCATCAACCCTGGCAATATTGGCAACAAAGAGCGTGTTAAAGAGGTCGTGAAAGCGTGCAATGAACGGGGCATTCCGATTCGCATTGGCGTGAACAGCGGAAGTTTGGAAAAAGAGTTTGATGAGAAATATGGTCCTACCGCTAAAGGGATGGTCGAATCGGCTCTGTATAACATCAAATACCTCGAAGATTTGGGCTTTACCAATATGAAAGTCTCCTTAAAAGCCAGTGATGTGGATCGTACCGTTGAAGCGTACCGCATGCTTCGCCCTTTGGTGGAGTACCCATTTCATTTAGGCGTCACAGAAGCAGGCACCTTGTTTCACTCAACGATTAAATCGTCTATTGCACTGGGTTCTCTTTTGCTCGATGGCATTGGCGATACGTTGAGAGTTTCCATCACGGGAGAGCTTGAAGAAGAGATTAAAGTAGGGCGTGCCATTTTAAAAGACAGTGGTGTTGAAGCAGAGGGCATTAACATCATCTCCTGCCCAACGTGCGGACGCTTGGAAGCCAATTTGGTCAATGCCGTAGCTGAAGTAGAGCGCCGTACCAAACACATCAAAGCACCTCTAAACATCTCAGTTATGGGCTGTGTCGTCAATGCCATTGGCGAAGCCAAACATGCCGATGTTGCCATTGCGTTTGGAAAAGGTCAAGGGCTTGTGATGGTCAAAGGCGAAGTAGTTGCCAAACTCAAAGAAGAAGACCTCGTCGATAAATTTTTAGAAGCGGTTGAGCTTGCTGCCAAGGAGTACAAAGCATGAGCAATCTGCACAATGTCAATATAGAGCGCTCGGTTCTTAGCTCCATTTTATTTAATCCTGCGACGTTTGAAGATATTGCAGCGGTCATTAGCGCGAAAGATTTTTACCTGCCAAGTCATCGTTATATTTACGAAGCGATGGAGGCGTGCGAGAGGGAAGATTTGCCGATTGATGAAGAGTTCATCAAGAAAAAGCTCAACCAACAAGGGCGTTTTGATGAAGACGCGATGTTGGAAATCCTCTCAACGAATCCTCTTCCTGCCACTAAAGCGTATGTCGAAGAGATTCGTGAGAAGGCAATTAAGCGAGAGCTTGTACAGCTGACCAGTGACATCAAAGAAATCGCGGTTGAGAAAGACTTGCCATCCAATGAAGTGGTCGATCTCGTGCAACAAAAGCTTTATCAGATTACCCAAGAAAGTGGCACTAAGGAATTTCGTGAATCACCTGAGATGACACACGCCACCATTGCGCACATTCACGAGATGAAAAAACGTGGAAACTCTGGTGTTGTCGGTGTGGACAGTGGATTTGCCGAAATCAATCGTTTGACCTCAGGTTTCGGCGAGGGCGATCTCATCATTGTGGCGGCAAGGCCGGCGATGGGTAAGTGTCTAGCCAAAGGTACGAAAGTGCTGATGTATGATGGTGTTTTGAAAAATGTTGAAGATATTTGCGTGGGTGAACTCTTGATGGGCGATGACTCAACGCCACGAAAAGTGCTCTCTTTAGCGCGTGGCAGAGAAAGAATGTACTGGGTAAGGCAAAATAAGGGAATCGATTATCGTGTTAATGAATCACACATTCTCTCCTTAAAACGTTCACGAAATGAGGGAAAGCATACGCATGGCGATGTTTTAAATATTTCGATTCGTGAGTATCTGGATAAAAGTAAAAAGTTTAAAAGCAACTACAAAGGCTACAAAGTCCCTGTCAAATTTATGGAAAAAGCGCTGGAAATTGAGCCCTATTTTTTAGGATTGTGGTTGGGCGATGGCCGGAAATCGGATGTACGTATTGCAACGCAAGATGAAGAAGTTGTGGCGTATTTGAGTGACTATGCGACGCGTTTAGGACTGGGTGTGAGTCAGTCAAAAGAGGATGGCAAATGCCCGATGTATGGTATTGTGAATGTTGACAATACTAAAAAAGAGAGTCTGCAAGCCACGCTTCGACAATTAGGAGTGATTGAAAACAAGCATATTCCACACGATTTTCTTATCAACTCAACGCACAATCGTTTGGAACTTTTAGCAGGACTTTTAGACAGCGATGGTCACTATGACGCGCAGTGCAATGGCTATGAGATTACCCAAAAAGAAGAAGCGCTTGCTAGGCAGATTAAATTTTTAGCCGATACGTTGGGGTTTAGAACGTCACTGAAAGAAAAAGAGGCTGCGATTGAGTCGATTGGCTTTACATGTAAAGTGTATCGCGTGCGCATTTTTGGCAATGTCGATACCATTCCTGTGAAAATTAAACGCAAAATTGCTGTGCCATGGCGCGTAAAACGCAGTTGGAATCAAACAGGGATTCAAGTTGAATTTGATCAAGTCGATGACTATTATGGGTTTGAAATTGATGGCAATAGCCTCTTTTTACTCGAAGATATGACGGTAACACACAATACGGCTTTTTGTCTGAATTTGGCTCAAAATGCGTTAGATCGAGGCAAAGGTGTTGCGATCTTTTCCCTTGAGATGCCAGCCGAGCAGTTGATGCTCAGGATGCTCAGTGCGAAGACATCCATACCGCTTCAAAAGCTCAAAGTGGGCGATATGGGCGATGAGCAGTGGGGAAGACTGACGAGCGCTGCGGATGAGATGAGTAAACGCAAATTTTTTGTGGACGATAATGGCTCGGTGGATATTCATAAAGTCAGAGCAAAGCTTCGTAAACTCAAATCCCAACACCCTGAAATTTCACTCGCGATCATCGACTACTTGCAGTTGATGAGTTCGGCTGGAACGAGAGACAGGCATATAGAGGTGAGTGATATTAGCCGTGGACTTAAACTTCTAGCGAGGGAGCTGAACATTCCTATCATCGCACTTTCGCAGCTTAACCGTGGACTTGAAGCCAGAAGCGATAAACGCCCAATGCTAAGCGACCTTAGGGAATCAGGTGCGATCGAGCAAGATGCCGATATGATCTTGTTTGTCTACCGTGATGATGTTTACCGTATGCGTGAAGAGAAAGAGAAAGAGCAAAAGGCCAGAACCGAGGGCAAAGAGTACAAAAGTGACTTCTTTGAAAAACCAGAAGAGTCAGCCGAGGTCATTGTTGGAAAAAATAGAAATGGACCGGTTGGTGTGGCGAACTTGATTTTTCAAAAGGCGTGCACGCGCTTTGTGGATGGTGGGAAAAATTCTATTCCGATTGAAGTCGTTCAATACAATGCCTCCATTTCGCAAGAGGCGAAGATTAGTTTGCCTCCGCTTTAACCAATGCTCAGCGTACCACTCTTTGTCAGCAAAAAGGAATTTTTTCTGACACTCTCCGTGGTGCTTTGTGTTGCGTGTATCTCCCTTGCCATAGAATTTTACCACTTCAAAGAATTGACGCGGGAATCTTTACATGTAAACACAGCAACCGTACTCAACCACTACACGAAAACCAATGAAAAAGGGCGCACATACGATGTTTTCAAGCTCAAATTAGATGGCAGTGGCGCGGAAGTTTACACCGTCTCGTGGCGTGTTGTCACTATGAGCATTAAAACCCGCGTGAAAGTGAAACTCAAAGTGGATAAAGTCACGTTTTACGACTACCTCAAAGGCTTTTTTGCTCCATCACTTACCTTGTATGAAATCTACGAAGATGACCCACCGTTGGATGTCAAGCCCCTTTATCGCTTCGTCGAAGAGCAACATGAAAGTGAAAAGATAGCCGAGCTTTACAAAACGCTTCTGTTTGCAACGCCCATCTCCAAAGAGCTTCGTGACGAGGTTCAAAAATGGGGCATTTCACATCTGATCGCGATTAGCGGTTACAACGTGGGCGTCATCTCATTTCTGCTTTTTTTCTTCCTCAAACCGCTGTATCAGTTTTTTCAAAGTCGTTATTTTCCGTACCGAAATGCCACAGCGGATTTAACCATGGTGGTGCTGGTTGTTTTGTTTATCTATATGGTCGTGATCGATTTTGTGCCCTCTTTTTTGCGTGCCTTTGCGATGAGTGTTTTAGGATTTTTTATCTATTCTAGGGGGATTAAAGTGCTCTCTTTTGAGATGCTAGGACTCACAACATTAGGGCTTTTAGCGCTTTTCCCTAGCCTTGTTTTTTCGCTCTCGTTTTGGTTTTCGGTGGCGGGAGTCTTTTATCTCTTTCTCTTTCTGCACCATTTTGCAAGCCTGAATCGCTGGGTCTTACTTGCCATCATCGACTTAGGTGTATTTCTCTTAATGGTTCCCATCGTTCATACATTTTTTCCTGTTTTCACATTTTTACAGCTCACCTCACCGCTTTCAAGCCTCGTGTTTATCGTCTTTTATCCGCTTGGCGTGCTTTTACATGTACTGAATTTGGGAGGCATTTTAGATGGCTATTTACTGGAATTCTTACATGTAAAAACGCAGAGTTATTTGTTGAGCTTTCCGTGGTGGGTTTTGGGTCTGTATGTAGGCGTTTCGCTTGTCGCGATACGCTTTAAGTTTGCGCTTTATGCCTGTTTAGGCTTTGCTTTTTTCGCTCTCTTTTTCATTCAATAAAAAGCAAAATTTCAGACCATAAAGATAAATAAACCATGAAAAATAGATCCAGAGGAAGAAGAAAAGCAGAATGCTAAACGAGCCGTAAATGCTCAAATAGGTTTTGTTATAGCTTACATAATAGACAAAAAGAATTTTAGAGACATACCAAAAAAGTGAGGCGACAAAGGAGGAGAGCAGGGCACTTTTGAGGTGGATTTTGGTTTTAGCAGAAATGGAATACATAATAAGATACAAAAGCCAGACAATCAAATAGGGCGAAAAACGGACCAAATTAATGGAACTTGTGACATCACTTTGATCTAAAAATTCTTGCACCACGGCAGAGCTGTAAAAAAAGATGATGAGCCCAAGAGGCATGAGTGTAACCATCGTCCAGTAGGTTGAAAGCGCTTCCCAAAAACTACGGGAAGGAATCTCGAAGATTTTGCTCACGATTTTTTCATAATCCAAGAAGAACATAATAGAGATATACAGCACAAAAATAACGCCTACAACGCCCATATTGCCAGTATTCTCCATAAAATCATGCAAATAGCCAATCATAATGTCTTGTTGTGTGGGAATAAGTGAGCTAAAAATAAAACCTTGAAGTTTTTCATAATAAACCGAGAAAAGAGGCATTTTGGTAAAAATGCTAAAAGTAATGAGCAGAATAGGAATCAACGCTAAAATAGTGTGAAAACTCAAAGAAGAGGCGTAGTGCGCAAGCTCTACGTCTCTGAGTTTTTTGAAAAATTCTACACTATTTTTAGTGTTTAACACATCAGAGTCCCATTTTGGCAGGATTCAAAATATTATTTGGATCAAACGCTTTTTTAACGGAGCGGAAAAGCTCCATTTCGCCTTCACTAAAGGCGAGGTGCATAAACGGTGCTTTACTCAGCCCGATGCCGTGTTCTCCACTGAGAGTGCCACCCAAGGCTACGGTTGCTTTAAAGATCTCTTCGATCGCGTGATGCCCGATCTCAAGCTGTTTAGGATCACTGCCATCGACCATGACGTTGGTGTGAACATTGCCATCACCCGTATGCCCAAAACACGGTACGGTGACGTTGTATTTTTGCGCAATTTCACCAATGGCTTTAAGAAGGGCAGGCAGTTTACTGCGAGGAACGGTAATGTCTTCGTTAAGTTTTTTACTGCCGTAAATGGTAATAGACTGACTGGCATTACGTCTTGCAAACCAAAGATTTTTAGACTCTTCAGGGCTTGTAGCTCTTTTAAATCCACTGCAACCATTCTCTAAAAACGCCTCTTCGATGATGTCAAGTTGTTGGGTGAGCTCTTCTTGTGAATTGCCATCGACATCGGTGATGAGAATCGCCCCAGCATCTTTGGGTAAGCCTTTGTTGAACTTCTTCTCAACCGCGTTAATCGAAAGATTGTCTAAAAATTCCATCGCAACAGGTGTAACGCCTGCCGCCATTGTCTTGTACACGGCGTTCATCGCTGCTTCAACACTGGGGAAAACACCCATAGCGGTTTGCGCCATTTTAGGTTTTGCAATCAGTTTTAACGTAATTTCAGTAATACATGCAAGCGTTCCCTCACTGGCGATAATAATACCAGCGATGTTATAACCAGCGACATCTTTAATGGTACGTTTTCCAGCACGGATGATCTCACCATTTGGAAGAACAGCACGTAATGCCATGACGTAATCTTTCGTGATGCCATACTTTGCCGCACGCATACCGCCTGCATTTTCGCTGACATTGCCGCCAATCGTTGAGTACTCTTCACTTGCAGGATCGGGCGGATAAAAAAGTCCTCGTGCCTCAACAGCTCGTTGCAATGCCATGTTGATGACGCCAGGTTGTACCACAGCGACCATGTTTTCCATGTCGATCTCAAGGATTTTGTTCATGTGTTTTTCAAACGCTAGGATGATGCCACCGTTTGCAGGCAAAGCACCTCCTGTGAAGCCACTTCCTGCTCCACGAGGCGTGATGATAATGCGGTGTTCATTGCAATACTTTAAAATCTCACTGACATCGCTCTCATCTCTTGGAAACAAAACAGCATCGGGTTCGTAACGTGCGCGGGTTGCATCGTAGCAATACGCGATCAAATGCGCTTTGTCATCATAGACATTTTCAGCGCCAATAAGATTTTTAAAATAGGCAATATGTTTTATTTCCATAGGGTATCTTTTCTCTCTACGATGTCAAAAGGTAATTTTAGGATAATGCCGTCTATTCCAGCACCTTTAAGGGTATTGGTTTGACCTAAAAGATAGGCATAATAGTTGTTGTATTCGGCAATCGTTCCACTGTCCCAGTTAAACCATGAAGAGTCAATCTGTTTATTGATGCGTGAATAAAATGGAAGCATTGTCTCGCCACTGCTCTTAACATCGATACTTTGAATAATGCGGAAGTTATGGCAATCCACAAAGAAACCTTTGTTCTCAATGCCAAAGAAGATGATCGATGCCGCATTTTGGTAGCATGCTTGTTGGAAGATTTTTTTATCGGGATTTGGACGGTAGAGTTTCGCTAAATAGGCTGCAACGATGTCAGGATGAATCCATGTAATCGTGTTGAAATTTTTAGTGACTTCGTTGTAAACACTTTGGTTTGGCACGATAATCAGTGCACGATCGTAAAGGTAGTTAATGATGACTTCATCGCCAACGGCAGGTTTAACACCTGAATCTGGGAATGCGCCTTGGGCAAGCATCTCAAACTTTTCAACATTTAAAACCGCTTTGATACCATCTTTACTGATAACATCAACGCGTGCGATAATGGTTGTATGTGTTGCATCAAATTTATGGCTGACAACGCCGCTTGCTCCGAGCACAAACTCTGGTGAATCAGGGATCACAATTTGTTTTTCATTTGACTCTAAAACGGTTGTTTTGAACTCTTTAAAAAAAGATTGAGCCTCTGCAAATGAGGCAAACAAAAACAGACACATAACCAAAAATAGCTTGTTCAACGGGAACTCCTTGAAGGGTATATGATAGCCCTTTTATTTTATTGAGAGAGATTATACTATAACTGTTTTAAAAAAACTTATTTTTATCTAAAGAGTGTCTTTTAGGCATTTTGTAAGATTTGTTCCGCTAAAATCGAAAAAGAACTAGGAGGTGCAAATGGCAAAATTCATTATCTTTTTATCTCTTTTTGTATCGTTTGCAGCTGCTTCATACGTCGAAGAGTTGAAGTGGCCAAAGGGCGAAACCTTTCTAACCTTTTTAGAGAAAAACCATCTTCCATCCTCCATTTATTATACCCTCGATAAAGAAGAACAAGAGTTAGCAGCTGAGATTGTAGCAGGCGTAAAATATCAGGTTCTCAAAAGTGAAAACAATGCCTTAGAGCAAGTTTTAATTCCCATCGGGGAAGAGCTTCAAATGCACATTAAGACAATAGATGACAAATTTATCATGGAAATTACCCCCATCCTTTTGCAAGAAGAGAAACGCTCTTTAGCGATAGAGATTCAAAACTCACCGTATGTGGATATTCTCAATGCCACGAGCAGTTACGGTCTTGCCAATGAATTTGCCCAAACCTTTCGTGGCGAAGTGAACCTTCGAAACCTCCAAAAAGGCGATAAACTCGTACTTTTGTATCAACAAAAAAGGCGCCTTGGAAAGCTTTTTGGTTCCATCAAAATCGACGTTTCGATGGTTGAGACAGCAAAGAAAAAAAATTACATCTTCTTTTATAAAGAGAACTATTACGATCCCAAGGGTCAAGAACTCGATAGTTTCTTACTTTCAAATCCTGTGAATTACACGCGTGTCTCCTCTGTTTTTACCCAAAAACGATGGCATCCAATTTTGCAAAAATACCGTGCGCACTTAGGCATCGACTACGCGGCAAGCGTTGGAACACCTGTGAAGTCAGCTGGAAGTGGCAGAGTCTTGTTTGTCGGTCAAAAAGGTGGCTATGGCAATACGATCGAAGTGAGCCATGACAGCAGTTACAAAACACTCTATGCGCATCTTAATGGCTTTGCCAAAGGGATACGCAGTGGTCAAAAAGTCAAACAAGGTCAGGTCATCGCGTATGTCGGTAACACGGGGCTTAGCAGTGGACCGCATTTGCATTTTGGTTTGTACCGCAGTAATGTGGCTATTAATCCTGCAAGTGTCGTTAAAATCGCGAAAAGTGCGCTGGGTGGTAATGAACTTAAAGCCTTTATAAACTATACTGATGCGCTAAGAAAAAAAGTTGAGAGTGCCCAAGAGAGCAATGAACCTGTTTATAAAGAGGAAAATTTTAACCTTTCTTATCCTTTTGAACAAAAACAGAGTTAGTCTTTACATGTAAACAATATGCAACCGTTTTGCGATAGAATAAAAAGAAAAAGAGTGTGCCATGATACGATGTTTTTTTAGAAATAGTAATAAGCTTGAAGTGATCACAGATTTGAGCGAATTTGATGATAACGAGGATAAAAAGAGCAAAGTCGTATGGCTTGATATGTTATTGCCAACCAGTGAAGAGATCGTGTTTGTCGAGAAGATATTTGGTATCGATTTTCCAACGAAACAAGAGTCAGAAGAGATCGAGATCAGTTCGCGTTACTGGGAAGAGGACAAAAAGATTGAGATCAACAGTTTCTTCTTGATCGCCACCGAAGAGAGTGCGCACAACGAAACGGTTTCGTTCATTCTCCAAGGCAATCTTCTCATCTCCATTCGGTACAAAGAGCTCAAAACCTTTGAAGAATTTAGTAAGCGTTTTTACTATGCTCCTCGTGAATTTAAAAACGGTTACTACATCTTTTCACAGCTTTTAGACATCAGAATCGACGCGGATGCGGACATCATCGAAAAGCTTTCCAAAGACATCACACGTCTTCGCAAACACGTTTTTACCGACTACACGAATGATGATGAAGAGATGTTGGAAAAAATCTCCTCATTTGAAGATCTGAACATGAATATCCGTGAAAACTTGATGGATAAACAGCGCATTTTAACCTCATTTATCAAATCGAACAAATACGATGACAGCTCCCTTCGTGCCGATATTGTCATCATGCTTAAAGATATTAAGTCGTTGATTGATTACACCGAGTTTAACTTTGAGCGTCTGGATTACTTACAAAACATCTTCGTGGGCGTTTTGAACATTGAGCAAAATAAGGTCATCAAAATCTTTACGATTATGAACGTTATTTTCCTTCCACCAACGCTTATCGCGAGCATTTACGGTATGAACTTTAAGATTTTGCCTGAGCTTGATTGGCAGTTTGGGTATGCGTTTTCGCTTGTTCTGATGGTGCTTTCTGCGATTACCCCGATTGTGATTTTCAAGAAAAAAGGGTGGATTTAAGCGTATGAAACATACGATTGAGGTGCTTAAAATCGAGGAGTGCGTGCATTCAGACTACATCAAACCTAAAAGTATGTACTATTTGCACAACAGCGTTGAAAAGCGTTGGGACATCGTCGATACACACAACAGCGTCGCCATTTTGCTCTACCACAAAGATTTAGACTCGTTTGTCTTTGTCAAGCAGTTTCGCCCTTCCATCTATGTTAAAAACCATGACGGTTTTACATTTGAATTGTGTGCGGGCATCGTCGATAAAGACAAAAGCCTCATCGAAATCGCCAAAGAAGAGGTCTTGGAAGAGACAGGGTATGATGTGCCGCTTGACAAACTTCAAAAAATTTCCTCTTTTTACACCGCCGTTGGCTTTGCAGGTGGGAGACAAACGCTGTACTACGCTATTTTGGATGATACGATGAAGGTCAATGAAGGTGGTGGCATCGAAAATGAAAACATCGAAGTGATCTACCTCAAACGTGAAGAGACCGTTGAATTTATGTTTGATGAGAGCATCGCGACCACATCAGGCTTGATGTTCGCGCTGATGTGGTACTTTAAAACCTACGAAAAATAGTTTACATGTAAGGCTTAGTTTGCGCCTACTAAAATGCTTGAAGCTTTGATGATGGCATAAACAGTGTCGCCTTTTGCAAGGGAAAGCTCTTTTTTTGCATCTTCTGTCACGATAGCTGTTACGGTTAAACCACCAGCAGTAGCGATAATAACCTCACAATTAACGGCACCATCTTTGATCTCAGAAATAGTACCTTTGATTTTATTGCGAGCACTTACCGCAAGTGCGATGTCCGCTTTTGCGAGAAGAACACTTTGTGCTTTAAAGATACAAAGCGCTTCAGAACCAACTTTTAAACCAAGTGATACAACCGCACCATTGGTAATGACAGAAACGATTTTATCGCCACCTGCAGTCGCAACAACAACTTCACTGTTTACAGGACCATTTTTGATCTCAGACACTTTTCCAACGATTTGATTTCTTGCACTTATTTTCATAACACACTTCCTTGGGTTTGATCTATCAAGGTTTACCTTGATGGTTAATAAAATTATCTCACAGAGTGTTATGTAATGTCAATTGGCAACGGTGGTATTTTTTAGAGTATAGAATTCTCTTTAGCAGAGGCATTTTTCAAATTTTGAGCGCGTTTTTGGGCGATTTTATCAAACGAGATATACGAAGCAAAACACTTAAACGTCAGGTAATACAATGAGCCAAGAACCGCAATAATACACATCGTCACAAGAAAACTTGAAAAAACAGCCGATAAAAATATAGAATAAACCTCACTCATCGTAAACCTCCTCAAAGAATTAAGGAGAGTATATCGTAGTATTTATTAATACATAACGATAGAGTGGTTTATTTTTCACCATGCGAAAGTGAAATGCTTTACATGTAAAGAGTTAGATAATCTCCAACTGCTCTAAAATGTCTTTGGTAAGTTTGGAAAGAGGGCGCTTGCCCAAGTCTTCATCGCTGATGTAACCGCCAAAGATCAAACGCAGTAAATCTTCTTCATTTTTAAAGAGTGTTCCCTCGTAGTTTTGCATCAGCTCTTCGATGTAGCTTTCATTGTACATAACCGATTTTTGGATAAGTTCTAAGACGATGTCTTTGTGGTTTTTATAAATCTCTTCCAACGCAAAATCTTCGATGTTTTTTTGCGCTTTGGCATCGTTTGAGCCCAGTTTTAAATCAAACCCTTGTTCATCGTAATAAAACGAGCTGTCCTTTACATGTAAAGCAAAACGTGCCTTATCATCGAAACCTTCAATGTAAGGATGCACATGCGTCGTAAGCGAAAATTGCTTGCGTCCTTTTATGCTTGCATTACATGTAGGGCAACTGGGTATAAGATTGTAAAACGACAATGCCAAGATCGGATACATCACTTTATCGTAAAAATGATCAAATTGCGGACGTATTGAGCCGTTTTTGGAGCGAACCGTAAACGTATAATTTCGGTTGCAATAGGGGCAAACGGTGACGTTAAGAGATTGGGCTAAGGTATAGGCATCGTATGTATCATTATCTGTTTTAACGGTAAATTTTTTGTATTCATTTTTCATAAAATCAAATGAAGTGTCGCCTTTGTAGTGCATCGCAATTTCATGCAGTTTTTCAGGTTTTGCGGTGATGACTTCTTCAAGAGCATATTTACATGTAGGAAATTTTATTTTTGATTTTAACTCTTCATAATGCTCGTGTGCCAGCTCTTCCAAATGTGGCGTAGCAATTTTTATCATTTTCTATTTTCTAATTTTTTTAGTTTTTGATGAAGCTCTGAAATATCAGCTTTTAAGCGATCTATCTCGTCCATTTTGTAAAGCCTTTTGCTATCAAGCATTCTTTGAAGTTGTCGTTTAAGTATAGGTTCGCCAATAATTGAAATGATTTGTTCACAATATGCAAGAGAACTTTTACTGAGTTTGCCTTGTTTATTTAGAATTGTAATAGCTTTATTGATTTTCTCTTTCGCAAATTCGCCTATAAGCCCGTCTTTCATAAAAAAACCATGAGAGAGTAGGGTGTGGATATTAGCTCCAAAGGTTTCAATTTTTGTTTCTTTAGTGACATTTTTGGACCTACCATCCTTATCTTTTTCTAGGAAAATAACGTTTTCTTTAGGGATGTCGGAAAGCAAAAATGGGGAATGGCTTGCAAAAATAAAATGATAATTTTTTTCTAGTTTTTGAGTCAATGTGGATAATTCTTGAATATAGCTTTTTTGCCAATTTGGATGCAACGCTATTTCAGGTTCGTCAAATAAAAAGAGAAAATTGTCATTTTTTGATTTTTCCGAATGGTAATAAATATTAAGTAATTGTCCAAAAAGTGTTTTTTCACCATGACTTAAACTACTGTATTGTCTATTTTTCTCATCAAAAAAATCAAATTCAAAAAAATCGCTATATTTGTCAATATATATTTCTTTTTCTACGGAGTTTAACGTATCAATATCTCTTTTAGGGGCATGTAGTAAATCTTTATAACACTCAAAATATTTTTTAAAATCTTCTTCACTAAGTAACTCACTATCGCTTAACTGTTCTGTAATATCACTTTTTGATAAGTAAAAAGCAACTGTTTCCTCAGATTTTTCTAACAATTTCAATATTAAAAATTGATGATATATATCTGTTATTGAATGAAAAAAATCTGTTTGATGATGTACTTCTTTGCTCATATTTTCTATATAAACAAAATCTGATTCGTGTTTAGACATTGGGTAGAGTTTGTCATTTGAAATTAATTTTTCAAATTTTTTTTCAAAATCACATAGTTGTATTGATATTTGATTCGGTATATACATAAATGAGGATAATTTGAAATTTTTATTTTTCGAGTAATCATATATCAGCATTTTGGCTATTGAAATATCATCCAATAATATTTGGTTACTCATGTTTGATTTATCATTTGAGTAATGGTAATACTCTAAAATATTTTCAATTTTTTCACTCTCTTCAAATGAATTAGTATCGTGATTATCAATTGATTTAATTGCATAGATTGTATTTTTTATTTTAAAAGCTAGGCAAAAATTAAGAACATGATCGTAATCTACAATCAAATTTCTATTTTTATTATATTCAATACGAAATATTTCATTTAAGAACTCTAAAATACTACTCTTCCCAGCTCCATTTGCCCCAACAATCGCTGTGACATTAATATTTGTAGGGAAAATATTGACATGCTCTTTTGGTGTGATTTTTAGTTCACAATTATCTTTTAGTTTATTATTTTCATCATATTCAGGAAAAAACTCACATGTAAACCTAGGTGAAAAATTAAACCCTTGATTTTTAATGTTTTTATACTCTTCCACCCACAAATAAACCAGTTCCATACTCACTCCAAAGGTTTACATGTAAAGCTTTGAATCTTTACATGTAAAAAGGTTTTAGTCGATAAATCGTTTCGTCAAATCCCCATACGTTTCGATTCTGCGGTCTCGTAAAAACGGCCAGATGCGTCTGACGTGTTCGCCTCTTTCAAGATCGACTTCGACGATGAGTACTTCTTCTTTGTCATGGCTTGCGCGAACGATTATTTCGCCTTGTGGGCCTGCGACAAAGGAGTTGCCCCAGAAGCGGATGCCATCAAGTACACCGTGGTTGTCAGCTTCTTTGCCGATGCGGTTTACGCTGATGACAGGAAGTCCGTTTGCTACGGCGTGACCGCGTTGTATGGTCTCCCATGCGTCACATTGGCGCTTTTTTTCATCTTCGGCGTCTTCATCGAACCAACCGATGGCGGTGGGGTAGATGAGCATTTCAGCCCCTTTGAGCGCCATCAAACGTGCCGCTTCTGGGTACCATTGATCCCAACAGACGAGGAGACCTAATTTGCCGACACTGGTTTGAATGGGGTTGTAGCCCATGTCACCCGGAGTGAAGTAGAATTTTTCGTAAAAACCTGGGTCATCGGGGATGTGCATTTTTCGGTATTTTCCAGCGACTGTGCCATCTTTTTCAAAGACGACGGCGGTGTTGTGGTAGAGTCCGGCGGAGCGTTTTTCAAAGAGTGAAGTGACTAAAACGACGGTGTTGGCTTTGGCGATGCCTGACCAAAATGCGATGTCAGCTTCCCACGAAGAGGCAAGGTCAAAACAGTCAACATCTTCGTTGATGCAGAAGTAGCGGTCTTGGTGAAGCTCTTGCAGCACGACAAGCTCGGCGCCTTGTTTGGCGGCTTTTTCGATGAGCGAAACGGTTTTGGCGAGGGTTTTTTCTTTGGTACTTTCAACGGCGTGTTGGATGAGTCCGACTTTCATAAAATCCACCTATGTGCTTAATTTTGTTATTTTTATTATACATTAATAAGCTTTTAATCCGTTTTAACCTAATATCTTGATGGACATTATCAAAACCTGCGATAATGAACAAGGGGAGATAGCTTAATGATAACACTTTCAGAGATGAATGCTGGCGACAACGCTGTCGTTACGCATATAGAAGCCGATGGCGAACTCAAACAGAGACTTTTTTCATTGGGACTTCGCAGGGGAAGTCACCTCAAAATCAAAGCAACCAGTATCGCAAAAAGTACGATGGAGATCGAAGTGGGAAGTACGCTTTTAGCGCTTCGTTTTGAAGAAGCCAAGAGCATCGGAGTGCAAAGAGCATGAACGAACTCATCATCGCCCTTGTGGGGCAACCCAATGTGGGCAAAAGCATGCTCATCAACTCCATCGCCGATGCGCGCCTCAAAGTAGGCAACTTCTCAGGTGTGACGGTTGAAAAAGCGGAAGTGCGTTTTATGACGCAAAATCGCTCTATCAAAATCGTCGATCTTCCTGGAACTTACTCGCTCAATGACTACACACAAGACGAACGCGTTACGAAAGATTTTTTAGAAAATGAGCATTACGATCTTATCATCAACGTGGTCGATGCGACCAATTTGGAGCGCAATCTTTATCTGACCACGCAACTTTTAGAACTCGATAAAAAGATGATCGTGGCGCTCAATATGATGGACGAAGCCCACAAAGAGGGCATCTGCATCAACCATGAACAGCTCAGCTCCATTCTTGGTGTACCCTGTGTGAAGGTTTCGGCTGCTACGAAAAGAGGGATTGGGAAACTGCTGAATCGTGCGATTGATGTTTCGTTATTTCCGTTTGAAAAATCAAAACTGATTTACAGCGATGTGGTCGAAGAAGAGGTGGAAAAGCTTTCGTTCTTTTTAAAGCAAAAGCGGTATAAAACAGAGCTTGCGTATCGTGATTTGGTGCTCAAACTGTTACAAGAAAATCCAAAAATTTACCATAAAATGCACGATGAACCCATTTGGCTTGAATTCTCACCTTTGCTTAAAGAGGCGCTGGAACATCTTTACTTGCACCATGAGACGAAAGATGTGAGTGAAATTTTTGCGGAAGAGAGAGCTGCTTTTGCCAAAGGGGCGGTGACGGAAACGGTTACATGTAAAAAGAGTGTTTCTAAAAATGTTACTGAGAAAATTGATGCTCTTTTGATTCACCAATTCTTTGGGATTCCTATTTTTATCTTTTTGATGTGGGGGCTTTTCCAACTCACGTTTGAGCTCGGTTCCATTCCGATGGACTGGATCGATGCTTTTTTTGTGGCTCTTGGAAATTATGCCAAAACGATTTTTGGCGACGGAGAACTAGGCTCCATGATCGCCGATGGCGCCATTTCAGGCGTTGGTGCGGTGGTGATGTTTTTACCTAACATCGTCATACTCTTTTTTGGTATCGCGCTTTTGGAAACGACGGGCTATATGGCGCGCGTGGCGTTTTTACTCGATGGCTTTTTTCACCGTTTTGGTCTGCACGGTAAAAGTTTCATTCCGCTTGTGACGGGTTTTGGCTGTTCGGTGCCAGCATATATGAGTGCACGAACCCTTAAAAATGACAAAGATCGGCTCATCACACTTTTTATCATCGGGTTTATGAGTTGTGGGGCGAAGCTTCCTGTGTATGTGCTTTTTGCAGGTGCTTTTTTTGCAGGAAATAATGCGGGAAATGTGCTCTTTCTCATTTATATCGCAGGGGCATTTATCGGTTTGATCGCAGCTAAATTTTTAAAAGTGTTTGTGTTTAAAGGTGTGGACGAACCCTTTGTGATGGAAATGCCAAAGTATCGTTTGCCCTCCGTTAGACTTATCTGGCATACCGTGGTCACGAAGGCTGTCATGTACCTTAAAAAAGCAGGAACATTCATACTAGCGGCTTCACTGCTCATTTGGTTTGCGAGCAATTACCCAAAATACCCAACCATCGAAGAGAGTTATAATCAAAAAATCGAATTAGTCAGCAGCGATGAAGAGAAAGCAACGCTTGAAAATGCAAAAGCGCAACTCTTACTTGAAAAGAGTTTCTTAGGCATGCTTGGCAAATCAACCGATGTTCTGTTTCAACCCATCGGCTTTGACTGGAAAATGACGGTAGCACTCGAATCAGGTCTAGCGGCAAAAGAGGTCGTGGTCTCAACGCTGGGCGTTTTATACGCGCTTGGCTCGGACGTGGATGAGGGTAATGAAGGCTTGATCAGCGAGCTTCAAAAGCAGATCTCATTTGCCTCTTCGGTTTCGTTTATCATCTTTGTGATGTTTTATCTGCCCTGTATGGCAGCCTCGGTTGTTTTTATGAAAGAGAGTGGGAGTTACAAATACCTTGTCTATCTTTTCGTCTTTACGACCGTGATTGCGTGGGGATTGGCATTTGTTGGGTATCGGATAGCGCTACTGTTTTAAAAGGAGAGGGAATTAATCCATCTCTCCTTTGACTTGTTGCCTCATATCGTTGATTTCGGAGTCATCGTAAGGGTCAAGATGGGCGTTGATGACCCATTCACCCTCCGGTATCAGCGCTTTAATCTTCTCTTCGATCCGATCTCCTGCATGATGCGCTCGCATCAGTGAAATACCTGGGCTAAAAACCAAGTGAACGTCAACGAAGTTGGTATTGGCGGATTTTCGGGTTTTGAGGTAGTGAAAATCGCTGAGCTCTTTTTCTTCAAGAATGATGTTTTTAATGCTCTCCACAATCTCTTCATCCAGTGAGGCATCCAGCAAAATGTAAACGCCATCGCGAATGATCTCATACGCTGAATGGATAATGTAGATGGAGATAATCACACCCATAATGGAGTCGATCAGCTCAAATCCTGTGACTTGAATGAGCACCAAAGAGACCAAAATGGCGCCATTGCTGAGCACGTCTGTTTTGTAGTGCAGGGCGTCAGACTTTACGACCATACTGCGTGTTTTTTTGGCAACGTAATTGAGAAAAATGACCAAAGCAATGGTAAGACCTAGCGAAATGAGCATAACAAGGATAGACTCACTTAAGCGTTCGAGGGGTTCATGAAAGAGCGCTTTTTTGATGGCGCTGTAAAAGATAAAAAGACCCGAAACCGTAATGACCGTCCCTTCGATAACCGCGGCTAACGCTTCGATTTTGCCTTTGCCGTAGTTGAACTTTTTATTGGCAGGTTGCTCGGCTTTGGTGATGGCAAAATAGTTAAAGGCTGAGACAATTAAGTCTAAAACAGAGTCGATGGCAGAGGCTAAAACAGCGACAGAACCACTCAAAAGTCCAATAAATAGCTTGATAACGATAAGAATGGTAGCGGTAGCACTCGATACAATAGTCGCTTTTTTCTGCAAAGTCATTATGCGTCATCTCTCTCTTTGTAAATATTCATGGAAGCGCAATGCAAGCTTCCGTGTTCTCGAATCAGCACGGAGGATTCGATGCCAACGACCTCACGATCCGGAAAATAGCGCTCAAAAGTCGCTAAAACTTCTGCATCGCAGGCGTCTGAGTAGGTTGGAACCAGCACGGCGTTATTAATGAGCACAAAGTTCATGTAGGTTGCTGGGATGCGGTGATCGTTGAAGTATTTCGCTGAGGGAAGGGGGAGCGGAAGCAGATGAAAGTCTGTTTTTTGCAGCTCTTTTTCCATTTTACGAAGCTCTTTGTAGTGTTCATCTTTTTTGTCATAACACTTCACGTACGCGATGGTGTTTTTGTTAATAAAACGAGCCAACGTGTCGATGTGCGAGTCGGTGTCATCGCCCATGAGTGCGCCGTGTTCTAAGATAATGAGCTCTTTAAGCCCAAAAAGCTCCATCAGTGTTTTTTTGATCTTCTTTTTAGAAAGATGGGCGTTTCGGTTCTCTTCAAAAAGACAATATGCGGTTGAGAGCATCACGTCATGACCGTTGCTGTCGATGCTTCCGCCCTCCAATACAAAGTCCAAACTTTTGAGTTTGCCTTCCAAATAGCCTTCTTCAAAAAGTTGCTTCGTAATCGTGTTGTCTAAATTGGCTTCAAATTTATTGCCCCACGCGTTGAAAACAAAGTCATACGTACGGCGTTTATGATTTTTATAGATGTTGATGCCACCAAAATCGCGTATCCATGTGTCATTGGTGGGCATTTGGATGAGTTCGATGTTTTGTAAATTGGGCAGTGAAGTTGCCAGTGCTGTTTTGTCTTCACAAATGACCATGCACTTTTGAAAACGCGCAATCGTTGCGATAAAGGTCAAGTAGGTTTGATGAATCTCTTTAATGGAGTGTGCCCAGTCGCTCTCTTTTGGAGGGAAAACGACAACCAGTGCTTCTTGCTCTTCCCATTCGGCAGGTATTCGGATTTTCATTGTGTCACTCCCTGTAGCGTAGGTTTGAGCCAAATTATACCCAAAATGGCTTGTATCTCCTTTTTTTGGGAGAATGTAGGTAAAATAGTCTCCAAAAAGTTTTACATGTAAAGGATTTTTTTGCTTCAAAAACGAAAAGACACCAAAAGCATCAATCAGATTAATTTTATGGCGATTCTTTTTGCAGGCGTTTTTGCGTTTATCTCCGCGTGTTTGGTCATCGTCAATGAATACATCGATTTTCAAAAAGAGATCAAAATCATCGAAGAGAGTTACATTCAGACACAGCAAAACAGTGCAGAAGCCCAACTGCTTTTGCTTCATAACATCACGCAGTACCGTTTTTCTCAAAGCGAAGGGCTTTCCAAAGAGCAGATCTATCACAAACTCAAAGAAGATTTAAAAGCACTCATTCCTCCAAGCAATGGACAAAATTATCTTTTTTTAGAGCACAGCTCGGGGAAAATGCTCTACCGTAGCGCAGAATTGCCTGTGGAAGATGTGGGCAAAGACATCGTTGTTACGGAGCATTATGCGCCACTTGAGCTCATTTTGGGCAGTGGTGTCAGCACACATAACATCGAAAATGTACTGGCGGAAAAGAAGAAAGCGTACCAAGATAAGATCATTAATTTTGTGCTGAAAATCTACATGCTCACACTCTTTTTATACTTGGTGAGCACGGTGGAGTACCGTTATGTGAGTGACATTATGAAGCGTGAAATTCGTTTTATCGTCTACTCGTTTAAAAAAGCGTCTCAAAGTTATGAGTTTATCGATATGGAAAAGATCAAGTTTCAAGAGTTTCAAGAGATCGTCACCCATGCGAACGTGATGATCGAAGAGATTAAAGCCAAAAACAACGCACTTGTGGAGCTTAACAGCAACCTTGAGGGCATTGTCGAGCAAAAGACAGTGGAGCTTAAACGCTCAATTGATTTTACACAGGAGCTCCTTGAAAAACAAGATCGGTTCGTTAAAAACGCGATTCATGAGATCAATACGCCACTTTCGATCATTCTCATGAATATCGATCTGTACAATCTCAAATTTGAAACCAATCCTTATCTGCTCAAAATCGAAGCGGCGGTGAAGGTTCTGGATAACATCTATGAAGATTTGGCGTATGTCGTGAAAAAAGACAGAGTCGTGTACGAAAAAAGTATGATCAACTTTTCGACGTTTTTGACAGAGCGCGTGGATTACTTTGAAGATGTTGCTCAGGGCAATAAACTGCACATCAGCACGAACATCGCACCTGAGCTGTTTATACTCTTCAATGAGATCGAATTACAGCGCATTTGCGACAATAATCTCTCCAATGCGATCAAGTACAGTTACGAAAAACAACCTTTACATGTAAAGCTGTATGCGCATGAAAATGAGGTTGTGTTTGAGGTGGAAAATAGAGGCGAGAAGATCAAAGCGCCTGAGCAATTGTTCAATCGTTATTACAGAGAAGATGAGGCGCGTGGCGGGTTTGGTTTGGGGTTAAACATCGTTAAAGAAATTTGCGATGCGAATGATGTCATGATAGAGGTAGACTCGGATGAATCCAAAACCTGTTTTCGCTACCGTTTTGTGAGAGGATAACGATGAAAATTTTACTGCTAGAAGATGAGTTGATGTTACGAAGTTCCATTGAGGAGTATTTAGAAGCGTTGGGGCACAAAGTCATCGCTTTTGGTAACGGCGAAGAGGCGTATGAAGCGATCAAAAAAGATGCGTTTGATCTGTTACTTTTAGACATCAACATTCCTAAAATGAGTGGGCTCAGCCTGCTCAAAGCGCTCAATGAGATCGAACATGCGTTTCCGACCATTTTCATCAGTGCGAATGTGGACATCGATGACATCTCTCAAGCGTTTGAGTTAGGCGCTTCGGATTATCTCAAAAAGCCGTTTCATCTTAAAGAACTGGGGCTTCGCATCGACAAGATCAAAAAAGAATCCGCAATCAAAAACCTCAAACACATCATCTTAAACTCCAAATATGTCTTCTCCAAAGAGGAGCAGATGCTCTTTTACAATAACACTGTTCAGGTGCTTACAAAGAAACAGTTACAAATTGTGACACTACTTTCTGAGAATATGGGTGTGGTCGTTGACTTCGAGAAATTCCGCACCTATGTATGGAACGATGAACCCATCGATAATGCCTCTATTAGGGCTGAAATCAGTCGTTTTCGCAAGCTTCTTAAGGAAGATTTTATCATCAATCTTAAGGGTGTTGGGTACAAGATTGAGAAGTATTTTCCCGAGAAAAACCGCTAAAAGTTACTTATTTACTCACATTATTTATAAAAAATCTCTCTTTTATTCCAAAAATAAAAATGCTACGTTAATGCTATGTTACTTCTTTACAATGTCATCAGGCTACCACATCACAAAGAAGGAGCATTTATGAGTCAGAACATCTACGACAGAGTACAGGCCAACCCAAAATTCGCCGAACTCGTAAAAAAAAGAAGTAGTTTTGCATGGAAACTAGCGATCGTTATGCTGGTTGTGTACTACTCTTTCATCCTTGTAATTGCTTTTTCTCCTACGACCTTTGCAATTAAGCTTGGAGAAGGCGTTACGACCGTTGGTATCCCTGTGGGACTTGGTGTCATTATTATTGCGTTTGTGCTTACGGGTATATATACTCAAAGAGCAAACGGCGAATTTGATGAGCTAACCCGTCAAATCAAAGAAGAAGCAAGGAGCGAAAAATGAAATGGGGCTTACTCCTCTTAACCTTAAGCAATTTCGCTTTTGCAGCGGATGCTCAATTTAGCGGCAAGCGTGACTTAAACGTTTCAGCGATTATTATGTTTGTTCTCTTTGTTCTTGCAACCCTTGGTATTACTTACTGGGCGGCTAAAAGAACCAAAACGGCTAAAGATTTTTACACCGCAGGTGGAGGAATTACGGGTTTTCAAAACGGTCTTGCCATTGCAGGTGATTACATGTCTGCGGCATCCTTTTTAGGAATTTCGGGGCTTGTTTACCTCAAAGGGTTTGATGGTTTGATCTATTCTATCGGCTTCTTAGTCGGTTGGCCGATCATCCTTTTCTTGGTGGCAGAACAGCTTCGAAACTTAGGTAAATATACCTTTAGTGATGTTGCATCGTACCGATTACAACAAACACCGATTCGTGTTCTTGCCGCTCTTGGCTCATTGGCAACCGTAGCGCTTTATTTGATCGCTCAAATGGTTGGTGCGGGTCAACTTATTCAGATCTTATTTGGACTTGATTATGAGTACGCGGTCATTATGGTCGGTATTTTGATGATCTTATATGTTACGTTTGGTGGCATGTTGGCAACAACATGGGTTCAGATCATCAAAGCGGTTTTACTTCTCTCTGGTGCATCGTTCATGGCGATCATGATCATGTACAAAGTGGGCTTTAGCTTTGAAACACTTTTCTCCCAAGCGGTAGCGGCGAAGAAAACGATTGCGATTATGGCACCAGGTGGCTTAGTCAGTGACCCCATTTCAGCGATCAGCTTAGGCATTGCCTTGATGTTTGGAACCGCAGGTCTTCCACACATCTTGATGCGTTTCTTCACCGTGAGTGATGCTAAAGAGGCTCGAAAATCTGTCTTTTTTGCCACTGGATTTATAGGTTATTTTTATATTTTAACCTTCATCATAGGTTTTGGTGCTATCGTATTACTTACAAATGATCCAACCTATCTTGACCCAGTCAAAGGTGGCATCATCGGTGGTGGTAACATGTCAGCGATTCACACCGCACATGCGATTGGTGGAAATCTCTTCCTAGGATTTATCTCAGCGGTTGCTTTTGCAACGATTTTAGCGGTTGTTTCAGGTCTTACACTTGCAGGTGCAAGTGCGGTCAGTCATGATCTTTATGCAAACGTATTTGCCAGAGGTCGTGTGGATGAAATGACAGAGATGAGAGTTTCTAAATACTCTACAATCGCCCTTGGTATCGTAGCGATTATCTTAGGCATTGCGTTTGAAAAGCAGAACATTGCGTTCATGGTAGGTCTTGCATTTGCGATTGCAGCAAGTGCTAACTTCCCAATTCTCTTCCTCTCAATGTTTTGGAGAAAGCTTACAACAAGAGGTGCTGTGTATGGCGGTAGTTTAGGACTGTTTACAGCGATTGTGTTGGTAATTCTCAGTAAAGCGGTTTGGGTGGATGTTTTAGGCAATAAAACAGCGATCTACGCTTATGGAAACCCAGCACTTTTCTCAATGACAGTTGCTTTCTTTGGTATTTGGATTATCTCTTTGATGGATAACAGTGAAAGTGCCGCTAAAGAGATCGCAGCGTTTGATCATCAGTACATCAGAAGTCAAACAGGTATTGGAGCAGAGGGCTCTTCAAGTCACTAAACAGTATAAAAATTCAGCCTCTTGGGTAAAACCAAGAGGTGTTAATAAATTATGAAAAAGGATCGTAACGATGTCACAACTTTTTGAACCAAGTAGAGCTTTAAGTAAAGAAGCCAGAATTAAAAATATGTGCGAATACAAAGAGCTCTGCATTCAAGCGGATGAGGATTTTGAAGGCTATTGGGATAAACTCGCACGCGAAAAAATCGAGTGGTTTAAACCCTATGATAGAGTCTTGAATGAGGATAACGCTCCATTTTACAAATGGTTCGAAGGTGGCAAATTAAACGTTACGCATCAGTGTTTAGGAAGACATCTAAAGACTCGCAAAAATAAAGCGGCGATTATTTGGGAGGGTGAGGATGGTAAGCGTCGCATTATCACCTATCTTCAACTTTTCTACCGTGTTAACCGCTTAGCGAACTTAATGCGCAATAAATTTGGCATCAAAAAAGGTGACCGTGTAGTGCTTTATATGCCAATGATTCCAGAAGCGGCTTTTGCAATGCTTGCATGTGCAAAAATTGGTGCGATTCACTCCGTTGTCTTTGGTGGATTCTCTGCTGAAGCATTACGTGATCGTATCCAAGATGCTGAGGCTAAGCTTGTCATTACTGCCGATGGTGCATTTCGTCGTGGTAAACCTTACATGTTAAAACCCGTTGTAGATGAAGCGCTGAGTGTCGGGTGTGAGAGTTGTGAAAAAGTACTGATCGTTCAGAGAAACTTTGAAGACATCGAATATGTTCCAGGACGTGACTATGTTTACAACGAGATCATCATGAACGAATCTCAGTATTGTGATCCTGAATGGATGGACTCAGAAGATCCATTGTTTCTCCTTTATACTTCAGGAAGTACTGGCAAACCAAAAGGTGTTCAACACGGAAGTGCTGGCTACATCCTTTGGGCACAATACACAATGGAACACGTTTTTGATGTGAAAGAAAATGATACGTTTTGGTGTACTGCGGACGTTGGCTGGATTACTGGGCATACGTACATCGTTTATGGACCACTCGCGATGGGTGCAACGACCATTATGTACGAAGGCGTTCCAACATTCCCCGATGTAGGCAGATGGTGGAGTATGATCGAAGAGCACCGTGTCAATCAGTTTTATACCGCTCCAACAGCGATTCGTTTGCTTCACAAGGAGGGTGCAGATGCTCCTTCAAAGTACGACCTAAGTTCTCTCAAAGTACTTGGAACCGTTGGTGAGCCGATCAATCCTGATGCGTGGATGTGGTACTATGAGCAAATTGGTAGAGGAAATTGTCCGATTGTGGATACATGGTGGCAAACAGAGACGGGTGGTCATATGATTACCCCACTTCCGGGTGCTACACCGATCAAACCTGGTTCGGCGACATTCCCACTTCCTGGCATTAAAGCCGAAATTATTGATGAGCACGGCAATCCAACACCCAAAGGTGAAAAAGGGTTCTTGTGTATCACGAAACCTTGGCCATCCATGATCCGCAATATCTGGGGTGATAGTGATCGTTTTGTGAAGTCGTATTTTGGCGACTGTAAAAAAGATGGCAAACCGGTTTACTTCTCGGGTGATGGCGCGATGTACGATGATGATGGTTACATTGTCATTACAGGGCGCACCGACGATGTTATCAACGTTTCAGGTCATAGAATTGGTACGGCTGAGATCGAAGCGGTTCTTGCTCACCATGAAAACGTTGCTGAAGTGGCTGTTGTCGGTCGTCCTGATCCGATCAAAGGCGAGGGAATTTTTGCCTATATTGTCATTAAGGGCGAAGATAGCTTAAGTGAAGAGGTGTATATGATCCAAGAGCTTAACAAGCTGATTGTTAAGGAAATTGGAAATATTGCCAAACTCGACGCGATCCGTTTCGTTCCGGGGCTTCCAAAAACCAGAAGCGGTAAGATCATGCGAAGAATTCTTCGCTCGATTGCGAAAAAAGAGCCGATTACCCAAGATATCTCCACGCTTGAAGATCCAAGCATCGTTGAGAAAATTCAAAATCTCATCGAATTTTAGACCTCCACAGCGGTTACATGTAACGTGTGACCGCTTCTTCTTTTTCTCTTCATTCACAGTGAAAATTTGCCCTTAAAATGTTATGATACTCAAACATATTACGATCAATTAGAGGAACATAACCTATGGCATTGCATATTATCAACCAACCGCAAGATCAAACCAAAGCTGTCAATGACGCCCTTGGCTATCCAAACTTAGAGACGATGATAAGCGTTCCTTTGGGCATTGGAGAGTTTTACGAAGCGTGCAAGGACTATCCGATTTTATTTACGAAAAATAAAGAAGGGGATTGGCTTGCCATCGCGTTACTTGGTTTTAACGATAAAAACGTCTATTTAGATGAGACGCATCGTTTTAAAAAAGGCAAATATCTTCCTGCATTTTTGAGACGTTATCCGTTTATTTTGGTTCAAAATGAGGGAAAAGAGGGCTTTTCTTTAGGTATTGAAGAAGAGGCTTTGGAAGCATTAAATGCCTCAAATCAACCAAGAGCGCTTTTTAAAGAGGACAAAACACCCAGTGATCTAACCAAAAACACGTTGGATTTTCTCATTCGTTTCCAAGGCGAATTGCAAGCGTGCAACGCTTTCATTAAAGAGTTAGAGACATGGGAGCTTTTGGTGGAAAAAAGTGCCACTGTTCTGGATGAAGAGGGTAAAACACATACCATCAATGGCTTTTTTACGCTCAATGAAGAAAAACTGAACCACCTAAGTGAGAAGAAAAAACTCGACATTTGCAAAAAAGGAGCGACCCCTTTTATGACAGCACATCTGATCTCGCTGAGCAATATCAGACGGCTGGGGTTGTAGGTTTTTAATATTAAAAGCGTTTACATGTAAAGATTTCACTCTTACATGTAAACGCGAATCTCCTTCTAATGCGGAGCCATTTTACTGCAAAACGTGGATGAAACACCTTGCGTGGCAAAGCGAACTCCCATATCAAACGCTTTTTCGCAATCTTTGGGAAACACATCTTTGCGCCTTTGGGCTTTGTGCGGTTCGCTAAAGGCGGTTACTTCGTATTTGGAGTAGTCTTTAAACTGATAGGTGTCGGTGACATAAAGCGCTTCAGAAGAGCCAAAAATACTGCCAAGTCTTTTTTCAAGACCACTAAGCGCTTCAACATAACCCCATTCTCGCATTCGTTTTTCATCTAAATTCATCGTGTACATCAACCCTATGGGTATTTTTCTGGAGAATAAAGAGGAGTAATTGACATCGTAAAGAGTGTATTGAAATGCCAAACGCTCAATAAAAGAGCGCATCATGCCGGTGATATTACCAAAGTAAATGGGTGAGCCTAAGAGAATGGCATCTGCTTCTCGTAGTTTTTCAAGAAGGGGTTTGAGCTCATCTTTGTGCGCGCATTTTCCATAGGATTTTCCGCTTTTGAGTTTACAGGCGAAGCAGCTCACACAGCCTTGATAGTTGAGGTCATAAAGGTGTATTAGCTCGGTTTGTGCCCCTTGTTTTGCTGCTCCTTCAAGGGCATTTTTAAGCAGGGTTGCGGTATTGGCATTTTTGCGTGGACTTCCATTGATGGCTACAACTTTCATATTAATTCCTTGTTACTATTTTGATATATAGATGTAGTGCTAGCAAAACGTACAAAATATACGCTAGCTGATTACGTTAACTGTGAAACGGACGTTGGCAACGCTATCATATTTGTAGCCTTTATAATCTCCTCAGCTGCTCCCTTTGGTGGCCAAATTCCTTTCTGATATAATTCTTGTCTCACGTTAAGTCGGAATTCAAAACTTTCATACGCGATGATATGCATTATACGAGCCGGTCCTTCCAAGGCGTACATGGCTATAATGACAGGCGAGATTTTTTGCCGTGCTGGCAAATCTTTTTCCCATGCATCTATGCTTTTTTTAATACCACCTACCGCAAGTTGATACTCTCTGAATTCGTATATTGGTCCTAATTGACCAATTTTTATCGGAGGCATAAAAGGAAATGGCATAAAGGATTCCACTTTAAATTCTTTTAACACATCGCCTATACCGAAAGGATTATTATCGAATAAGAATTTTTCCCTTTCAGCCAATATATCTCCTGCATTATCAAACTCTCGTAATACAAGCAAAGAATCAGGCCCAATAGAACCAATTTCAATTTTCCAACATCCTAGTAATCTCCCATTACTGTGTGATGTATTTTTATAGTTTAAAATACCTTCCACAGCTTTTTGTGTTCCCCAAAGATGCAAATGCATCGTTGTTAGTTCATAAATCATCTTTTTTCCTTTCGATAATTTTTTACGTCTTAGAGTATGAATATCTACTTGATTTCACAATGCTCTCAAATAGAAGTATAGAGCAATATATTATTTAAGTATAGAATGAACTTTTTAGTTATATACTAACCAAAAGGGAAGTAATGGAGCAAAAAATGGAAAAATTCAGCGATAAATACGAAAAATGTCCTATGTATTATGCGATGTCAATTCTTGAGGGAAAGTGGAAGTGGATTATTTTGTGGAAGATATCAGAATCCAAAGTCATACGCTACAATCGTTTAAAAGAGATGCTACAGCCCATCGCGCACAAAACGTTGAGTCAACAGCTCAAAGAGCTTGAGAGCCATAATATCATTCACAGAGAGCAGTACAACCAAGTGCCGCCCAAAGTAGAATACTCGCTCACTCCAGAGGGCGAAACGCTGATACCGATTTTAAGTTTGATGTATCAGTGGGGAAAAGAGCACATGAATCCAGCTGAAGCGCTTGATGGAGGAGCATGTTTAAGCTCTTAAATGAAGGTTACATGTAAAGCCAAATGACTTTACATGTAAAGATTTCTAGGAAACCATGGCGGAGTGAATCAGTGTTTCGTCATTTTCAAAATGAATCGTACAGTTACCTTTTACGGCAATCTCTTCGATGCTTTTTTCGTAGTTTCGATCCCTGTTATCGCCTTTGATGGAGATGGAAAAAATTGGGTATTTTTTGGTGTTAAAACGGATGTATTCACCTGTGATAAGCGATAAACGCGTTGTAATGACCGAAGAGGTAATGTGCGACTGGTAGACCTTGGTCAGCAGTTTCATAAAGTCTTCGACTTTAAGGCGAACATCGGGAAACGTGGGGTCAAACTCTTTTTTAAATTTGATCGTTGAGTTGGTGGAAGAGGCACTGATGCAAAGGTCTAAAAGGGCGTAGATGTTGACACTTTCGCCGTACTCTTCAACGTTCGCAAACTTCTTTGTAGCACTTTTGTACAGCTTGATCCCGATAGACGTCTCATCGTCATACCCTACTGTGATGGCGTAAAATTTGTACGAACTAAAGGCGATGTCGACGATGGTCGTTTTAAAACCATAGGTCATACTGGCATACGTTTGGGCAATGTCGAAGATTTTTTTATGGTTGACCTCACCAAGAAGGTATTGCGCTTCTTGGTTGAGGGAGATGATTTTGCCGGTGTTATCAAAAACAATGAAAGGATTGTAGTCGTGCTCAATCCACGCTTCTGCGAAACTACTCATGGACTAGCTCTCGATATAGTTTTTAAGTTTACGTCCAACTTTTGGATGTTTGAGCTTTTTAATCGCAGAACTCTCGATCTGACGGACACGCTCACGCGTCACATTAAGTTCTTTACCGATCTCTTCAAGCGTACGGTCGCTCTCATCGTGCATCAAACCAAAACGCATACGAATGACGGCTTTCTCACGATCATTGAGTTGATCCAGCACTTCATCAATTTGGTCTTTTAGATCCGATTTTAAGATGTGGTCGATTGGGGCGATAGAGCTTTTATCTTCAACGAAATCGCCAAATTTACCATCGTCTTCGTTACCAATAGGCGCTTCCAACGAAATGGGCTCTTTGGTGATTTTAATGACGTTTTTGACTTTATCGGCACTCAAACCCACTTCCAATGCAATGGTCTCGATGTCAGGCTCTTTGCCTTCTTCTTGAAGGTGTTTACGAATGATCTTATTGATACGATTAATCGTCTCGATCATGTGGATCGGAATACGAATCGTACGCGCTTGGTCGGCAATGGCACGTGAAATGGCTTGTCTGATCCACCATGTCGCGTAGGTTGAAAATTTGTACCCTTTTTTGTACTCAAATTTATCGACCGCTTTCATCAAACCGATGTTGCCTTCTTGAATCAAATCCAAAAATGGCAAGCCTCTGTTGGTGTAACGTTTTGCGATGGAAACCACCAGACGAAGGTTACTTTTTGCCATACGCGTTTTAGACTCATCGGCAATTTTTTTACCCCGTTTGATCTGCTCTAAAACCTCTTTGAGTTTCTCAGGATCAAGATCAAACCCTTGTTTGCTGGCTTCTTTCGTTTGGAAAAGCTTTTTGATCTCCATGTAGGTCGAAACCATCGTCGCTTCAGGAACCATGGTCGTGATGTCTTCTTTGGTAAGATCAACAATGTTGGTTAAAAGTTTAACGTGATTTTCTCTAAGAGTGTCGTTAAAAAGGGGTAAACGGTACTCTAAACGTTTAAGTTCTTTATCGAACTCAAAGTCACTTTTAAGTGCTGTTTCCATCGATTTTACAAGCTCGTTAATCAACTTACTGGTAGGTCCAAGATCCATGAGTGCGTCTTTAAGCAGTTTCTTTTTGTACGCCAACCCAAGATCGTAGTTCATCATTTCTTCAGCATCATCCAAGTTCTCTTCAGGTGGTCTGGTGAGACTTTTGAGCCAATCTTTTTTCGCTTTTTCAAGTGATTTAAAGCTTTCGATAACTTTTTCAGTTCTCGTGTTGTCTTTTTTAGAGAAAGTTTTTTTTTCTTCACCTTCTTCACCTTCTTCTTCGTCAAACTCTTCTTCATCATCGCCATCGTCGCTGTCATCTTCAAAGGTTTTAAAAAGCTCTTTGACACGACGCTCGCGGTTAATGAGCGCTTCTTTGTAGTCTAGAATAAAGTCGATAAGATACGGAACGGAACAGAACGCATCGATGATGATGTCTTCACCAAATTCGATTTTTTTGCTGATGTCGATCTCTTCATCTTTGGTTAAAAGTGAGATTTGTCCCATTTCACGAAGATACATTCTAACAGGGCTATCACTGCGTGACCACTCTAAAAGCTCTTTTTCGCTCGCAAGATCAAACTCTTCCTCTAAGGCGTCGTCTTTGATTTTTTGGCGCTCTTCTTCGCGTCTTCGCGCCTCTTCTTTATTGCGCATTTTGGCAATTTCAGCTGAAGAGATGAGGGTAACTTTGTATTTTTCTAAAAGGCTCATCAGTTTTTTGACGTTTGCAGGGGTAGGTGGCTTTACAAAAAGATCCATGACATTTTCGTAAGTGACGTATGCTTTTTCGTTTTCTGCAAAAAGTTCTTCTAATGCGGTATAGAGTTCTTTTGAAGCCATAAGTGTGACTCTCCTTGAGTAAGGTGTATGGAGGTGGAAATTTCTTGTTTTCTTTAATAAAAGATGTGGATTATACCGAGTTTTCTTTTAAATGACGTTAAAAAATTATTTTGGTAAAGTGGAACGGGAGTTGCTTCAAGTAAGGAAAGATTTTAAAAACAGCGGGAAAAACAATGCAAAGTAGCTACTACAGCGTTACCGGAGCGATGGTCACTCAGTTTAATAAACTCGACCTCATCTCCAATAACCTTGCCAATTTAAATACCACCGCCTTCAAAAGAGACGATGTCGTTGTCGGAGATTTTAAACGTATTTTTCAAGAATACAAAGATGAGATGCCGATTAAAGACAACACCAAAGAGGCGAGTAAGTTTATGAATGCCGTGGGTGTCAGAGTGCCTCAAGTGGTTGAAGAGTATGTGAAGTACCAACAAGGTGGCATTAAACGAACAGGAAATGCGTTGGATCTTGCACTGAAACGTGAAGATGCTTTTTTTATGGTGGAAACCCCTAATGGTATTCGCTTGACCCAAAATGGCGCGTTTACGCTCAATTCTGAGGGCGTTTTAACGACAAAAGAGGGCTATCCTGTTTTACCAGCGACCTATTTTCAAAATCAGCAGTACATCACCATTCCTGATGATGGAGAATTTAGAGTCGATAAAGCGGGTGGCGTTTACAACAGAGAAGATCAAATAGGCAATCTCATGATCGTGCAAAGTGATGACATTAAATCATTGCTCAAAGAAGGTGCAAGTTTTTATACCTTTAAAAGTACCGATGAGTTAACGCAACTGGAAGATGGAAATCTGATAGAACAAGGTTTTTTAGAGACCAGCAATATCAATCCTGTGACGGAAATGGTTGGGCTCATTGAGACCAATCGTATGGTGGAAATATACCAAAAAGTGATGAAATCGCACATGAACGATCTCAACTCAGAAGCCATCTCAAAACTTGCCTCGACCAAAGCATAAAAAAATAAGGAATAACACATGATACGATCACTTTACACAGCAGCAACGGGTATGATCGCGCAACAAACGCAGATCGATACCACCACAAACAATATTTCAAACGTAAATACCATTGGCTATAAAAAACAGCGCGCTGAGTTTGCAGACTTGATGTACCAAACCATGACCTACGCAGGAACATCCACCAGTGGAACATCGTCTTCACCTACGGGAATCGAAATCGGTCTGGGTGTTCGCCCAACAGCGATTGCAAAGCAGTTCACACAAGGTAACTTTAAAGAGACCGGTAACTCGTTGGATATGGCAATTACGGGAAATGGTTTTTTTCAAATCGAGCTTCCTGATGGCACGACAGGTTATACGCGAAATGGTTCGTTTAAACTTGATGGAGATGGCAATATCGTCAACAGCGATGGGTATCAACTTATCCCAAATATCGTTATTCCTGAGGATGCAACAGAGGTTAACATCAGCGTTGATGGTATTGTCTCGGTTTTACAATCGGGTCAAACTGCAACGACAGAGATTGGTCAGATCGAGCTTGCCAACTTTATCAACCCCGCAGGTCTTCACTCTTTGGGCGATAACAATTATATCAACACCACCGCTTCAGGCGATCCTATCTTGGATACTCCCGGCTTAAATGGTCTTGGACAAGTGAGACAACAATTTGTTGAGATGAGTAACGTCGAACTTGTCGATGAGATGACCGATCTTATCATCGGGCAAAGGGCGTATGAGGCGAACTCAAAAGCCATTACGACCAGTGATGAGATGCTTCAAACCGTCAACGCACTCAAATCATAATATACTATGCTCATTTTTATACCGTTTTTGATCGTAATCGCGCTGATTGTCGCGATCGATCAACTCTATTTTAGTGATGCAACGCCTAAAGAGAGTGCTTCTAAAAAAGAGCTACAGCAAAAATCAAGCGATGCGAATGCCACCCAAAAGTATTTGGATCGCTATATCAAAAAATAATCTTTACATGTAAAAGAAGACGTATGAATTTTTTGGCTATTTTGAAACTTACGATTCCTGTTATGATGGGCTACATTCCCCTTGGCATGGCGTTTGGTCTGCTGCTTTCAAAGCTTCTTATTCCGTGGTATTATGCTTTTTTTATGAGTGCTTTTATCTTTGCAGGTTCGGGTCAGTTTTTAGTGCTCACTCTTTTTGCCTCACAAGCAACGATTTTGGAAATTGGCATCGCCACCTTCTTGCTCAACCTTCGCCACACCTTTTACGGGCTTTCGATGATTTCAACCTTTAAACATTTTTCATGGAAGAAGCATTACCTCATTTTTGGACTGACCGATGAGACGTTTGCGCTGTTAAAAACCACGGAAGTGCCTGAAGGCAACCGTGAGAGAGCGTACCTGCTGATTACCTTTTTAAATCAATGTTATTGGATTGTAGGCAGTGTGATGGGCGCGATGCTGGGTAACATTTTGCCATTTAATTACGAGGGCATTGAGTTCTCTTTAACGGCTCTGTTTGTGGTACTTTCCATTGAGCTGTATAAGAAAAACAGACTGCATAAGCCCTTTTTTGTGGCACTGATTATCGGGTTGTTTGGCATGGTGCTGTTTCCACCGCAAAAGATGCTGATTTTATCGCTGTGTGCGGCGGCATTTGTGTTGATCGTTTTTAAGAGGAGTATGGAAAATGGAAAGTAGTTACCTCATCGGAAGTATCGCCGTTGCGGCTGTTTTAACCTATGTAACGCGCATCATCCCGTTTTTACTCTTTCGTACACGCGAGCCTTCGCCCCTGATTAAATACATTGAACTCAATATGCCGCTCATGATTATGGTCATTTTGGTCTTTTACGCGCTGAAAGATGTGAAGTGGGAAAGTTATCCGTATGGTTTAGCCGAAATTATTGGTGTCAGTGTTGCGATTGCTTTACATGTAAAGTTTAAAAACGCCCTTTTGAGCATTTTTGTCGCAACACTAACGTATATGATTTTAATTCAAAAGGTACTTTAAGCTTTTTTGACAAACTCCGATTTAAGCCCCATCGCGCCAATGCCATCGACTTTACAGTCCAAATTATGGTCGCTCTCGTAATTTAAACGGATATTTTTCACTTTGGTTCCACCTTTGATGACCGCAGAGGAGCCTTTGAGTTTCAAATCTTTAATCAGCACAACCGTGTCACCATCGCTTAAAATTGCGCCATGCGCATCTTTGATGCTTGCCGCAGACTCTTCGTTTGTCGTAGCATCTTTAGACCACTCATGAGCACATTCAGGGCAGATAATCATCTCGCCATCTTCGTAGGTATATTCACAGTTACATTTTGGACAAGCAGGTAATTGCATGATACTCTCTCTTAATGATTTCTTTTTAGTATGCCAAAACTCGTCTCAAAAAGAGATTAGAGTTTTTACAAAACTCAATTTGCAAGAAGTAAAAGCACCAAGGGTGCGTGGGCTTTCTGCCGAAGAAAACCTAGTGTTAACGTAGCTTTTAAAGCTTTGCTTTAAAAGCGTGTTGTAGAGTAACTCTATTAGTGGTTTATGATACGCGGGAATTCGCGGTCTCTTTCATAGCGTTTCATCTTCTCTTCGTAACGATCAATCGCACTTTGCATATCGCGGGCAAATTCGTAGTCGATAATATAATCTTTTTGGTTTACATGTAAGGTTTGCATCCCTTGCAATGCTGCGTCATACAGCAATGCTTCCTTGATCGTTTCGGCATTTCCATTGGTCAAACGACGAATATCATGCCCCAAACCCGTCACCCACAAATCCATAAATTCGACCCGAAATGGCAAGACTTTGCCCCACGTTTGCTCCACTAAAACACTGTTTTTCAGTGAAAACTCATGAAACATAATCGTGTCGCGATCAGGATCGTAGACCGCAATAATTTGGTTAGGCGCAGGACTCAAAACAGGGTTGATGGTTGCTAAATTGACCTCTTTTGGAGCACAACCGCTGAGCATCAATGTTGCGAACAGAAGGATAGTCGTCATAAGAGTACGCATAAAAAGTCCTTACATGTAAAAACGAGATATGCTATTGTACATTAGAAATGTTAATAAGACTTTGTGGGAAAGAAGCCCCTATACGAAGGGCTTCTTAGAAATTATAGGGCAAAGAGGTCGCTAAATTCGTTGAAATTCATCGCTTCAAGGCTTGCTTGATTTTCACACGCTTTTTCTATAGTTGCACACTGTTTTGGGCTAAGTCTGCCTGCTAGGTTGTGTTTGAATTTTGAGATTAAAAGTGGGATTCCATCTTTTCGTCTCCTCTTATGTCCTATTGGGTATTCGACTTCGACTTTCTCGCTTTTGCTACCATTTTTGTAAAAGATTTGTACGGCATTGGCGATGGAGCGTTTGTCGGCTTCAAGGTACTCTTTGGTGTAACGCGCATCGACAACGACTTCCATTTTATCACGAAGTTTATCGACACGAGGATCGTTGGCATACAGATCTTCGTAGTGTTCTGCGATCAAATTGCCATGAATCAGCGGAATCGCCACCATGTACTGAATGCAGTGGTCACGATCGGCTGGGTTGGCAAGAGGACCTACTTTATTGATGATGCGGTGACCTGACTCTTGTGTCGTAATGACGATTTTTTCAATTGCATCAAGCTTATCTTTGACTTCATTGTGAAGTTTTACGGCACACTCAACAGCGGTTTGGGCATGAAATTCGGCTGGGAAGCTGATTTTAAACAGCACTTGCTCCATCACATAGCTTCCAAAAGGTTGTGGAATGGTGAGTTTCTTACCGCCCATCTTGACATCTTCATACCCCCAGAATTTTGCACTGAGCGCTGAGGGGTAACCCATTTCACCTGCAAGTGCTTTAAGCGCTAAATTCACCCCTCGACTGCTCGCATCGCCTGCTGCCCATGATTTACGAGAGCCCGTATTAGGCGCATGGCGGTAACAACGAAGCGCCCCACCATCAACCCATGCATGTGAAACGGCATTTCTGATCTCTTCAAATGTGCCTCCCAGCATTGCAGCAGCAACCGCCGTGGATGCCACACGGACTAAAAGCACGTGATCCATTCCCTCTTTGTTGAAGCAGTTTTCAAGCGCTAAAATACCTTGAATTTCATGCGCTTTGATCATCGCGGTTAAAATGTCTTTGACTTTAAGAGGCGCTTTTCCCTCGCTGATATTGCGACGGCTGATGTAATCGCCCACTGCCCAAATAGCGCCTAGATTATCACTCGGATGTCCCCATTCCGCCGCTAACCATGTGTCATTAAAATCAAGCCATCGAACCATCGCACCCACGTTAAACGCAGCACGTTCTGGGTCAAGTTGGTAGGAAGTTCCTGGTACTTTTGCACCCAAATGTGGCATCGAAGCGCCTGGAACGACGGGTCCTAAAAGTTTGGTACATTGTGGAAATTTCAGGGCTAAAAGTCCACATCCTAGCGTATCCATTAAACAGTAACGCGCTGTCTCATAGGCATCATCGCTTTTGATGCTAAATTCTGAAGCGTAACGTGCAATGTCGGTTAAAAGGGGGTCAAACTCGGGTCGCTTGGTATCTAAAATACCCATATCTGTACTCATAGTGTTCCTTTATTTATCGGTTTTTGATGTCAACATAGGCTCTATTCTCTGGTCCTATGTACTCTGAATTGGGGCGAATGAGTTTGTTGTCGCCTCGTTGTTCGACCACGTGCGCTGCCCAACCCGCTGTTCGGCTCATAACAAATATCGGCGTAAAGTAAGCTGTTGGAATGCCCATGAAATGGTACGTTGAAGCGCTGTAGAAATCAAGATTTGGAAAGAGTTTTTTCTCATCCCACATGATTTTTTCAATGATTTCAGAAATAGGGAAGATCGTGCTATTGCCCACATCGTCTGCGAGTTTGCGTGACCACTCTTTGATGACAATGTTACGTGGGTCATTACTCACATAGACACGGTGTCCAAAACCCATGATTTTGGCTTTATTCTCTAACTTTTCATAAATACCACGCGTTGCTTCATGTACCGATTTATATTCTGAAATGAGCTCCATCGCTGCTTCATTCGCCCCTCCGTGCAAAGGTCCTCGAAGCACGCCAATCGCCGCAGTGATCGCTGAGTAAATATCAGAAAGCGTAGAAGCTCCAATGCGTGCTACAAATGTAGAGGCGTTAAATTCATGCTCCGCGTAGAGAATCAACGAGACGTGCATCGCTTTGATCCACAGTTCGCTGGGTTGTTTGTTGTGGAGTTTTTCCAGAAAATAACCACCGATGGTATCTTGTGAACTGTTCGTATCGATCTCTTTGCCATTCACATGGTAGTGGTGCCAGTAGAGTAAGATGGAAGGAAAAATGCCCATCAAACGGGTAATCTTCGCACCTTGATCGCTAAAATTATCGGCTTCTGGCTCTAAACACCCCAGTGTCGAACAGCCCGTACGCATAATGTCCATCGGATGAGCATTTTTAGGCAGTGTGCGAAGCACCACTTTGAGTGCATCGGGTAATGCACGCGCTTGAATGAGCTCTTTTTTGTAAATTTCAAGCTCACTTTGTGTGGGTAGAGCGCCTTTGGTTAAAAGGTAGGAGACTTCTTCAAAGGTTGCATTTTTTGCCAGATCGTAGATGTCATAGCCTCGATAATTCAGACCATGCCCCGTTCCTACGGTACAAATAGCAGAACGACCTGCAACAACACCTGCGAGTCCACCTGTTTTTTTCTTCTCTTTTGCTTCCATTTTTTATCCTTGATAATTTTACACGGGAAAGAAGCAAAGCTCCTTTCCCTACGTTAGCCACTGGGGCGCTAAAGCTTGCCAACGGTGTTGGCAGAAATGTTTACATGTAAACGATTACTTTTGATCTTTACATGTAAACAGTGCGTCGATCTTCGCTTCAAAGGCGTGGTAGTTCAACATGTCGTAAAGCTCTGTACGCGTTTGCATCAAAGGGATCGAATTTTTCTGACTGCCATTTTTCAAGATGTCTTTAAAGACCGTCAACGCGGCTTGATTCATCGCGCGAAAGCCTGAGAGTGGGTAGAGCACCATCGAGATGCCAACGGACTCTAACTCTTTACATGTAAAGTAGGGTGTTTGCCCAAATTCGGTGATGTTGGCAAGCACAGGTACTTTGATGATTTTGGTAAATTGTTTGTACTCTTCGAGGGTATGAATCGCTTCGGCAAAGATCATATCAGCCCCCGCTTCAACGTATGCCTGCGCCCGCTCAAGCGCTGCTGCTTGACCTTCCATGGCGTGTGCATCGGTGCGTGCTATGACGACAAACTCATCATCAATTTTGCCATCCATGGCAGCTTTGATGCGGTCACACATCTCTTCTTTACTGACCAACTCTTTATTGGGGCGATGGCCGCAACGTTTTTGTGCGACTTGGTCTTCAATGTGACAGGCCGCTGCACCTGCACGGGTAAGCTCTTTGATGGTACGAGCGATGTTAAAAGCGCCACCCCAACCTGTATCCGCATCGACTAATAGAGGCAATGAACTGGCACTCGTAATGCGTCTGACATCAATACAGACATCTTCTAAGTTTGTCATACCAAGGTCAGGAAGTCCGATGCTCGCATTGGCAACGCCTGCGCCGCTAAGATAGAGCGCCTTATGCCCAACACGCTCTGCTTGCATAGCGCTGTAGGCGTTGATGACACCGACAATTTGAAGCGGATGGTTTTCATTAACCGCTTTTCTAAAGAGTGAACCTGCACTGATCATACTCATTTTTTTCCTTTTTTAGGGATGGGGTATCCCAGTTTTTCGATTGATTGTTGAATGTCAGCTAAGACACTTTCGTCTTCAATGGTGGAGGGCATACTCCACTCTTTACCATCGACCATTGAACGCATCGTGGCTCGCAAAATCTTACCGCTACGCGTTTTAGGAAGTTTTTCAATGACAGTCGCAAGCTTAAGTCCTGCCACTGCACCAATCTCTTCACGCACCAGTTGTATAACGCCATCCGCGATGGAGCGATTGTCACGCTCAATGCCATCTTTGAGTACAACAAATGCCATTGGTACTTCGCCTTTGAGTTCATCATCCACACCAATAACCGCACACTCTGCCACATCGGGATGTTTTGAGATGACCTCTTCCATCTCTCCTGTGGAAAGTCTGTGACCTGCGACATTGATGACACCATCCATACGTCCCATTACCCAGACATAACCGTCTTCATCAATGTAGCCACTATCCCCCGTGAGGTAGTAGCCGGGGTAGAAGTTGAGGTACGATTTTTTATAGCGTTGATCATCCGACCAAATGCTCATCAAACACGAAGGCGGGAGTGGGAGTTTGAGTACCAAATTGCCTAATTGATTAGGTTTACACTCATTGCCTTGTTCATCAAGCACTTTGAGGTTAAACCCTGGCATTGGTTTGGTAGGAGAGCCTGCTTTAATAGGCATTGGGTCAAGTCCCATAGGATTGGCTGCGATTGCCCAACCCGTTTCGGTTTGCCACCAGTGATCAATGGCGGGTTTATTGGTGATTTTGGTGATCCACTCTAACGTATCACTGTCACAGCGCTCGCCGGCTAAAAAGATGCTTTTGAGTGCGCTTAGATCATATTTTTTGACCCATTCACCTTTGCTATCCTCTTTTTTAATGGCACGAAATGCGGTAGGAGCAGCAAAAAGTATATTGACTTTGTACTCATCACACACTCTCCAAAAAGCACCTGGATTTGGGGTTCGTACAGGTTTCCCTTCATAGATAATGGTCGTGCATCCGTTCATCAAAGGTCCATACACGATGTAGGAGTGTCCGACAACCCAACCCACATCACTGGCAGCCCAGAAAACATCGCCTGGTTTGGCGTTGTAGACATTGTCCATCGACCATTTCATTGCAACCGAGTGACCGCCATTAGAGCGAATAACGCCTTTAGGTTTGCCTGTCGTTCCTGAGGTGTAGAGAATGTAAAGTGGATCAGTCGCATCAACGGGCACACACTCAACTAAGCCCGCTTTTTCCTCTTCGACTTCCCAGTCGATGTCACGCCATGGAAGCATATTGGCTCTCTCTTGCGGGCGTTGCCAGATAAGGCAGGTCGTTGGTTTATGGGTCGATTGTTTGATGGCTTCATCCAAAAGAGGTTTGTATTTGATTAGCTTGCTGATCTCAATACCGCATGAGGCACTGATAATGACGCGAGGTTTGGCATCATCAATACGCGTTGCTAGCTCGTGAGCAGCAAATCCACCAAAAACAACGGAGTGAATCGCTCCGATGCGCGCACACGCTAGCATCGCAATGACCGCTTCGGGGATCATTGGCATATAAATGACGACACGATCGCCTTTGACGACACCTTTGTTTACAAGAATGGACGCCGTTTTAGAGACTCTTTGGCGTAGTTCCCTATAGGTATAGGTTTTTTTGGTATCGGTGACAGGCGAGTCATAGATAATGGCAAGTTGGTCACCTCGGCCATTGTCAATGTGCAAATCCAGCGCATTGTAACAGCTGTTCATACATCCGCCAACAAACCATCTATAATGGTTATCAACGACATCTAAGACTTTGTCCCATTGGTGATACCAATGCACTTTTGTCGCCGCTTGTGCCCAAAATTTCTCTGGGTTCTCAATGGACTCTTTGTAAGTTGACTCATACTTCAATGACACTGACATCTCCTGTAGTACAAATTTTGAACAATTATATAACGACTTAAGGTTTAATTCAGTGTACTAGTTTTGATTTTTTAAGACAATTTTCAGACATAGATGCTAGACTCGTACAGTTTTTATACATAATGTAGTTAAAAAGTACTAAGGTGAGCTTCATGTACGATAACGCCATCGAGAAAATTGTTGCGATTTACAATCGCTCGGGTCTCAGTATCTCCAAGTTTGCCTCCATCATCAACAAAGACCGCAGAACCCTCACTGCATGGATCGACAAACTGGTCACCAAAGAGCCTTCCTCTGAGGTTAAAACTTCCATCTCCAAATTTTTTCGCTATCCTCCTACTATTTGGGAGAGTGAGTGCAATGGGGTTGATTTTGAAGATATGTTGGAGCATATTCCCAAAGATGAGATACGCATTATCGATCAAGGCTATGAGGGCGGACTTCGGTACATTTTAGACAAAGAGGCGCAAGATCGCTTTGTGATCCATCCGCAGTTCCCTGGTCCAGCGTATCGAGACAAAGTGGTTCCAACGCCTTACAAACGGGTGATTTCTGCCGAAGCGGTGGAGCTTAAAAAATTGCGGTATGAGCAGATTTCTAACTATGCGTTTGAATCAACCGAGTGGTACTCCATCGAATCGCTGTTGCGTTTTGCGTTTTCACACATAGGCAATTTTTACACCAAGAGTGAAAAAATACAAATCTTAGAGCTCATGCACGACACTTTTTACGACAATTACAACAAAAGCCTCTACTTTTTTGACTCGCATTCGACGAAGATCTACGGCATGGACACGGCGTACATCTCCATCAATGTCAAGCAAAATTTTATGTTTTTCAAAATGCCGATTGACTCTTTAATCGTTGAGATTCAAAACAAAAAATTGATCTACCGCATGCACCGCTACTTTACTTCCGCTTCCCAAGCGCCAAGTCATATCATTCGTACCGATGCTGCTAAGATTCTTCGTATCATTAAGGGTGCCATTGTCTCCGATAAAACGCTGATTGATTGTTACTATGACATCGAAAAGCAGACACCGTATGGAGCTTTGTTTCTCAACAATATCTCACCGTTTGAGCCGCGAACGGAGTTGCCCTAACTCTTTACATGTAAAGAAAGTGTAAAGAAGAAGTCAACCCTAAATTGACACTGTTGTCCTAAGATTTCAGTATCAATTTAGGAGTTCGATATGAAAAAAACAGTCTGTTTTATCCTACTGACATTCACACTGCTCAATGCCAAAGAGTTCAATACCCCCATGAAAACCTACATGGAGGGCTTAAGCACCGAAGCAAAGGCTGCAAATCCTAGTTTTTCTGGCTTTGATGCCAAGCGAGGCGAAACACTTTTTGTCTCCAAACATACGGGCAAAAAAGGAGGCGAGATGAGTTGTACCACGTGTCACTCAACCAATCTCAAAAATGGTGGGCAAAATGTCAATACCAACAAACCTATTACGGCATTAGCCCCATCTGTAAATCCAACTCGCCTTACCGATGTTGCTGAGGTCGAAAAGTGGCTGAGACGTAATTTCAACGATGTGTTTGCGCGTGAGGGAGTCGCGCTTGAAAAAGGTGATGTTTTAACGTACATCATTAACCAATAAGGAGATATGATGAAAAAATTACTCTTAATCACAGCACTTGGACTCAGCTTTGCCTTTGCAGGCAGTGTTGCACCTGCGGATAATGCACAGTATCAAAAAGAGTGTGCGAGTTGTCACTTTGGGTATCAGCCAGCCCTTTTAAGTAAAGCTTCATGGGAAAAAGTGATGGGAAATCTGAGCGATCACTTTGGCACCGACGCCTCATTAGGCAAGGTTGAAAGTGAGCAGATATTAAGCTATCTTGTAAGTAATGCAGGAAGCGGTAAGATTACTGCAAACAACAGCACGATGCAGATCACAAAGTCGCCTTATTTCATCAAAGAGCATCGCAAAATTCCTGCGAAATTCATTGAGCAAAAAGAGGTGAATTCAATCGCTAATTGTCTCGCCTGTCACACCACGGCGGATAAAGGCAACTACAGCGAACGCGCTATCGTGATTCCAAATTATGGGAGATGGGAATGAAAAAGATTTTAGTCTGGGGACTTTACACACGAGTCTCACATGCACTGCTTATGGTCATGATGTTGGCGGTTTTTCTTACCCCCGAAGTCAAACGTTTACTTACGTTACATGTAGCGCTGGGGTACACACTCGCACTGCTGTTTTTGTTTAGAATTCTGTGGGGTTTTTTGGATGTCAAATACTCTAAATTTAAAGATTTTAACTTTAATCTTAGCGATTTAAAAGAGTATATATTTTCCATTTTTGGCAACAAAAAAGAGTACATCGGGCACAATCCAGCTTCGAGTTATGCCATCATCGCGATGATCGTTTTAACCTTTTTAGCGGTAATCTCAGGTGCGTTAACGTACGGCGTCAAAGAGGGCATGGGCGTGTTTTCCTTTATGAATCACACGATGTTTCGCGATATGAAACTTTTTAAAGAGGTGCATGAGTTTTTTGCCAATGTCTTGATGGCGGTGATTTTTGCGCATATCGCGGGTGTTTTATTGGATAAGCTTTTCCATAAATCACGCGCCTTAGAGTCGATGGTTGATGGGTATAAGCTAGGCGAGGAAGAGGGTGTTAAACTCACACTGATGCAAAAAATCTTTGGTGGTGTTGCCATTGCGCTTTCTCTCTTTGCGTTTGTGTATATGCTCGTAGCGCCTAACAGTCTTTTAATCGCCGATGGCAATCCTAAAATGGACTACACCAAAGAGAACCCTGCCTTTTACAAAGAGTGTATCAGTTGTCATACACTCTATCCTCCTTTTTTACTGCCACAAAAATCGTGGGTGAGCATGATGGACACACTGGAAAACCACTTTGGCGATGATGCCTCACTGGATGCTGCAACCACAGAGTCGATCAAAGCATTTTTAGTGAAAAACAGTTCTGAGACTTCCACCAAAGAGTCTTCTCTGCGTATTCTAGCAAGCTTGGAAAACGATAAAACCTATCTTGCGATCACCGAAACACCTTTTTGGAAAAATCGCCACAAAAAGATTGACAAAGCTGTTTTTGCACAAGCGGATATTGGAAAACCATCAAATTGTAAGGCATGCCATGATAATATTGAAAATGGACTACTGAACAATCGCGATATTAAAAGGCTGTAAATGAAGATACTGCTCATTTTACTTCTCACACTTTGTCTGTATGCCGATCATGACGGTAAAAAAGAGCATCACCTGAGTAAAGACCTCTCTTATTTGGAGTTAACCTCTGAGCAAAAAGAGGTTGCGAAAAGCATTATTAAGCAGTTTCGAGTCGACATCAAAGCCTTTCGTGAGTTCAAGGGAAAGATGGAAGATCAAAAAGAGGCATTGCTGACGCATGAGGTTTTAAACGAAGAAGATTTGCAGAAAATCAACCAAGCAATCAGCCAAAAATCCAGCGCGATAGAGAGCCATTTTTTACTGCAAATGCACAACCTTTTAACCCCAGAACAACGCCAAAAATTTGCACATAACCTTGAAGAGTGGGAAGTGGAATGAGCGAGAAAATTTTACTCATCGAAGACGATTTGGAGATGCAATCGCTCATTGGTGATTACCTGCACAATTACGATTTTGAAGTGAAGGCTTTTGATAAACCTAAAGAGGCTCTCTCACATTTGAAAGCCAATCCTTCGCACTATAAAGTGGTCGTCCTTGATCTGATGTTACCGCAGATGGATGGGTTTGATGTGTGCAAAGAGATTAGAGCGATGAGTGACGCGCATATCATTATCTCCTCGGCGCGCAATGAACTCAGCGATAAAATCTTAGGTTATGGCGTGGGTGCCGATGACTACCTTGCAAAGCCGTATGAGCCACGTGAATTGGTGCTAAAAATCAACTCCTTTTTGCGTAGAAATACCCAGTCAAACAAGCGCGTGGGAGATTTTGAAATCGATGAAGCGAAAATGGAAGTCTCTTTGGAGGGCTATCATTTAGATTTAACGAAAATCGAATTTGACATCTTACTTCTTTTACTCTCCAATCAAGGCAAAGTGTTTTCGCGTGAGGTAATTTTTAACGCGATTAATGGCATTGGCTACAACTCTAAAGATCGCACGGTCGATATGCACATCAGCAATCTCAGAGCCAAAATAGGCGATGATCCAAAAAATCCCAAATACATCAAGTCGGTTTGGGGCATTGGCTATAAAATGGTCGGTTAAGATGTCCATTTTTACCAAACTCTTTTTACTTTTTTTAGTCAGTCTTTCGTTGATGCTTTTTGTCTCACGCGAAACAAACCAACTCACCCAAGCCAAAATAGAGATGCTCTTAAAAGAGAAGTACCTTCAAGCCTCCACCGAGCTCTTTCGCGACCTTGCCAATGACGATCAAGCATCGCTTACCAAAAGGCTTCAATCCTTTAACTTTGAACTCATTGCAGAGTCGCAAAGCGTGTTGGAAGGCTCTCAAACGATTTATGAAAAAAGCAGCTCCTTTGGAGAAGTCAAAATTTTGATGGATACCAAAGGCAGATACCTTTTGCTCCTGAGTTATTTGGATGAGAGCTTGTTGGTACGCGACATAACCCAAGAGGAGGGTTTTTATCATTTTGATCGTGTGAGTTATCTGATCTTTGCCGATATTTTTGTGCTTATTATCACTTTTTTGATGGTCATCAAGCTTATTTTTCCGCTCAAACAGATTGCGTTAACGCTTCAAAAATTTGGCGAAGGTGCTTTACATGTAAGAATGAAACGCTTTGGCTCCAACGAACTTGGCAAGCTTTCTAATACCTTCAATGCGATGGCGTCTAACATCGAAGCGCTGATTCTTTCACGTCAACGCTTGCTTCGTGACATCGGGCATGAACTTCGCACACCACTTGCCAAATCCAAACTTGCCTTAGAGATGTTAGGGGAGGGGAAGTATCAGCAGAGTCTTAAAAAAGCGATTTCCCAGATTGATGAGTTGACCAAAGAGCTTTTAGATATCGAGCGGCTCAATGCCAATATGGAACAACTAAATCTTACGCGTTTCAATGCCGAAACACTCATCTCAGAGTCCCTTTCACGCGCACTGATTGAAGATGAAAGTTTGGTGGAGCTTCACATCGATGAGCCTTTTGAGATCAAGGGTGATCTTAATTACCTCTCCATTGCGCTTAAAAACTTAATCGATAATGCGTTAAAATACACCACACAAAAACCCATTCTCATCGAAGTAAAAGAGCGCACGATCAGCGTTAAAAGCAGAGGTGAAGCACTCAAACACGCGTTGGAGTATTACTGCGAACCGTTCGCCCAAGGTGATGATACTAGAGGAGCTGAGGGTTTTGGTTTGGGGTTGAGTATTGTTAAAAAGATTGTCCAAAAGCATGGATTTAAACTGAGTCTTACATGTAAAGAGGGCTGGAATAGTTTTAGCATTAGACTTTTTTCATAACCCATTGAAAAAAGTCTAGCACATTTTAAACGATTTTGATCTCATTCTTATGTTGTTTTTTCACTTCATACATGGCGATGTCGGCATCTTTTAAAATTTCATTGATCGTTTTATTGGTCTCATGAAAGAGCGTTCCACCAATGCTTGCCGTGCAGGTGTAATCAAAATTGATCAATCGAAATTGCTCACCAATCGCATGAAGAATTTTATAACCAATCTCCCTGAGTCGTGTTTTGGCTTCGTAGGGGTCGTCTCCTAGTTTTGTGACTAAAATGACAAATTCATCGCCTCCAAAACGAGAAACGGTGTCGCATAAACGAAGCGTACTGGATAACCGTTTGGCAACCATTTTCAGAAGCATGTCGCCGTATTCGTGCCCTTTGGTGTCGTTGAGAAATTTGAAATTATCCAGATCGATAAATAAAAGCCCGCAAAATTCAGGGTCACGGCTGGTATTGGCAAGCGTATGGCTCAAGCGATCCAGTAAAAGTTTGCGATTGGGAAGTTCTGTGAGTGAGTCATAATACGCCAAATGTTCAATGGTTTTTTGTGCCTCTTTCTCTTTGCTAATGTCTCTAAAGATAATGACCGAGCCAATGTTGTTATTGTCCTGTAGAAAAGGGGTGGCATTGAGATGGATGGTAAAATGCTCTCCATCTTTTTTACGAAAAACCTCTTCGCCGAGGTAGGTTCGTTGATAACGCATTGAGTTTAAAATAGGGCACTCTTCTTTGGTGGTGTCATGCGGATGAACATGAATAAGCTCGTGCGAATCTTTTCCGATGACCTCTTTAAGCGAGTAGCCTAAAAGCGTTGTTGCGGCGTTATTGATAAACGTGATCTGCCCTTTGGTATTGAGGAGAATCACCCCATTGATCGTTTTATCGACAATGGTTTCAAATAATACCTTCTCTTTAAGCGTTTTATGACTCTGCTCAATAAGTAGATAAAGGACAATGCCCAGAAGCACAAAGGTTAAAAAGCCAAAAAGAAGCGATGCAATGTATTTATGTTGGATTTTGACAAGATCATCTAAATGGCTGTAGGTAACGGCGTAAGCGGCAAGCGTACCTGTGAGATCGTAAACAGCGTAAAAATTAGCAACATAACCGTCATCATCTTGAAGCACAGGAATGGAGAAATTTTTACCTTCTTTGAGTTTTGCATCGATGTTGTAGTGCTCTTTAAGTATCGTGTTGATCTTTTTGGTCAGTTCCGATTCAATGGAAGGTGCGGTGATATTAGAAATTTTTTGGTTTTCGATGACAAAATCATTGCTCAAAGGTGAGGGCATAAAATGGTGTTTGTGTCCTTCAAAGACCATATCGGTTGTGACCGATTTTTTAAGCAGCAGCAGATGATCTTTCCAGCTCAAAAGTTTTGAAAGCTCAAACTCAATGTTTTCATACGCTAAAGAGACTTCAACGCTGCCTAAATGTTTTCCTTCCTGAATAATGGGAAAAACATAGCGAAATCCAGGGTATGTGCGACCTCCTTCAAATCCCGTAACAAATTTTTTTTCAATGTTGGCTTTTTTGATGGAAGGACGTACCTCCATCAGGTTGTCACCATTTTCAGCAGGAGCATGAAAACGCAAAAAACTTTCGCCTTGAGGTGTGTGAAAATGAAACTGCCTGATGCCAAGCCTCTTAAGCTCATCATTGTAAAAAGAGTATAAAAGGCGGTATAAGGAGCCTCGGAGCAGCGCTTTTTCGTGCGTATCATTCGTATCTACGACGTCATTTAAAATCTTAAGAATGGGAGGTTGCATAATGGCATAGCGAAAATAGTTCTCGATGGAGATGCTGTACATCTGCGTCACTGCCTTGTACGAGGTTTCTATAATTTTATGTTCATTCAAGAGGAGAACATCGCGCTCTTCTTTCATTTTGGAGTGAACATAACTGAAAAAAACAGCGTACGCGATAATGACACTGAAGGCGGTTAAGAGAAATTTACGCATTAAAAGCTTCCGCTATGGGGAACGTTTACGGTTTGCATATCATGTTTGAAATTTTGAAACATGTTGATGTCGGTCTCACTCATGCCATAGTTGATGTCTTTGCCCCATTTTTCATACACCTCTTTGGGTGTAGAAAGCAAAATAGATTTGATCTTAGCGATTTTCTCAGCACTGATCGTTTGAGTGTTAACCACCAGTGAAAAACCAGGAATGAGGGGTGTTGTGTCGATAATTTCCAACCCCAAAGAGGCATACTCATGTGCAATGCTCTCTTTAATACCTCCCATGTGGAATTCGCCCCGAACAACCGAGAGCGCTACTTCATCATGCGTTCCAACATAACGGTACAGCAGGGTGTCTAAATTAAGATGAAAAGAGCTCTCTATGAGGTGTTTGGTATTGGTGTATCCGCAGGTTGAGAGAGGTTGCGTTAGTGCAACTTTGAGCTCTCTTTGGGGAATATTTAAAAGGGTATCGCCTCCAAATTTGACCAATGCACAGCGGTAACCGTTTTTTCCATCGCTTTCATGAAAGGTGATGATCGGAAGCGCATAGGGAAAACTCTTTTGCAATGTCAAAAAAGGCAATGGTCCAAAGTAGGCAATATCCACTTGATTGGCTTTAAACGCGGCGATAAGGTCATCGTACTTTTTTTCGTAATGAATGGTGATGTTTTCATCCAATGCGTGTTCAAGGTAATTCACCATAGGGAAGAAATCTTCAAGAACTTTGTTGGCGTTAAAAAAAGGAATAGGGGCAAAGACGAGAGAGCGTGCTTCTAAGCAAAGACCGAGAGAAAATATGAGAAAAAGGCGTAAGAAATGCCGCATCATTAACTCTCTTTGTAACAAATTTATCACGCCAATGATATAGAAGAAAGCATAAAAACGGACTTAAGGTATCGTTAATCTTCTTATGATGAAAATGCGTGAATAAGAGATAGCTCAAAGTGCTTCACTAAATTCTTTAAATAAAACTTAGATACAATAAAGCATTAAGATAAATAAAGGATCGAGATGTTATTTGAAAAGCTAGGCTTGATTGTACCACTACAAGAAGCAGTCACTGAACTTGGGTACACAAAACCAACGCCTGTGCAAAACAAGGTCATCCCTTTGGTGTTAGAGGGAAAAGATGTTATGGCAACGGCGCAAACGGGCACGGGAAAAACGGCCGCTTACGCACTGCCACTTTTACAAATATTGGCTAAAAAAACACAAAAATCAACCACAAAAAAAGTCGTACGTGCGCTTATTTTAGTGCCCACACGTGAGCTTGCGTCACAAGTCAATCTCAACGTGCAAGAGTATGGCAAGAACCTTGAGTTAACCATCGGGGCGATTTACGGTGGTGTAAAGTTTACACCGCAAGTTAAAAAATTGGAGAAGGGCATCGATGTTCTTATCGCCACTCCAGGGCGACTTTTAGAGCATATCAAACTGGACAATGTTGATCTCTCTCGTGTGGAGATGCTCGTTTTTGATGAAGCCGATAGAATCCTCGACATGGGCTTTTGGGATGAGGTTGAGACATTGCTTTCCCTTTTACCTAAAAAACGTCAAACCTTGCTGTTTTCCGTCGGAGTTTCCAAGTCGGTCAAACGTCTTTCCGAAGTCAGTTTGAAAAAACCTATTACTGTGGCTATCAACAATCAAGGTGAATTTGCTAAAAATGTGCAACAAACCATTTACGTGGTGGACAAAGAGCGCAAGTGCGAGATGCTCTCTTTCATGATCGGTACTGAAAACTGGCATCAAGTGTTGGTCTTTACCAAAACGAAACAGAGTGCTGATGAAGTGGGCGATTACCTCAGTAAAAGTGGCTTGAAAACATTGGTCTTGCATGGCGATAAAGCGCACTCACAACGCACCAAAGCGGTTGCTGCTTTTAAAGAAAACTCTATTCGTGTGTTGGTCGCTACGGACATCGCCTCTCGTGGTCTTGACATCGAAGATCTGCCGCATGTCATTAACTACGAACTCCCCGGAGACGCAGAAGATTATTTGCATCGAGCAGGACGTACGGGTCGTGCAGGTAAAGAGGGACGAGCGATTTCGTTTGTTTCTCAAGAAGAAAAGTTAAAGTTAAAAGAGATCGAAAAGATCCTAAAATACACGCTTAAAACAGAGTTTTACCCTGGTTTTGAGACGCAAGTATGGGTTGAAAAAGAGGCGAAAAAACATACGATTCAAGCCAAAATTGACCGTGAAAAAGCCAATAAAAAGCCAATGGGTCTTCGTAAAAAACGTGAAGAGATCAAAGCAAATAAAGCCAAAAAAACTGCTAAAACATGTGGTATTGGCGCTAAAAATTGTAAAGTAAAATAAGTAAAAGGCGAATACATGATGGTAGAGATGCAAAAATTGCACTATTTTAAAGATTTTATTGAGAAAGAGGAAAGTCCTATCGGGAAAAACCTTTATGTGATGGTATTGGCAGTCGAAGCGTACTATGAATTTATGGCAGAAGTGCTCATCCCAGGGACGTCTCGAAGCATGACACAGTTTAAATTGCTTGAAGAGTTACGTACATTAAAAGTCATTAACGAGCAAGAGTTTGTCATTATGAATGAGACGAGAAAGCTTAAAAATGAGTTGACACACCGCTTGGATTATCAGGTTGATTTGAAATATGTCTATGATTTTTATAACAACTGTACGGTCAAAGATAAAATTATTCCCGATAATAAAGAAGATCATAATGATCTTGAAGCGGCTCTTTTAGATGCACTTTTGAAAAGCTATAAAATCGTTGACCTCAAACTGTATTCCAGAATGCGCAAAGAGCTTGAAAAGGTGCATGGAGTAGCAGAGTGAAATTTAAAGTAACGGGTAAACAGCACATTTCCAAAAACTGTTTGGTGTGCGGCGTTGAAAATCCTTTCGGTCTTAAAACAAAATTTTACGAGCTTGAAAACAAAGAGGTTGTGGCGTACTTTACACCCAATACGTACCTTCAAAGTTACCCTGGCATTTTACATGGTGGTATCTCAGCCTCGATTTTGGATGAGACGATTGGGCGAGCGATTATGGCGCATTATGGGATGGAGAGCTTTGGCGTGACGATAGAGCTAACGCTCAAATATAAAAAACCTGTACCTCTCGATGTAGAACTTAAAGTCGTTGGGCGTATGACCCATGATAAAGGGCGTATTTTTGAAGGCACGGGAGAGCTGATACTTCCCAATGGTGACATAGCGGTTACCGCGTCAGGTCGCTACATGAAACGTGATGTCACACAGATTGTTGAAAATGATTTTATCGAAGATGAGTGGTTTGAAAGCGATGGAATCGATAAAGACGAGATAGACCTTTAAGTGACTGAGCCATACCGCATTCTTCAAAGTGTCTTTGGACACCATAGTTTTCGAGCGTATCAAGAAGAGGCTGTCAATGCAATCTTAGCGCAAAAAGACATTATGATGATCTTGCCCACAGGGGCGGGGAAGTCTCTGTGTTATCAGCTACCTTCTTTGGTGATGGAAGGTATTAGCGTGGTGATTTCGCCTCTTTTAGCCTTGATGCACGACCAAATCACCGCACTTTCTACCTTTGGCATTAAAGCTTCTATGATCTCTTCGATGCAATCTCCATCCGAAATTCAAGAGACCATGCAAGCGTGCCGCAAAGGTGAACTCAAGCTTTTGTATGTTGCCCCTGAACGCTTAAAGGGTGAGTCATTTTTAAACTTCTTACAAACTCTTCCCCTTAACTTTTTTGTCATTGATGAAGCGCATTGTGTGAGTGAATGGGGGCATGAATTTAGAGAAGATTACCGCCAACTTTTTCGCCTCAAACTTTACTTTCCACAAACACCCATTGCTGCTTTTACGGCGACGGCAACGAAGATTGTCGAACACGATATTCTGCATCAATTAAGCCTCTCCAATCCCTTAATCATTCGTGCCAAAGTGGAGAGAGACAATCTTGTCATTAAAGCTGACTATCGCAATGCCAATGGGCGTGAACAACTCCTTGCTTTTTTGAGTGGTTTTGAAAAAGAGAGTGGCATCATCTACACCTTGAGTCGAAAAGATACCGAAAGTTTAGCGCTGTTTTTAGGAACGCACAAAATCCTCGCACGTGCTTACCATGCAGGACTTCCCACGGAAGAGAAAAATGAGACCTTTCGCGCATTTTTAAACGATGAAATTCAAGTCGTTGTGGCAACCATCGCCTTTGGTATGGGTATCGATAAGAGCAACATTCGTTTTGTGGTGCATATGTCACTGCCTAAAACTATCGAAAACTACTACCAAGAAATTGGACGTGCTGGTCGTGATGGCTTGCCATCTTCGACCTTGCTGCTTTTTTCCAATTCTGACATCGTGGAGCATAAGCGCCGCATCGGTGAACAGCCAACATCGGAGTATCAAAAAGTAGCCTATGAAAAATTAGAGGCAATGGCAAAATTTGCAACGTCACAAGTGTGCCGCCACCAACAGATCGCGAACTACTTTGATGACACGATAAATCCTTGTGTAACGCGTTGCGATAATTGCGTCGATGGCGAGAAGGAAAGTGTTGATATCTCACATGAAGCGTTAAAGCTTTTATCGAGTGTGTACCGCACAGGGCAACGTTTTGGACTGCAATACGTCGTGGATGTGTTAATGGGGGCAAATAGTGAAAAGATAGAACAAAATGGGCATCAAAGTCTTTCTGTTTTTGGCATTGGAAGCGATAAAACCAAAGCGCAGTGGCTCAGCATCGGCGACAGGCTGATGGAGCTTGAAGCGTTAAAAGTAGGCGAATACCGCGTGATAAGTCTCAGTGAATTTGGTGCGCAAATCATCAAACAACGTTTACATGTAAGCATTCATGCGAAGCGTTTGGAAGAGCACAAAAGAGCCTCTAAAAAAGCGAAACAGGTTGTCACGGGCACGTTTGAACTCTCTACGTTTGAGCGATTACGTACCCTTCGTTCAGAAATTGCCAAAGAAAATGGCATTCCACCATATGTCGTCTTTAGCGATAAAACCCTTAAAGAGATGGCAGAAAAATTGCCGCATGACAAAGAGGCGATGCTAGACATCAGTGGTGTGGGCGAAGTGAAGTTTGAGCGCTATGGCGAAGCCTTTTTAGAGCTGTGCGCCAAGCTTGCTTAGTTTTTTACATGTAAAACAACCAAAGGATAACAATGAGTGCAGGACAGAGTCGAAGTAACATCCAAAAAGGGGTTAAAGTCTTGATCGTTTTAAAAGAAGATCAACGTAGTGGCAAGCTTACAGAAGGTGTCGTTAAAGACATTCTGACCAATTCAGCGAACCATCCGCATGGCATCAAAGTGCGCCTTGAAAGTGGTGCGGTTGGGCGTGTGAAAGAGATTATTCTCTAAGCTTACATGTAAAGCCTAAAATCTACTCCAAATCGCGAAGGCGGTCGTAGAGAAAAAGCGATTTTTCCTCAAATCCGGCAATGCTAAAGGTGGAGGATGGGGTTGAATGGAAAGCTAAAAGAAGCGCTCTAATCTTTGTTACAAAGGCTTTATCCATCTGTTTTGAAGCAATCATCAAATCATACGGTATCTCTTCTGAAGTGGCAAGGATGCGAATTTTTTCTTTTTCCTCTTTGGAAAGTGCGCGATAAACTCCATCAACCACAGCTCCTGCTTCGATTGATTTTTCAAATAAGGCTTGAATGATTTTAGGATGTTTTTTTAGCATATAAATTTTGCCAAGCTCTTTTTCAGGATCAATCCCATTTTGGCGCATCATAAACTGTGGATAGAGGTACCCTGAGGTCGAATCAACATCGGTAAATCCAAAGCTTTTACCCCTCAAATCGGCAAAGGTTTGAATGGAACTGTCGCTTAATGTAACAATCAAGCTATGATACGAGCTTCGAACATTTCCCTGGCTATCGGCAAATTTAATAGTTGCTAAATAGTGTGCCTCAGGCTCTTTTAAACGCAATGTGGCAAACAATTTGGGCGAAATGGAGGCAATGTCGACACTGCCTTGCTCTATCAGTGTTACGAGATGATTGTAATCTTTGGAAACCACAAAAACGATTTCACGATCCAACGCCTTTTCAAGGTAGCCAATCAGCTCAGCATGAATCGTTTGAAGCTCTGGAGTGGTTTTATAAGGATTTACCGCAAAGACAAGCTTTTGTTTTTCATTGGCAAAAAGTGAGAGACACAATAGGAGCACAATGCTCAAAATGTTTTTAATCTTCATGTTCAACCCTGTTCCTTCCGCTGTTTTTGGCTCGGTACAGTGCGTTATCGGCACGCCTTAAAATGCTGTTTGGGGTGTCGCCCACATGGTGCGTGGAAACGCCCAAACTCATTGTGACACGTTGTGGGTAGTGCTCAAACGTGAAGTGGTAAATGGTTGAGCGCATCTGTTCTGCCATAACAAGCGCTCCTTCAAGGCTCGTTTGGGGCAAAATCAGTAAAAACTCTTCTCCACCCCAACGTCCAAGTATATCACTCGTTCGGATGGATTCACGCATCAGGCGTGCAGTATGAACCAAAACGTGGTCGCCTATCTCGTGTCCGTAAGTATCGTTGATGGTTTTAAAACGGTCAATGTCGATCATAACAATTGAAAAGAAGCTTCCTCTCTCACTCTCTTTGAGTTTTTGCTCCAAACACTCCTCTAGTTTGCGTCTGTTGGAAAGATTGGTTAGCTGGTCGGTACTGCTTAAGAGTTCAAGTGCATTTTGGGTGTCGGCGACTTTTTGGCTCATATTAAACAGTGCTTCGGCAATTTTTTTCACCTCAGGCGTGGTACGCTCTTTGGTTACCTGCTTGATGGTAGCAATAACCTCCTTGATATCCAAACGGTCTTCGTAAAAGTCAATGAGGACTTGCGCAAGCGCTTTATACTCTCTAAGATGCTTCAGCAATGTAAAATGAAGGGCAAGAACAAGTATGATGAGGGCAAACCCAATACCCACAAAAAAGTTAGTACGCGCCTCTTTGAGGGCACTGAGCTCTTCTGCCGAAGTCAGTCCGATGTTAAAGCTTGCCTCTTTAATGCTTCCTGCTTGGAGCATTACATGTAAAGATGAGGCGTTGGTAAGTTTTTGCTCTTTCGTTGTAGAGAGGGTTTGATGCTCAGAGTGGTAAGCGATGCTCATCGTGGTACCTTGCACCATAGAAGCAAGCAATGCGTCATCGATAATCAGTGCAACACTGATGATGCCGATGGGCTTTTGCCCGTACTGCTTAACGCGCTTTGCGTAGACTAAACACTCCTCTCCATCGACTAGATCGATGCCTAGGAACGTGTCATTTTGAAGGGCTTGTTGAACGTAGAAACGCTTTGAAACATCATCGGCAAAGCGAAATTCCAGCTCACCTCGGCTGATGATGGTGCCATCCAAATCGATAAAATGAATTTTATCGATGGAAGAGGAGAGAAAGAGTTTGCTCCAATTGTAGAGCATATCGGTGTCATTGCTGATAATGCCTGTAATGACCTCTTGGGAATTGATGAGGATTTGCGCCGTTTTTTGTAATGATTCGAGTTTTTCTTCAAAGCGCTTTTGAATCATGTCTGATTGGATCAGATTTTTTTGATCAAAAGCTGTTTTTTGGGTCAGGTAAAGGGATTGAATTTGGTAAATCCCAAAAAGTAAAATGGCAGCAAGCTGCATGATCGTTAGAAAAAGGATTTTATTGTAGAGTTTCATACAGAGGCACTTTGAGGGTTCGTTTAAAGGTTTCGTAGAAGTGCTCATCCTTTTTCACAAAGCCAGCACTGGCCCATCCAAGATGTTCTTCAAATGCTTTGTTGGAGGGCGCATCTAAAGGGATGTTCTCAAGCAGGTGCGCAATGCGTTGACTCTCTTTTAAGGAGACATTTGCGGAGGCTACAATGGCATCAAGCGGAATGGGCTCAGACGTGGCAAGAATGGTAAGACGATCACCGTATTTTTCCAAAGCGTTATAGTAGGTACCATCCGAGATAGCGCCAACTTCAATGGAGTGGCTCATCAATGCTTCAATGACTTTATCGTGTTTTTTGAGAAAAAAGACTTTTTGAAAAAACGTATAGGGGTTGATGTGATGCTCTTCAAAAATGATCATGGGATACGCATAGCCAGAGGTTGACTCTTTGTCAGTAAAGGCGAAGTGTTTACCCTGTGCTCCTTCCAATGAGGTAATGTTAGCGTCTTTCATCGCTACAATAAAGGATTGATAATACGGGGTGATTTGCCCACTTTTCGAGTGTTCCAAGTAGGTCACAAGGTAGTGAAGGGACGGGATTTTCTCTTTAAGTAGCACAAAATTTTTCGTATTGACCCAGGCAAAATCAACGCTTTTTTCTTCAATGCGCCTTGTGAGCTCTTCGTAGTCTTTTGTCACAACGAGCTTAAACGTATCGCCACTTTGCGCACTTAAGTACTCCATTAAAGGGGTGAGCGCTTGTGTGATTTTTGCAGGTGTGTTGGAAGGGTAGGTTGCGAACGTATACTCTTTGGCGCTCAGTGTGGTGAAAAGAACAAAAGAGAAAACAAAGAGTTTTAGAAGCATTTAATTCTCAATACAGTATGAATTATAGATTATTAAATTTTAGCATAATATTCTAGGATAAAAATTAAAGAGAATATTTCTGTAACTCTTTTGTAAGCTTTAAAGAAGTGGTGTTATGATAGATTCTTTATGCGTCAAATGATCCAAAGGATGAAACATGAGTGAGTTATTTCAACAAGAGTGGTTTACACTGTACGGTATTCCCGTTTTAATTGCTCTTGCACGTATTGCGGATGTGAGCATTGGTACACTTCGCATTATTTTTGTTTCAAAAGGGCTCAGACTGTGGGCGCCTATCTTAGGTTTTTTTGAAGTTACCATCTGGCTTTTAGCCATCTCTAAAGTCATGGAAAATCTGACCAATCCTATTAATTATATTGCCTATGCCATTGGTTTTTCACTCGGTAATTACATCGGAATGTTTATTGAAAATCGTTTGGCGATTGGCATGGTGGTGGTGCGCATTATTACCAAGCGAGACTCTCACATTTTAGTTGCTGCTTTGCGTGCGCTGAAATACAGTGTCACGGTTGCCGATGCTGAAGGCAATGCTGGGGCTGTTAACATTATCTTTACGGTCATTAAACGCTCTAGCATTGCCGTTGTACGTGAGTTGATCGCTAAGCACAATCCTCTAGCGGTTTATTCCATCGAAGACGTAAGACACGCCAGTGATCCTAGCTTCCCCACGGAGATCAGCAGACGTTCACGTTTCTCACAACTTTTCAGAGGAATGCGTAAGTAAAGTTTGCGTTACATGTAAAACGATTAACGCACAAAATTGGTCATAATTTTTGCTTCTTGGAGCGGCGCTACGATGTTGTTTTCTTTCGCATTTTGCATGACTTTAAGTGTCCATGCCATATTTTTACCCAAAACTCTGGCGATTTGCATGCCCTCAAGATCTTCATGCACTTCCCCAGGAACTCTTCCGTGGGCGACATTCCAATAATTGGTTGTGGGCATAATCATCTCAGCATACGTCAGATAGTGATTCATCGCATCAAAGGTACTGACACCACCTGAACGACGAACGGCTACGATGCTAGCACCCACTTTATGACGAAAAAGATTGCCATTGGCGGAAGAGACGTAAAAAGCACGATCCAAAAAGGATTTCATTGTTCCCGCAATGCCTGCCCAATGCACAGGTGTTCCAAGGAGTATGCCATCGGCTTTTTTCATTTTTTGGACGCACTCATTGACGTATTCATCATCTTTCGCCACACAGCGTTCATCTTGGTTTTTAGCACAGGCGCCACAGCCAAAACAGCCACGAATAGTTTTATTGCCGATGTGTAACACTTCTGTGGTGATTCCCTCTTTGGCCAATTCTTGTGCAATCGTATCGATAAGCTGTGCAGTGTTTCCATTTTTGTTTGGACTTCCATTAATCGCTACTACGTTCATATGCTTTCATCTCCTCTGTTTTTTTGGTACTTATTGATAGAATTGTAACGCATTGTGTCACAAAAACGATAGACCATTAATATAAAATTATTGCCTATTACTGTACACTATGGTTTTACATGTAAAAGGATTACCATGAATACTTTTTCCAAAAAAGATGATTTAATTCAGCTCTTAGAATCTCTTATTCTCGAAGAGGGCACGACGCAAACCGACATCACCTCTCTTAGTCTTTCCAAAGTCTCTACAAATTCAGAGTTTGCCTGTTCCATGATGGAGCCTTCGGTCTATTTTATTGCCAGAGGGGTTAAAGAAGTTCATTTGGCGGAGCAAATTTACACCTACGATGCATCTACGTATCTGATCTCTTCGGTGCATTTACCTATGAGTGGCAAAGTCATAGAAGCAAGCCAAAAGGTTCCCTATTTGGCGTTGAAACTTACATTTAGTTTGGATGAAATGATGGAAGTGGTGCAAGAAAGTGGCGATGTATTGACTCGACCTTGTACGAACAAATGTGACTGTGCTTTGGTCATGGGTAAAATGGACGACGCCCTTTTGGACGCGCTCATTCGTTTGGTTTCGCTTTTAAAAAATCCAAAAATGATTGCAACACTCTCACCACTTATTATCAAAGAGATTTTGTACCGATTGCTAGATCATCACCCGCAGATGTTTATCAAACAGTTTGCTACGATGGGAAGCTATGCGTATCGCATTATGCAAGCGATTCATCAGATCAATACCCATTTTGAAGAGCCTTTACGTATTAGTGAAATGGCACACAGTCTTGGCATGAGCAATTCCTTGTTCCATCGGCATTTTAAAAGTGTGACGACCCTGACACCGATTCAATACCAAAAAAAAGTACGCCTACAAATGGCGCGAAAGCTTCTTTTATCGCAACAGATTGACGCGGCTATGGCTTCGTTTCAAGTAGGTTACGCGAGCCCTTCTCACTTTAGCAGAGAGTATACCCGCATGTATGGATTACCTCCCAAAAGCGATACGAAACGCTAAAAATATCCTCATTAAATCTTTGCATGTAACGTCACTTCATCCTTTTCTTCAAATGTAACGCATTTACAACACATGACCGCTATGATTCCTTAACACAAACAAAGGAGTCTCGCCATGAATATTTCAAAACAACTTTTAGTCATGCTTACGGTTGCTATTCTTGCAACATTTACGATTTTTGGAATTAGTTTTCTAAAAATGAATACAGTATTTGAGGAGACAAATTACAGTAATGTCAATTCTCTTCCGAGCGTATTCGTGTTGAATAATGCCATGCAAGAGGCGTATCGATTAAGATTGTATGTGTGGGAGCACATATCTCAAACCGATCAGAAAGAGTGGGAACGAGTCGAGGGAAATATTGAGAAAGCAAAAATAGCGCTTAAAGAGAGTTTGAAAGCGTATGAACTTTTATTTTCAAATGATCAAGATAAGGTATTGTTTTCGAAAGATCATGAGGCAGTTGAGCGCTATTTTAGTTTGTTAGAAAAATTAACAATCTTGTCACGAGAGCAGAAACAAACTGAAATTAATGCAATGGTCGATAGCAATAAATTGATTATTCAAAACTTAACCCATGTCTTTGAAGAGCATATGAAATACAATTTTGAACTTGCAAAACATGAAGCCGATCATGCGATGAATGAAAAACAAAAGGCTGTTTATATAATGATCTTTGTCTCTATGGCTTCGATGATAACGCTTCTGTTGTTAGGTCTTTCCATTCGACACAATATTATCAAAGGTGTTAAAATTATTAGCGATGGGATGGTCTCCTTTGTGCAAAACAAAGCACTTAGCTTTAGAATCACCTATGACAAGAAAAATGAGCTTAAAAAGATCTCCGATAGTTTTAATGCTCTAGTGACGACCTTAGAGCATACCATTGTCGATGCCAAGCACTCTTCAAGTGAAAATGCCTCTGTGTCGCATGAACTGAGCACAACGAGTATGCAAATCGGACGCAATGCCGAAAAAAGTACAACCATCGTTGAAAATACAATTCAAGAGATCGCGACGATTAAAACCTTTGTGCAAGAGACTGCTGCACTTTCCGAATTGATGAAAAAAAGCATCACGGACGCAGGTCAAAAACTGGATAACGCTAAAAATGAGGTCATTACCCTTCGCAATGAAGTGGGCATTGCTAGTGAAGCCGAAACAGCTTTGGCTCAAAAACTAGAGCAGATGAGTCACGATGCCGAGCAAGTCAAACAAATTTTAACGGTCATCTCTGATATTGCTGATCAAACGAATCTTTTGGCTTTAAATGCTGCCATCGAAGCCGCACGAGCAGGTGAGCATGGACGAGGATTTGCGGTTGTCGCCGATGAAGTGCGAAAACTGGCAGAGCGGACGCAAAATTCACTGACGGAAATTAATGCGACGATTAACGTTATCGTCCAGTCCATCGTTGATTCTTCCGATCAAATGGGTAAAAATGCCAAAAACATTCAACGCCTTTCTGATGTCTCAACGGGTGTGGAAGAGACCATCCTTGGCACAACAACGGTCATGCAAGAAAGCGTTGTCTCTGTCACCACCAGTGCGGCAAATTCGATTCGTATCGCCAGCGACACGGATAGAATTGTCTCTATGGTCGGCAACATCAATGCGCTAACGAGTGAAAATGCCAGAAGTGTTGAAGAGATCGCCTCTGCGGCGGATCATCTCTCTAAATTAGCTGAAAATCTTAATGGCAAATTGAATCAATTTAAGTCGTAACTGCATTTTGGAGATAAAGCGCGTTCTTTATCTCCATTTTTTTACAAACCCAACAGCATAAATGCCAAAGAGAGCATCACGATGCCGATGAGCACTTCCAAAATCTTCCAAGAAATCGGCTTTTGAAAAATAGGTGTTAAAATCCTAGCTCCATAGCCCAAAGAGAAGAAAAACACGAAAGATGAAGTCATCGCCCCAAAACCAAACAGCGGTGCAAGGGCGCCAAACTTGGTCGAAACGGAGCCGAGTAAAATGACGGTATCGAGATACACATGCGGGTTGAGCCACGTAAATGCGAGTACGAGAAGAATGGTTTTTGCAAGCGAAGTCGTTGGTTGGTCGAGCGGATTTAGCTCATGTGACATACTCCATGCCGAGTAAAAACTTTTCAAACCATAGATAAACAAAAAGGCGAAACCACCATACTTTGCGACGGTTTGTAATGTAGGAAACTGCTCTACCAAATAGCCAAACCCCGAAATACCAGCGAAAATTAAGATGGCATCAGAGAGTGCACAGACAAAACAGATGACAAATACATGCTCTTTTTTAATGCCTTGCTTGAGTACAAAAGCATTTTGCGCCCCAATGGCAAGGATAAGTGAAAAACCGAGGCTAAAACCTGAGATAAATGCGTTCATTGAGTGTTCTTTGTGGTGAAAATAGGGGATTATGTTAGCAAAATATTGGTTAATTTAATTTTTTACATGTAAAGCTTTCCACGCCCAAACTCTCTCCCCTAAAAGACCCACACCAACGGCAACGACACTGTATTCAAACACCCCAGCGACCTTTTGTGCCCAGAAGCTATGAAGAAGAGCAAGTGCTAATGCTACATAGACCGATTTATGGTACTTTGAAAACTTTGCGAAGAGCTTTTTAAACGAAGTAAGCGCCATGAAAAGAAGGATGATAAAAGCGATAGCCCCGATATAGATGAACGGTTTTTTGAGGCTTTTTTCAAAGATCGTGATGAAGTCAAATTCGCTGTCTAGGACAATAAAAACGCTTACATGTAAAAGGGCATAAGCAAAGCTCAAAAGCCCGATGGTTTTACGATAACGAAGAAAATTGAGACTGCAAATACGTTTACATGTAGAAGGTACGAGTGAAAGTAAAAGAAGCGTTATCGCCCCAACGCCCGTGATGTTGTAGAGCATCTTAATGGGGTCGATGGCACTTTCAAGTTTAAAGTACGCAAACCCCAGTGGGAGAAGGGCAAGAAGGACGAGGAGGGCTTTCAAAAGAATTTCCTTAAGTCCATTCCTGCGTAAAATCCTGCGACCTCTTTTTCGTAGCCGTTAAAGGGCAAGGTGGCTTGTTTGGTCAGTTTTCCGAGCAAGCGCTCTTTGGATTGTGTCCATCTTGGGTGGTCAACGGCAGGATTGACATTGGCGTAAAAGCCGTACTCCTTGGCGTCGATGGCTTGCCATGTATTGAGCGGTTCGCTCTCCACACATTCGATGAGATCGAGTGATTTGATGGACTTAAAGCCGTATTTCCACGGCACAACAAGACGAATCGGAGCGCCATTTTGCGGAAGCAGGCGTTTGCCGTACATGCCCACAGCGATGAACGTGAGTGGGTTGCGTGCCTCGTCCATGCGCAAGCCTTCAACATACGGATGAGGGATGGAAGCAAAGATGCCTTTGGCTTGGTCGGGAAAGAGGGCAGGGTCATGGCGCGTGGTGAACTTGACGTATTTGGCTTTGCTGTTTGGCTCTAAGTAATCAAGCAATTTGTACAGTGGAAAGCCGATCCACGGAACGACCATCGACCAGCCCTCAACACAGCGAAAGCGGTAAATGCGCTCCTCTAGTCCAAATTTGGCGATGAGCTCATCGACTCTAAGCATCTGTTCGGTTTTGATGTCGCCAAAAAAGCCAACACTCCATGGATCTGTTTTCATCTTTTGAGAGAGTTTGACGGGAGCAGTTTTGTCGGTTGAAAATTCGTAAAAATTGACATAATTGGTGATCTGCTCAAAGGTGTTGGGCGAGAGTTTGAGCGGATTGGGATCAGGCGTGTAAGTGAGGCTCATATCTAAGAGAGTGTCGGCTAAAAGCTGTGAAATAGCGGTGCTACTTACCAGAGCGCCAGCTCCAAGTTTTAAAAAGTGACGGCGTGCTTCAAAAAGTGCTTCAGGGGTGATGTTCATGGCAAACTCCTCACGTGAATTTGCCTTATTTTAACAGAAAACTATCAACAAAAAATCAATGATTTTTACGCCACTCTTCGATGATCATTCGAGCTATAGATGTCTCATGCGACAAAGGTGGAAGCGCATTAATGTTAAACCACTGCGCATCTTCGATCTCCTCTTCTTGAATGTGAATCTCACCGCTTTCATACTCGGCAAAAAAACCAAGCATCAAGGAGTGCGGAAACGGCCAAGACTGTGAGCCAAAGTAGCGAAGATTTTTTACGCGAATGCCTACTTCTTCAAACACTTCGCGGTGAAGGGCTGCTTCGACACTTTCGCCTGCTTCGACAAAGCCAGCTACTAGACTGTACACACCTTCTTTAAAGTAGGGCGAGCGCGCTAAAAGTATCTCATCGCCTTTCGTAATGAGGGTGATGCACGCAGGCGAAAGACGTGGAAAGATGTAGTTGCCACAGGAGCAGCCCAGTGATGAAAATTTTGAAGTATAACCCACAGGTGCGCCACAGCGACCGCAGAATTGGTTGTCGTAAATCCAGTGCGCGAGTTGTTTGGCGCGTGCGAGCATCGCAAAAAGATGCGGTGGGTAGAGTCCTAAAAAATGGCGTAAATTGGTTTTCACGAGACTTTGCGGAAGTGGCGTGCTTTTTTCCCATGCAAAAAGGATGTACAACTCTTCATCAAAGGAGCCGATGTGAAAGCGATGTTTGGGCTCACCCAAGAGGGCAAAAAATTCCATGGAGGGCAATGTGCCGTCTTCTCTCATCAAAATATCGCTACCGCAAAAGCCGATGACTGTCCCTTTTTTGTCGTCTGCTGGCATAAAAAATGGGGTGAGTTTACGTGACATTATCTCTTCAAGCATAAGAAAACCTTTTTACATGTAAAGTATCAAATGATAGCAAATTCTGGTTAAAGCATGCCCAAAGAGGTGGTCTCTTTGGGCAAAACGTTACGCGGTTTTGAACTGTGATAAGGTGTGGCTGAGCGTGGAAGAGAGCTTGGAGAGGTGTTCGGCTGCTGCTGCGATCTCTTCAACACTTCTGGCGTTGGAGCTTGAGAGCGTGTTAATTTCACCGATTTTTTCGATGACGGCTGTTTTGATGAGCTTGACGTTGCCATTGGCTTTAGTGACGACCTCTTCAGTTGCGTTGACACTCTGTTCTAGCATACCCACGGCGTCATTCGTTTGGGTGGTCACTTGGTTTGAAAACTCGGAAAGCTCGTGGATGCGTTTGGCGTTGTGGTTTATCTCACCACTGATGTCGCTGATGGACTGAACGATGACATTGACCGTGGCATTGGTCTCGATGAGGCTTTTTTGAGTGCGTTCTGCCAGTTTACGCACTTCATCCGCGACCACGGCAAAGCCACGTCCGTGTTCCCCTGCGCGCGCCGCTTCAATGGCGGCATTCAGTGCCAAAAGATTGGTCTGATCGGCAATATCGCCGATGACATCCAGTACAGATTTGACCTGTTCGGCTTCGCTTGAGAGGCGATTGAGGCGTTCATTGATCGCCGCTTCGGCTTCTGCTGTTTGGCTAAGCTGTGAGAGCGTTTCATTGAGCAGTTCTTGAGCCCCTAGTAAGCTTTTTTGCGCATCGGTTGTAATTTCTTTGACATTTTGAGATTGTACGCTTGCCTCACCAATTGCTTTGGCAACTTCTTTTGCATCATTCGTGGTTTCAAAAACAACTTTGGCTTCTTCTTCGGCGCGCTTGCCGATCTGAAGGCTCGTACTGGAGAGCTCTTCAGCAACGGAAGCATTTTCAAGCGCGTTGCTTTTTGCTTGGTTAAGGGCCTCTGCAACATCGGCGATCAGTGCGTTGATGGAACTGACAATGTCGTTGATCTCATCTTTCGTGCCTGTGGTGATGCTCACGCTGAGATCTTTGCTCTGGCGCATCTTCTCACACGCTGTTTTAGCATGTGCCACAGAGTTTTTGATGGAGCGTGTGACGATAAAAAAGATCGTAAAGACAAAAAGAAAAATCACGCCAAGCGATATTTGCGATATGAGTTTATTGGTATCCAAACGGTTGAAGTTATTGGTTTTCACGCTGAGTGCTAAATCATCGAGTTTTTCGGTAATGACGACAAACGCTTGACTGCTTTTTTTGTAGTATTCGTTGAGCTTTTTTGCATCTTCTGGATAAGTTTGCGCAAAGCTTGGCTCGTGCATTGTGGCGCCGTATTTTCCAAACAGTTGCATGCGCGGAGTGTTGACATCATGCCATTCAACAAGCACATTTTTAAGACTTGCGATGCGCTGATGGTTTTGCGGACTCATAAGCATCAACTTAAGCGCTTCTAAATCAGCGAGTAATTTTTGATAGATTTTTTCGTAATGATCGAGATTGGACTGTTTAAAATAGATCTGATAATCACGCTGTTGAATGCGAAGGTCTAAAATAGAATTTTCGATATCTGCGATACTGGTCAACCGAATGGCAGCCATTTTGGCATCGTTTGCCTCTTTGATAATCTCAACGCCAATGGCACTGAAACCTAGGAAAATAATGACAAGCAAAAAGACAAGCTTGTTTTTGATGGAAGCTAAATACATAACGCCCCTTTAAAGTTTTTGGTGCGTATAGTAGCGGTCTTGCGTAAATTATATGTAAATTTATAAGAAAAAATAAGGAAAAATGGATGATCTTTTGAGCTTTAAAACCTTTACATGTAAAGAGGAATGTAACGCAAATATCACACTTGAAATGTATACTCTCCCATACCAAATAGTAAAGGCTATACGCGATGAGAAAAGAGTACTTAACCATTTTAGAATGCGTAGGACACGGGTTTTGGGAGTGGAATCCACTCGGCAATCGCATCATGTTGTCACCGCAATGGGTCACGATGTTGGGCTATGAATTTGAGGCGTTCGAGCAGAGCAAAGAGCGTTGGATGTCGCTCATTCACCCCGAAGATCTCAGCTACTGTCTCAATGAACTCACGGCGCTTTTAAGTGGCAGAAGCAAGCATTACCAGCATCAGCACCGCATGTTGTGCCATGATGGAAGCTATAAATGGGTGCTGGATCAAGCCAAAGTGATTGCGTACAATGCAGATGGGTATCCGACCAAAGTTGTGGGAACCCACACCGATATTCACGATCTTAGAACGACCATCGAGATGTACAAACAACAACGAAAATAAGCTTTACATGTAAAGCTTATGTGTATCTTACAAATCGATCTCAATACCGACAGGGCAATGATCCGAGCCTCCGATGTGACTTAGAATAAACGCATCTCTCAGACGAGGTTCCAGCTCTTTGGAAATGAAAAAATAATCAATCCGCCACCCGACATTACGTTCCCTCGCACCAAAACGATACGACCACCACGAATAGGCATCTGTGATGTCGCCGTGGATATGTCTAAACGTGTCGATGTAGCCATGGTCTAAAAGCCTATCGATCCACGCACGTTCAATCGGCAAAAAACCCGAAGTATCTTCATTGGCTTTAGGATTTTTAAGGTCAATCGCACGGTGCGCCGTGTTGACATCCCCACAGATGATAATGCCTTTTCCCTCTTTTCTTAGCGCTTCTGTGTGTGCTAAAAAATCACTGTAAAATTTCATCTTATGCGCAAGGCGTTCTTCACTTTGTTGCCCGTTGGGAAAGTAGACATTAAATAGCGCAACATCACCAAAATGGTGCTCCAAGATGCGCCCTTCGTGCGTATGGTCGATGTGCCACGCGGTGTCTGTTTTCTCAAAAGGAAGCGTTGAAAAACTCATCGTACCCGAATACCCTTTCTTAGAAGCCGAATTGACATGTTTACATGTAAAGGCATGGTTAAAAAGAGGCTCAGGAATCTGCTCCGCTTCCGCTTTGATCTCTTGCAAGCACAAGACATCGGGAGCGAACGCATCCACCCACGCAAACGCGTTTTTATTAGCAACGGCGCGAATGCCATTGACGTTCCAAGAGATGAGTTTCATAGTGAACTTTCCTTTTTACATGTAAGCCCATCACGTGGCACGGGCATCTCAAGGTAGCTGATCTCCTCTAAACATTCGAGTCTAAAACGATCCAACGGTGAGCGAACCGTATAATACGCCCATTTTCCACGTCGATCAACGCGCAAAAAGCCAGCATCTTTGAGGATTTTGAGATGGCGTGAGACGCGCGACTGGATCATCGAAAATGCCTCTTCGATCTCACACACGCACACTTCGCCGTTTGTGTGAATAAAATGAAGAATTTGCAAGCGCGTTTCGTCATTCAGTGCGCCAACGGTTTTTAAAAAAGTTTCCATGAGCTTCTCTTTGTCTTTATTTGACGTAGTATAGCATAGAAGATTTCACATCAAGATATATTGATCTAATAAAATGCGTTATAATACCCAAAAACAAAAAGGCAAATGATGGCACTTCACACATGGCTTTTGTACACAATGGTTGCATTTATCGCGATAGCAAGCCCAGGTCCCGCGGTTCTCTTGGCGATCAATAACTCTGTGAGTTATGACCTTAAAGCGACTTTCTTTTCATCACTGGGTAATGCCATCGGTCTTTTTGTACTCTCCAGTGCCGCGATGTTAGGTCTTGGTGTGGTATTGAAAACGTCATTGGTGTTGTTTCTGGCGTTTAAAATTTTAGGGGCGTGTTATCTTATTTACATTGGCATTAAGCAGTTTCGCGCATTGGGAAGCATTTTTAAACAGGTGGATCTTGGGCGCCACAAAAGTGTTGCGCATTACGCGAAGATTTTCCAAAAAGGGTTTTTAGTCTGCATCACCAATCCAAAACCGATCATCTTTTTTACGGCACTTTTTCCACCATTTCTCAATCCAGAAGCACCGCTTTTAGAGCAGTTTTTCATCTTAACATTGACCTTTATGCTTCTTTCATTTGGCACATTGATGTGCTATGCCTTTTTTGCGAAGCGATTCAAGTCGTGGTTTTTGACCCATCAACGAGCATTATGGTTCAACCGTGTGAGCGGAGCGATTTTCATCGCTCTTGGTTTTGGGCTTTTAGGACTTGAACGTAAGTAGCTTCTTTCAAAATTAGATTTTGCAAGAAGTAAAAGCAACGAAGGTGCGTGGGCACTCTGCCGAAGAGAACTTAGTGTTAACGTAGTTTTTAAAGCTTTGCTTTAAAAGCGTGTCAAGAGTTAGGAAGAAATTTTTCTTTAATCTTCATGATAAGATAGAAAAAAAGCGGTACAAAAAAGACGCCGATGAGGGTGAGTGTGACCATGCCACCCACAACGGTGGTGCCGATGACATGACGGCTATTGGCTCCCGCACCCGAACTTAGGGCGAGCGGCAAGGTTCCTGCGATAAAGGCAAAGGAGGTCATGATGATCGGGCGAAAACGAATCTTCGCTCCTTCGATCGTTGCATCGATCAAACTGTACCCTTCTTCCATCTTTTGCAAAGCAAATTCCACCATCAAAATCGCATTTTTAGCCGAAAGTCCGACAAGGGTGATAAGTCCTATTTGGAAGTAGATGTTGTTTTGAAGCCCGCGAAGCCAGATGGAGAGTTCTGCCCCAAGCAGCGCAAAGGGAACGGCTAAAACGATCGCCCAAGGAATCATCCAGCTCTCATAAAGTGCCACAAGAATCAAAAAGATGAACACGATCGCGAAAATAAACGAGAGATTGCCTGTTTCAAGGAGTTTTTTCTCTTGTAATGATGCGCCTCCCCATGCGATGGAGTAGCCTTCCGGCAAGACTTCTGCCGCGATCTCTTCCATGATTTTCAGCCCTTCGCCTGAAGAGTAACCTGTATTGGTTTCACCCAAAATTTGAGCCGATGGAAACATATTGAAACGTTTTGTGATGTTGGGATTGATGACACGTTTCAAGGTAACAAGGTCGCTTAATGCAATCGCGTCTCCATCACTGGACTTGATAAAAATATCACTGTAATTTTGTGTTCCTTCTCTAAAATCACCTTTGGCTTGGATATTCACACGGTAACTACGCCCAAAAAGGTTAATATCGTTGATATAAACACTTCCAAACGTGGCTTGAATCGTGGTGTAAATATCGGCAATATCAATGCCATACGCTTGAGCTTTTTGATGATTCACTTCGATGCGATATTGAGGTGTGTTGGTGCTGAGTGTACTGCGCACCGAGCGAAGTTCTTCACGTGTGGATGCGCGTGCTACGATCTCTTTGGCATAATTTTCTAATGAGGCATACGTGCCACCCGTTTTATTTTGAATGTACATCTCAAAACCACCGGAGACGCCAAGACCACTGATAGCAGAGGGTTCAACGGCTACGATGCGTGCTTCTTTATTGGAGGAGAGTTGTTGAATAATCTCTTTTGAAATCGCATCAACACTTTGATTGGCATCTTTGCGCTCATCCCAATCAACAAGACGAACATAACTGTATCCCGCTTCGGTGGTGTAGGCTTTTGAGCTAAAATCAGAGCCTGAAAAACCACCGACTTTATCGACAGAAGGGTGTTTAAGTGCGACATCTCCTACGGCGATATTGATCGCATGAGTGCGTGAGAGTGACGCCGCAGCAGGCAGGGTTGTGACTGCAAAAAAGACCCCTTTATCCTCTTTAGGAACAAGACCTGAGGGGATAATGCTCATCAGTTTGACAATCGCAAAGATCAAAATGCCAAAGAGAAGCAGGTTGAAAAGTGCGTAACGAATTGCATTTTTAACGATCTGCCCAAAATGATGCGTGATGTAATCAAAGAGAGCGTTAAATTTTTGAATAACCCACAACGGTTCCTCTTCCTCTTTTTTCAGAAGCAAAGAGCAAAGTGCTGGGGTGAGTGTTAGCGCAACAAGACCTGAAATGGTGACCGAGATAACAATGGTAATGGCAAATTGACGTGACATCGTTCCACTGAGCCCTCCCATAAACGAGGCAGGAATGAAAACCGCGCATAAAACTAAGACAATGGCAATGACAGGCGCCGTGATCTCTTGCATCGCTTTAATGGTTGCTTCTTTAACGCTAAGGGATTCTTTGCGCAAAATCCGCTCGACATTTTCAATGACGATAATCGCATCGTCCACAACCAAACCAATGGCAAGAGTGAGTCCAAAAAGTGTCAAAAGGTTGATGGAAAAGCCTGTGGCATAAAAGCCTGCAAAGGTGCCGATGATGGAAACAGGGATGGCAAGAACGGGAATGATCGTCGCTCGAATATTGCCCAAAAAGAGGTAAACCACAAAAATAACCAACGCAACCGCTTCTAAGAGGGTGACGATCACCTCTTTAATCGAGGCTTTAACAAACAGTGTTGGATCGTAAGTCGTGCCGATTTTTAGCCCCTCAGGGAAACTTTTTTTGATCTCTTCAAGTTTTTTATCGAGCAAGTCAGAGACTTCAAGTGCATTGGCTTTAGAGGTCAGCGTAATGCGTATCATTGAGGTGGGTTCTTTGTTAAAGAGTCCTTTGAAGAAGTAACGCTCCGAGCCTAGTTCAAGGTTCGCCACATCTTTTAGCCTTAACGCAGAGCCATCAGGGTTGGATTTGACCAAGATTTGCTCAAACTCTTCTGGCGAATTGAGCCTGCCCGTTGATGTGACCGTGTAGGTAAACGCAACAGCGTTTTGAATCGGCTCTTGACCGATTTGCCCCATAGGATACTGCTCATTTTGCGCTTTAATCGCATTCATCACTTCGGTGGTTGTTACGTTGTAAAACGAGAGTTTTTGCGGATCGACCCAAACGCGAATGGCGTACTCTTGATTTCCCACAACTACAGCTTCAGAAACACCAGGGATGCGCTTGAACTCTTCTAAGATGTTGTTAATAGCGTAGTTGGACATAAAAATAGTATCGTAACGGTTGTTTTCTGAGGTGAGTGCTAACACACGCAAGGTATCGTTGGAGCGTTCTGCCACTTCAACGCCTTGACGATTGACCGCGTCAGGAAGTTTGCTCTCCGCCAGCCTCACACGGTTGTTGACATCAAGCTTTGCTTGCGCCATATCCGTGCCGACTTCAAAATAGAGATTCATCGTAAGAAGCCCACTGGGCGACGTGGTTGACATCATGTAGAGCATATTATCCACGCCGTTTATTTTCTCTTCAAGAACGGAAGCTACGGTGTTTTCAAGGGTAATCGCATCCGCACCCGAATAGGTCGTAGAGACGATAATTTGCGGAGGCACAACATCAGGATACTCTTGAACCGGCAACGTACGAATCGCCATAACCCCAGCAATGATGATAATAAGCGAAACAACGATAGCAAAATTGGGTCGATTGATAAAAAATTTAGAAAACATCAAAGCCGCCTAAGGCACAAAATTTGTGGTGAAATAATTGACGCAATGGTAGTATAACTCGGTATAAATATATCTTTAATTCTGGCATGATGACAAAGAGACTTACTGCTTTATAAATAGGTCATTAAAATGTTTCTCAATCCTTTCTAAAATGGCTAAATTTTCGATGTTGAGTTTTGAAAAAGCAAACCACTTTTTACCCAAATCTTTGAGGCTTGCACCGATATGGTACACCTCGGTTCGATCAAGAATTAAAAATCTATCGTGGGCTTGGTTGAATTTTTTAAGCAAAATGGGTGGATACTGTGCGTTGTGTTTTTTGAGGTCAAGTTCAAGTACTTTAGTGATGTTTTGCGTGTAAAGAGTGGCTTTGACATCTTTGCCTCTTTTGGAAAGCAGCGTGAAGACGCTTTCGTCAAGATAATTGTCGATAAGAATAATCTCTGATTTGGCACTCTTGATAAGATCAACACTAAAAACATAAGCATCGTACATTTGCCCGTTGTAAAATATACCTTGTTTTGGTTTGATGGATTTGTCTTCGATGGCACTTAAAATAAGGTCAATTTTTTCATGGGTGAGAAATTGCTTCTGTTCGAGGATGTCAAGACGCTGAAAGATCAAGGCGTTGTTTGTCATAAATTTTTTCATAGCCACAAAACTTTTGATGATTTGAATGCTCATCTCTATGGCAGATTTACTTTTTAAAACCGCTGAAAGCATGGAAACACCTTGTTCGCTAAACGCAAATGGGAGTTTTCTAAGGCCCATAAGCTCTTTATTGGATATCACAAATTGTGACATCCAATTTTCTAACTCCTGTTTTGTCAGTTGAAACATAAATTCAATGGGAAATCGTTTGCTATTACGTTTGACGGCTTGATTTAAAACGCGTGTCTCCACACTATAAAGCTCTGCTAAGTCACGATCTAGCATCACTTGAAGTACACGAATGGTGTAGATTTTTGCTTTAATGTCCTCTTCTTGGGTCAGGATGATTGGGGTCATGAATCTGCCTTACGACTTTAGATTTGTGTTGATTTTATCCTTTTTTGATGTTGCTCGAAAATTTTATGTCAAAATGAAATGCGCTATAATCGTGGCATTGAAGAGGAGTTATCGAATGGAAATTATTCATTTTGAACATGTCAATGTCGCGTATGATGAGCAAGATGTTTTGCATGACATCAATTTAAGCATCAACGAGGGACAACATACGGTGATTTTAGGGGGAAATGGTTCGGGAAAATCGACACTTCTAAAGCTCTTTTCCAACGATCTTTATCCGCGGTTTAACGAAACGACGACCAAAGAGGTTTTTGGCAAAAAGGTGTGGGATATTTGGGAGCTTAAAAAGCATCTGGGCATCATTACGAACGATCTGCACTACCAATTTAGCGAACGAGCACCCGGTCTAAACGCCTTTGAAGTGATACTCTCAGGCTTTTACAGCAGTTTTCACATTTACGAGCATCAAGAATTTTCACCTTTACATGTAAAGAAAGTGGAAGAGGTTTTGGACTTCTTAGGCATACGCCATTTAAGGCATAAACGCATCTCTGAGATGTCCACGGGGGAGCTTAGAAAGTGCATTATTGCGCGCTCCTTGGTGCATGAGCCCAAAGCGATGATAGTCGATGAGCCCACTGTGGGGCTTGACATCAAGGCGCAGCTTAATTTTATAGAGATGATACGCAAAATTGCAGCGCATCGAACCATCATTTTGGTGACGCATCATTTGGAGGAGATTTTTGAAGAGATTTCGCATGTGGTGTTGATCAAAGAGGGGCGAATATTAGCGCAAGGGGCAAAAGAAGCACTGCTAAGTGACGCGCATCTCTCAGAGGTTTTTGATCTGCCTTTACATGTAAAGTGTGAAAAAGGGCGCTATTTTGTTCAAAGCGCGGGGTGATTAAACTTTTTTACAACCCTATTTAGATAAAATTTTTTATTGAAATCTTGCACAAGTCAATCTGTAAGAAGTTAAAGCACCCAAGGTGCGTGGGCTTTCTGCCGAAGAAAACCCAGTGTTAACGTAGCTTTTGAAGCTTTGCTTTAAAAGCGTATGAAGAGTTCCTCAAGAACTCTATCAAATCAAAAGACCCCTAAGGATAATCAATGAGTACGATTAGCGGAAAAGTATGGTGTTTTGGCGATAATATCGACACTGACTTAATCATTGCGGCACGTTATTTAAACACGTCTGATCCAAAAGAGCTGGCAAAGCATGTTATGGAAGATAAAGATCCTGAGTTTGTGAACAAAGTCAAAGCAGGTGACATCATCGTTGCAGGTGAAAACTTTGGCTGTGGTAGCAGTCGTGAGCACGCTCCCATCGCCCTTAAAGCTGCGGGTGTGAGTGCGGTTGTTGCCAAAAGTTTTGCGCGTATTTTTTACCGAAATGCGTTTAACACAGGACTTCCCATTTTTGAACTGGCTGAGACTGACACCATTAAAGAGGGCGAAAGCATCTCGATTTCTATGGAGAGTGGTGAAGTGAAAAATGGTGCAAAAACCTATAAATTTACCCCGATTCCTCCGTTTATGCAAGAGCTTATCGGATGTGGCGGATTGATGAATTATGCGAAAAAAGAGATCATGAAATGAAAAAAATCTACAAAATAGCGGTTATTAGAGGCGATGGTATTGGTCCTGAGATCATTGATGAAGCGATCAAAGTTTTAGACAGTGTCTGTGCGAAAGAGGATTTTGAGCTTCGCTATGAAGACTACTTGATGGGTGGTGTTGCGTATGATTTTAAAGGCACACCGCTTCCGGATGAGACGATTGAGGGTTGTTTGAAAAGTGATGCCGTGTTATTTGGCGCCATCGGTGGTGAAAAATGGGACACGTTGCCTCGTGAATTTCGCCCTGAAACAGGACTTTTGAAGCTTCGTAAAGCGCTTGGATTGTTTGCAAACCTTCGCCCAACGGCTATTTTTGATGAGCTTTTAGATGCGAGTACGCTTAAGCCAGAAGTGCTTAAAGGCGTTGATCTTTTAGTTGTTCGTGAATTGATCGGTGGGATTTATTTTGGTGAACCGCGTGGTAATGATGGCTTTAAAGGCTATAACACGATGGTGTACACCAAGCCTGAGATCGAGCGGATTGCGCATATGGCGTTTGAATCGGCGATGAAACGTCGTAAAATGGTCTGTTCCGTTGATAAAGCCAACGTCTTAGAAGTTTCTCAACTCTGGCGCGATACGGTCATTGAAGTCTCCAAAGCATACCCCGAAGTAACCCTCTCTCACATGTACGTGGACAATGCAGCAATGCAGCTCGTACGTAATCCTCGCCAGTTTGATGTCATCTTAACGGGTAATATCTTTGGTGATATTTTGAGCGATGAGGCCAGTATGATCAGCGGTTCTATTGGACTGCTTCCATCGGCTTCCATCGGCGGAAAAATAGGACTGTTTGAGCCGATTCATGGCTCTGCTCCAGACATTGCAGGTCAAGGCATCGCCAATCCACTTGCGACCATTTTGAGTGCGTCCATGATGCTTCGTTTTGCGCTTGGTGAGACCAAAGCGGCAGATCGCATCGAGCTTGCGATTAAAAAAGTGTTGCATGATGGGTATCGTACCAAAGACTTAGCCAATTACGGTGCCAAAGAGGTCTGTTCAACGACCCAAATTGGTTCTATTATCGCAGATTACACCGCTAAAGTATAGTATGAAAACACTTACTCTCGCTTCAATCTACGAACTCCAAGGTCTCAAAAATGAGGCGTTGGAGATTTACAAAGAACTTTTGCGCGAAAATCCTGATAACAAAGAGGCAAAAATTGCCATCAAACGACTATCCGGCATTCGCAAAAAGTACTTAGGGGTCGATGAAGAGATGAAGAAGTTTTTTTTGACCATGAATTCAGAAGTGGAATTTTTAGAGTTTGAGCGTTGGCTCGTTAAATTATGGAAGTGAAAATATGGAACTAAAAGATATGATTCTCTCAACGCTGAAAGAGCTTGAAGAGGTAGCACCAAAGGAAGAAGAACAACAACAACCACTGCAACCCCCTCGCAAGCGTGAAGAGGTTGAGTTTGAACCTGAGCCTCTTTTAGAGATCACCGAAGAGATCAACACGATTCGAGCGTATGCGATTTCTCATGAAGATGACGACACGTGTGCTGAGAGCCCTAAACAGTTTTATACGAACCTCAGGGAGCGCATCTTGGTGCTTTTTGAAGGGTTTCAATCTCCGAATAATAAAAATATTGAAGCCAAACTCGATTTAACCCTCAACTTTTTAGAGTACCTTTTAGCAACGATTGATGAGCAATTGGAGCAGATGGAAGCCTCTAAAAAATGAAGCTAGAGTGCGTTTTTCCTGCGCATTTTGAACAGCAAATCACCGAAGCGATTGCGTTTTTAAAACCTTATACGAAGCGAGCTTATTTGGTCGGTGGCAGTGTGCGCGACCTTTGCTTGGATGAGCCTTTGCACGATTTGGATATTGAGGTCTATGATATCGAGCCAAAAGCGTTTGAATTGCTGATGAAGCGAATGGGCGCCATTGGCGTGGGAAAAAGTTTTTTTGTTTATAAGCTGGGCGACATCGATTTTTCATTGCCACGCATTGAGCATAAAAGCGGTATCGGGCATAAGGCGTTTGAAGTGCACGTATGTCAGGATGAAAAAGAGGCGTCCAAGAGGCGCGATTTTAGTGTGAATGCGATGATGCGGAACATTTTTACAGGTGAGTTACTCGATTTTTGGGGTGGCAAAGAGGCGATTACACACAAAACGCTTGAAATTATTGATGAGCAGAGTTTCAAAGAAGATAGCCTAAGAGTGCTTCGTGCAGTGCAGTTTAGTGCGCGCCTGGGCTTTAAGATAGAACGTAAAAGCTTGGAGGTGATGCGTGGCATTTCACTCTGTGATTTGAGTCGTCCGCGCATTTTGTGGGAGTTTGAAAAGCTCTTTCGAGCCCCTTGTTTGCACTACGGACTCTTTTACATGTACGCTCTTAATCTTTTTGAAAAATGCTTTACATGTAAGGTGGAAAATCGCTTTTTTGAGATTGCGCGTGAATTGCTACGATACAAGCAAAATTTTGAAGACGCACTTCGTCCTTACTATTTTGTTTATATCGTCGCCAATCGTCTGAAACAAGAACCTTTGAGGTGGTTGAAGCAACTTGAAGCGCCCAATCATTACCTGCAAACCTTCAAACATCAGCCTTTTTTTGAAGGTGAGATCAGCGATGAGATGCTTTTACATGTAAGCCTTGAAATGCCCATTTCGCAGTGGCTTGGCAATTATCGAAGCGGTGTTAAAGAGAGGGCGCAAACGCTTAGAATTTGGGATGAACTATTTACAGGCGATGTGAGCGTTCAAGAGGTAATTGCGGATGGATTTGAAAAAGAAGCCATCAGGTACGAATTAAAACGAAGACGAATCGAAAAAATTAAACAACAGTGTGAGGCATAGCGAATGCAAGAGAGTAAAAATTATATTTTAAAAATTGATTGTTCCGATGAAAAAGGTCTGATCTACCGCATTGCGGATGTGGTGTTTAAGTACCAACTGAACATCATCAAAAACGACGAGTTTGTTGACCGTGATAACGGTAAGTTTTTTATGCGCGCAGAACTCAGTGGCGAAATGAATATGAATGCGTTTAAAGGCACCCTTGAGGCGATGTTACCTGCCCATGCGGACATTTATGTCGCCGAAGCGCGCAAAAAAGACATCATTTTGATGGGTACGAAAGAGACGCACTGCTTGGGCGACATTTTGCTCAAACATGACAGCGATGATCTCAATGCCAATATTTTGGCGATTGTTTCCAACTATGAGGATCTCAAAGGTCTAAGCGATAAATTCAACATTCCGTTTCATTGTGTCAGCCATGAAGGGTTAAACAGAGCCGAACACGAAGCAAAAGTGCTGGAAGTGTTAAGCGCTTATACCGTGGATTACATCGTTTTAGCCAAATACATGCGCATTTTATCGAGCGAATTTGTGGGTCATTATGAAGAGAAAATGATCAACATTCACCACTCATTTTTACCCGCCTTTATCGGTGCGAATCCGTACAAACAAGCATTTTCTCGTGGTGTGAAGATCATCGGTGCCACGGCGCATTTTGTCAATAACAACCTTGATGAAGGTCCGATCATCGCGCAAGATGTCATTCACGTTAATCACGAAATGACATGGAAAGATATGCAACGAGCAGGCAGAAATGTTGAGAAAAACGTGCTCTCCAATGCCCTAGATTTGGTGTTTGAAGAGCGTATTTTTGTGCATGACAACAAAACGATCATTTTTTAATCCTATACGCTTTTTGGGCAAAGCCCGAAAAGCTACGTTGCACTAGGCACTAAAGCTAGCCTCTTGCGAGGCAGAAATAAAAAGCCAACAGTTTTTCTTGTTAGGAGATTTTTTTTATGTTTAACATCGTTTTAGTTCACCCACAAATCCCGCAAAATACGGGTAGCATTGGACGTATGTGTGTCAATGCCGACTGTAAATTGCACATCATCAAACCAACCATGTTTGAGATCAGCGATAAGACCGTGAAGCGTGCGGGGCTTGATTATTGGCATTTGTTGGACGTTACGGTTTGGGAGAATTTAGAGGCGTTTTTAGAGGCGCATCGCGACAAAGTAGATCATTTCTTTTTTGCCACAACCAAAACGAAAAAGACCTATTTTGAAGCCTCGTTTAAACCAGGCGATTTTCTCTTTTTTGGTGGTGAATCCACGGGACTTCCGATGGAGCTGATGCAAATGAAATGGGAGAATGCCATCACGATTCCGATGGGAAAACTGGGTAGAAGCCTTAACCAAGCCACGTCTGCTGGAATTATACTCTACGATGCGATTCGTCAAAATTTTGAAACGTTTAAGGCGACATCTTTAGCCTAAAAAGGAGTTTACTATGAAAAAATCCTTACTATTTTTAAGTCTCGTTCCTCTTCTCGCAATGGCGCAGATGAGCATTACGACCAACGAGCATGTCTCCGAGGCATTGACACCGGATGTTTTGCGTGCTCAGATTGGGTTTGAAGAAGAAAATAAAAGTGCCGATGTGATTAAAGAGCATCTCAATGCCATTGTTGCTTCGGTGAAGCAGTTTGACCCCAAAGGCGAATTTTGCCGTGGTGGTGGCTATTACCTAGCACCTCGCTACACCTACAAAGATCAAAAACAGATTTTTAATGGCTACGGTGGCACGCTCTCGTTTGGATGCGATTTTAAGTCCATTGAGCATTACAATACGCTTTTATCGGCTCTGAATAAAATCAAAGCGCCAACGGTTCTGATCAATCAAAGTGCTCTCACATGGGATGTAAGCCTCAAAGCTCGCAATAGCGCGCGTCTTGCGATGCGTACTTCGTTACTGCAAATGGCGACGGAGCAAGCACTCTTTTTCTCAAAAGAGACAAAGATGCGTTGTGAAGTCAGTGCCGTTGCTTTTGAAGGGACAGCGCCTGCTCAACCCGTGATGATGAAAGGCATGCTCTCCCGTTCAAATGCGTCTTTGAAGGAGGAGTCAACTCCTACAGAAGCACCTATATTGCGTGATGAAACGCTCACTTTGGATGCGACGGTCAATTACACGTGCGTGAATGAAAAATAGACGTGAAAGTGCGTTAGTTTGAAACTCCACGATATTCTCTTCATTGGCGCGGGTGCAAGTGCGTTGATGGCGGCCAGTCATCTTGAAGGTCACGATGTCGCACTCGTTGATGCAAACCCAAAAATTGGCATGAAATTGCTGATCTCGGGTGGCGGCAAATGCAATCTGACCAATCGTTTTGCGACGGCTGAAAATTATCTGGGTGATCCAGCGTTTATTGCACCGATTCTGAGTGCGTTTGATGCGGCTTCCACACTCTCTTTTGTGAAAAAACACCGTTTGAGTCTGGAAGAGCGTGAGCATGGGCAGATCTTTTGCGCTAACAGTGCAAAAGAGTTAGTCTCTATTTTTGGTCGTTTGAGCGCTTATGGTACCTTTTATCTCTCCACTAAAGTTTTACATGTAAAGAAAAATGACCACTTTGTTGTCATGACAGATAAAGGCGAAATTCACGCCAAAAAAGTGGTCGTTGCCAGTGGTGGGCTAAGTTATGCCAGCATTGGTGCCAGCGATATTGGCTATAAAATCGCGGAATCATTTGGTCATACGATCATTTCCCCTTCACCTGCACTGGTAGGTTTAACCCTTCAAAAAGAGCAATTTTGGATGAAGGATCTGAGTGGAATTGCATTGCCTGTGATTTTACATGTAGAAGGAAAAAGCTTTAGCGAAAACCTTCTTTTTGCGCACAAAGGCATTAGTGGTCCCTCTGTTTTGAGCGGGTCGTTGTACTGGAAAAAAGGGAACATTACGATCGATTTTCTCCCGCACATTCAGAGCATGCAAACGCTTTTTAAAGAGCAGAGCAAAAAGCAGATTATCACCGCGTTGGGGCTTCCAAAACGCTTTAGTAAAGCATTTTTAGATGCCATTGGCATGGAAGACAAAGTGCTTTCAAAACTCACCGCCTCTGAGCGTGAGATGCTCTCTTCGCTCAAAGCTTATACCTTTGCCCCTGCGGGCAATTTTGGCTACACCAAAGCCGAAGCGACCAGAGGCGGTGTTAGCACTTCTGAGATCAATCCTGAAAACTGTGAAAGCCTTACATGTAAAGATCTTTATTTTCTTGGTGAAGTGATGGATGTGACGGGCGAACTGGGTGGTTTTAACTTCCAGTGGGCATTTGCGTCGGCTATGCGCTTTGTAAAAGGTTTCATTTTTTGATACAATTAAGGTAACTTAAGAGAAGAGGTGTGGTGTGAATAGAACGGCACGTGTGCATTTGCGCGATCCTAGAACTGTCTTGGTCGTCGTTTTTGTGCTCTCTTTTGTACTGTTAATCTTGAGCATTTACAACCTTCATACCTTAGAGTCCGAAAAAGAACGGGCAAAAGTCTATACAATCGCTGCTAATTACAGTTATGACATCAAATTTAACCTCGATCGAGCACTCTCGTCAACCTACACACTCCAAGCTTTGCTGACTCAAAATGATGGTGGATTTATTCGCAATTTTGAAGAGATTGCTGAGGAGATTTTACCTTCTTATCCTGGTGTGATTGAGCTCGCGATTGCCCCTCGTGGCATCATCCAACAAGTTGCTCCACTTCAAGGCAACGAAAAAGCACTGGGGCTCAACCTTTTTGAAGCTAAAACCCAAAATAAAGAGTCTTTTTTAGCACGCGAGAGCGGTAAGTTGACCTTGGCTGGGCCGTTGGACTTGACACAAGGGGGCATTGGTCTGGTGGGGCGTCTGCCCATTTTTGAAGATAGGGATAATAAAGAGCATTTTTGGGGATTTGTCGCTGCGGTGATTCGCATCTCTGAAATTTTTGATAATGCAAAAATTGCGCAACTCGACCAAGAAGAGTTGATGTATGAAATGTGGCGCATCCATCCTGATAGCAAAGAGAAGCAGATCATTTTAAGCTCCACACGCACACCGCTCATCGATCCTGTGGTCTATACATTTGATGTGCCAAATGGCACATGGACGATTGCCATATCGCCTGAAAAAGGGTGGGGGAGTCCAGTTCTTTTTATGGCGCGCGTGCTGATGGCGTTGATGTTTGCCCTGATGTTAGCCTATATGGCAAAATTAGTGGTTGAGCTCAAAATTACGAAAGTGGCGCTTGAATCTCAGGTTCTTCAAACAACAGGCGAAAAAAATGTGTTGGCGCGTCAATTTGAGGTACTCTTAAATGCAATTCCCGATCTGATTTGGCTCAAAGACCCTAATGGCATCTACCTTTTTTGCAACAAAGCGTTTGAGCGTCTTTATGGAGCCAAAGAGCATGAGATCGTGGGAAAAAGTGACTATGATTTTGTGAATTTTCAACTAGCAGATTTCTTTAGAACACACGATATTATCGCGATGGATGCCAAAGAGCCTGTGCGAAATGAAGAAGAGCTGAGTTTTAAAGAAGATGGCTACAACGGGCTTTTTGAGACGATTAAAACGCCTGTGTTTGATAAGAACAGTGAACTCTTAGGTGTTTTGGGTGTTTCGCGTGACATTACGGCACGCAGGGAAGATGAAGAAAAAATTCAAAAATTAGAGTATTTTGATCCACTCACATCGTTACCCAACAAGCTTCAACTGCGCCTTCGCGTGGAGCATGATCTTAAGATCGTTCAGCACCAAAATGAGCAGTTAGCGGTTCTTTTTATCGATTTTGACCACTTTAAAAATATTAACGATACTTTAGGACATGCCATAGGCGATGAACTTTTGGTTAAGGTTTCAAAACGCCTCAAACCACTTTTACGTCAAGTCGATACCCTCTCACGTCAAGGCGGCGATGAGTTTGTCGTGATCTTGCCAGGGGTCAGTGTGGATGATGCCGCGCACATGGCAAAACGCTTGCTTCAAGCGATTGAACAGCCGATTAAGTTGGATACTAATGAGCTGATCGTGACCGCTTCCATCGGAATTGCGCTGTACCCTAATGATGGCGCTGACATCGACACGCTCTTTAAAAGTGCGGACGCGGCGATGTACTTGGCTAAACAAAATGGCAGAAACAATTACCGTTTCTTTACCTCTGAGATTCAAAGCAGGTCAGCGCGTATCTTAAGCTTGGAAAATGCGCTTCGTTACGCGCATACCAGAGGCGAGTTGAGTCTTCATTACCAGCCACAAATTTCGCTCAGCGATGGCAAAATTGTAGGTGTTGAAGCATTGATTCGTTGGAATCATCCTGATTTTGGGATGATCTCTCCGGTGGAGTTTATTCCGATTGCAGAAGAGAGCGGTCAGATATTGTTGATTGGTGAATGGGTGATGCGCACCGCCGCAACGAGGATGAAACAGTGGATGGATATGGGCTTTCCTGCGATGAGTGTGGCGGTAAATCTCTCCGCCGTGCAGTTTCATCATGCGCATCTCTCCAAATTGGTGAGTACGATTATCGATGAAGTGAAGCTTCCGCCATGGTTTTTGGAAATCGAGTTGACCGAGAGTGCTGCTGCTCAAAATCCACTTCATGCGATTGAGACGATGAATGAACTCTCTGAAAAAGGGATACGTCTTTCCATTGATGATTTTGGTACAGGGTACTCCTCTTTGAGTTATTTGAAATGTTTTAAAGTCTATAAACTCAAAATCGATCAGAGCTTTATTCGTGATATTGGCATTGATCCAGAAGATCGTGAGATCGTTAAAATTATCATTGCTTTGGGAAAAAGTTTGGGGCTTAAAACGATCGCGGAGGGCGTTGAAACCAAAGAGCAGTTAGACTTTTTAAAAGAAAATGGTTGCGATGAAGCTCAAGGGTACTATTTTAGTGAACCCTTGAACGTAACGGACATAGAAGCGCTTTTAAGAGCGCCTGAGATTATTTTACGTAAGAACAACAGTAACTAGCACATGTCTTTACATGTAACGTAAACAAGGCATTAGCAGGCACTTCAAAGATTGCTTTTTCATGAATGATTAAAGGCTCTTTTTGGTTTGGAAGCTCCACGCTCAGCTCACCACTTAAAAACTCCATCACTTCGGCTACGCCTGTGTTAAAGGTGTAGTCACCTACTTGCATAAAACCGAGCGTTTTGGTGGAGCCGTCATCAAAGGTGAGGGTATAACTGACCACTTTGCCATCAAAATAGACATTGGCTTTTTTCGTAACGGTAACGTTTTTAAATTCCATTTTTTTCCTTTATAGGGTTTAGAGATGACGTAATTATAATGATTTTTGGCTTGTAATTTCTTTTTCATTCTGATTCACTATAATTAGCCATCTAAAACTTTGGAGCGTGCTTGATGATGAAAATAGCGGAGTTAATTAGTGGGTATGAGAAGTTTAAAGATACCAAGTTTAAAAAATACGAAAACAAATTTTTGGACCTTGTTAAAAATGGGCAACATCCAAAAGTTTTATTTATCGCCTGCAGTGACTCTCGTGTCGATCCTGCCTTGATCACCAACTCAGCTCCTGGAGAGCTTTTTGTCCTACGTAATATTGGCAATTTTGTCCCTCCCTTTGCTCCCGATAATGATTACCACGCGACGGCGGCGGGCATTGAGTATGCAGTTTCTGTTTTAGAAGTCACGGACATTATTATCTGCGGGCATTCGCATTGTGGGGCGATTGAGACGATGTACACCAAGATCACCGATATTAATTTAGTCCATGTCAAAAAATGGCTAGAACTGGGAATGGATGCTAAAAACTACGTGACGCAAAAGCTTATCAGCCAAGATGTGACACAATCTGAGAGGCTAGAGCTTACGGAGAAAATTTCACTTCTGTTTCAATCCAAAAATCTCTTAACGTATCCCGATGTCGAGCGTCGTGTTAATGAAGGCGAGCTTTTTATTCGTTCATGGTATTATCATCTTGAAACGGGTGAACTGGAGTATTTTAACACCGAATCGGGTGAATTTGAGCCCATGATCGGTAGTGAAAATTGATGCGTTGGAGTCTGCTTTTTATTCCGTTACTCCTTTCAGCACTCGACTTTAAAGTCGCAACGTACAATGTCGAAAATCTCTTTGATGCAACCAAAAATGGTAGCGAATACAAAGAGTATCAGCCCTATAACAAGCATGGCTGGAATGAGGCGATGTTGCAGATAAAAATAAACAATCTCGCTCGTGTGATAGGCGATATCAATGCTGACATCATCGTTTTAGCCGAAGTTGAAAACAAAGCGGTGCTTCAAAAACTCAACACTGCCCTTGGAGACAAAGCATATCCTTACCTCTTTTACCCTACTAAAAAAGAGCGTGTTTCTATTGATACAGCACTTCTCTCACGTTTTCCCATCGAAAAAAGTTCTACGATTGCGTTGCCCAATCAAGCCAGAGGCATTCACCGTGTTAGCGTAATGGTTGATGCAAGACCGTTGGATCTTTACATCAACCATTGGCCTGCGTACATCGAAAAAGAGGATGAGCGTTTAGTCTATGCTAAAACACTGCATACAATTTTGGAAAAAGAGAAAAGTCGTGAATATATTGTATTGGGCGATTTTAACTCCCCGTATCAAGAGCAAAAAGGGCACTGGGGTATGGGACTTATCACTTTTTTGCAAGCAGGCGATCAAAAGGCTCTTTTGTACAACCTTTGGTATGAACTTCCGCAAAACAGGCGGTATTCTCACAGTTATGGCAAGCAAAAAAATGCGTTAGATCATATCATTATCCCCAAATCACTGATGGATCGTAAAAGCATTGAGTACACGCCTTCCTCCTTTAATGTCTTTATCCGCCCTTACATGTTGGATGAAAATGGCAACCCCAATCGGTGGCAAATCAGTAATAAAGGCCGTGGCGAACACCAAGGTTCTGGCTTCTCAGATCATTTCCCGATAACTGCAACTTTCCATACGCTAAAGGATTAAGTCACAAAAATAACACCTTTTTAAGCCCTTTATTTTTATAGTTATCCATTATATTTATCATAAAGGATTTAAAATGATTTGTGCTGAAAAACTTCAACGTTTAATGATGGCGGTGGTCTTGTTTATTGCATGCTGTTTGATGAGTGTTGGCTCGATTTACGGTACGATTTTGCTAGGATTTGTCATTGCAATGACAGTTGTCTGGGCGATTACCGATTTTTGTCCTTCCATTTGGCTCTTTTCAAAGCTGGTAGGTCACTGCAAACGTAGCCATTAAGCGCACTCAATCCCTTTACATGTAAAAGGACGATTTAACCTCTCTTTGGTTAAAATGAGATCAAATTATTTACATGTAAAGGTCGATCAATGATCAAACCCCTTTTGATAGAAATAGGCGTTGAAGAGCTCCCCGCAATCCCTTTTTTGAAAGAACTTCCCCATATTGAAACACTCTGGCTTGATATTTTAGAGAAAAATGCTCTAGCATGCGCGTTTAACTTTTACTACACGCCACGCCGTTTAGTGCTCTGGCATGAAGCATTCCCGACACAGCAAAATGAGCGTGAAGAGGAGTTCTTTGGAGCACCTTTAAGTGTAGCACTTAAAGAGGGCGCACCAACGCCTGCCGCACTTGGTTTTGCTAAAAAATGCGGTGTTGATTTTAGTGAAATCTCCCGCGCAATGAAAGACGGCAAAGAGGTTCTTTACTATAAAAAAACCATTGCAGGACAGAGTTCCAAAAACCTTCTTAAGGCGATGATCGAACAATTTATCAAAGGGCTTAACTTTGGAAAGTCCATGCGTTGGGGCTTTTTAGAAGAGCATTTCATTCGCCCGATTCGCTGGATCGGCTGTATGATGGGGGATGAACATGTGCCTTTCTCTCTTTTTGGCGTAGAATCCACCCCATTTTCGTATCCGCACCGCACCATTTCGTATGAGCCATTTGCGTATATGTTTGCAGGGGATTATTTTGAGCGTTTGGCGGAGCGTGGTGTTGTGCTTTATCCGAATAAACGTGAAGAGATTATTTTAAATGATTTTAAAGCGATTGAGCTCAAAGAGGGCGTGCATATCGAAATCGATGAAGATCTTTTAGCCGAAGTTGTGGCGATTACGGAGTATCCAAAAGCGCTGATCGGCAGTTTTGAAGAGCGATTTTTACGTTTGCCACCCGAAGTCATCATCACTTCAATGAAAGAGAATCAACGCTATTTTCCTGTCTTTAAAGATGGGAATCTGACCAACCGTTTCATCGTTGTTTCCAATGCAATCAGTGATGATTATGACCTGATCGTTCGAGGTAATGAAAAAGTACTTCGCGCCAGACTTTCTGACGCACTTTTCTTCTTGGATAATGACCTTAAACGAGGTCTGCGTTACGAAGGGCTTAAAGACATTACCTATCTGGATGGATTAGGCTCACTTCTGGATAAAGAGCTTCGCGAAAAAGCGATTGCGACGTACTTAACGAATAAATATCAAAGCACACTTCTGTCTCAAAACACGCGCTTGAACTTTGAACGTTTGCAAGAATTGATGGACAAATCGGTGATGTACAGCAAAAGCGATCTTTTAAGCGAGATGGTCTATGAGTTTACGGAACTGCAAGGTTTGATGGGTTACTACTATGCGATGGCGATGGGTGAAGATGAACTTTTTGCCCTTGCACTCAAAGAGCAGTATCTCCCAAATTCGGAAGAGAGTGCGCTTCCAAGCACGCTTTTTAGCGCGATTGTAGCGCTTTCGTATAAACTGGATTCTTTGATCGCGCTCTTTAGCATCGACAAAATTCCAACGGGAAATAAAGACCCGTACGCATTGCGCCGTGCGGTCAATGGCATCGTTAAAATCGTTCTCAATCAAGGCATCGCGTTTGATATTAAAAACGATCTTTTTGCGCTGAGTCAATCGTATAAAAGCTTTGATTTTAACGTGCTTGAGACCTTCTTCTTAGAGCGCATGTATCAATTCTTTGATGTCAATCCTTCGATTATCACCGCGGTTATTAGCAGCGGCGAGCGTGAGATTGTGAAGATGTCTCAAAAGATAAAAGCGCTCTCTAGCATCGTTCAAGATGATGGGTTTAAAGAGATGTTCTCAACCTTCAAACGTGTTGCCAACATCATTAAAAATATGGACGTAAAAGAGCAAACGCTTGTGGATGAAACACTCTTTGATACCACCTACGAAAAAGAGCTTTATGCTGCTTTTAATGCAGTTGTATCAAAAGAGTATGCCTCTTTTGAAGAGAATTTAGACGCACTTTTTGCACTCAAACCTCAAATCGACGCCTTCTTTAACAATGTCATGGTTAACACAGAAGATGTAAACGTCCGAGCCAATCGTTACAATCTGATTGCTTCGATTTACAATGCGTTCAAAGCCATTGCCGATATTAAAGAGATTAGTATTTAAATCCTGTTTGGAGTCTAAATCCCTTTGGACTTAGACTCTTTTACTCCTTCACAACGCGAAAAAAGAGAAAAATGTCAGTCAGTAAACGCATCAAATACTTTAAACAGCTCGCCATTTTACTCACCATCTTTTGGACACTGCTGACAACTTGTTTTGTGATCTATCAATTTTACAACGAAGAAAAACACATTGAAGAGAGCTCGTTAGAGAAAATCAAAGGGGTTGCTGAACAGTCGGTTGCCTTTATTTATTGGGCCTATGAGCAAAAAGCAAACGCGTTGAATGATGAGCAAAAGTACACCATTCGCAGTAATTTCTCCCTTAAAGAGCTTCTCGCCGTTCTTGCAAAACACAATGATATGGAACTTGATATTTCCTCTTCCACAAAAACACTCAATCTTTCACCCTCAGCTTTAGATACCGTGCTTAAAGTCAAAGAGCGTAAAGAAGATGGCTACATTGTTTTTGAAAAAACAGGGGAGAAACACCTCTTTTATGTCAAGCCGATGTTGGCGAGCAGTGCGTGCATCTCGTGTCACGTTCACCATGAATACACGGTGGGATCGTTGATGGGGTATACGACGCTTCAGATGAAAGTGCCGACGTTTAAAGAAGCCAATCCTCAAACCTTCTATTTTCTCATTGTGACCTATCTTGGGACATGGCTTTTGGGACTTTTTGCCATTTGGTGGATTCATGCGCGCGGTCGCGACTATCTTAATGAAAAAACCAAAATGTACGAGGAGAGTATGTATGCCCTCGTTGATATGATGGAAAAACGTGACAGCTACACCGCTGGACACAGTCAAAGAGTCGCCGAATACGCAAAAATGATTGTCCTTGCCATGGACTATAGCAGTGATGAGGCGGATTTTATCTACAAAGCTGGAATGCTGCATGACATCGGAAAAATCGAAATTCCTGATGCCATTTTGCTTAAACCCGATAAACTCACCGAAGTAGAGTACTCCCTGATCAAACGCCACGTGACGGCAAGTTACGAGTTACTTTCACGCGAACCTTTTACGCTTCTTGCCGAAGTGGTGTTATCGCACCATGAACGCTACGATGGTGGTGGTTATCCGCATGGGCTTAAAGCGGAGCAGATTCCTTTTTTCTCACAAATCATTGCCGTAGCAGACGCATTTGATGCGATGACCACCAATCGGGCGTATCGTAAAAGTTTAAGTCGTGAGGCGGCTTTGGCTGTGTTAAACGAGGAGAGAGGAAGGCAGTTCCATCCGCTCATTGTCGATGTTGCCCAAGAGATTTTTATAAAGGCAATTCTTCCTGAAAATACAACCCAGATGCCAAAAGATCTGCTCGAAGAGATGCGGTTTTCGTACTCTTTTCGCGATCAACTGACCGGCTTTTACAATGTCAATTACCTCAAATTTATCTTCAACCATGCCCAAGATTATCAGTTAAAAGTCTTTCAAATGGATCATCTCAACTGCACGGATTTTGCGGTGTATAACAAAAAGCACGGCTGGAAAAAAGGCGATGAATTGCTATGTTTGATCGCAAAAACGATCTCTACTATCTATCCTGACGCGATTATCGTACGTGTTCACAGTGACAATTTTTTAGTTTTACATGTAAACGAAAATGAGCCCATTGATTATGCCAAAATCGATCGTTTAATGCGTGAGCATGATCTCGTGATGCAGTATCAGCATGTGACCTTTGGCATCGATGAAGCGTTAAGCGTCGAAACATTGGAAGATAAACTACTTCATTTATAGAACGCGGTATAATTGTACGTATAAATTACGAAGAGGGGCTTTGAATGCGTTTGACTACTTGTCCGTTGGACTGTTTTGATGGGTGCAGCATCGCTGTGAACGAAGAGCTCAAACTCAAAGGCAACAAAAGCCATCCCATAACGCAAGGCTACCTCTGCCACCACTTGAATCACTACCATACCTTTGAACGTATTGAAGAGCCACGGTATTTGGGGCAAAGCATTAGCATGGAAGAGGCTTTGAGGATTTTAGAAGAGAAGTTAAGAGCACATGAACCCTCCAAAACGCTCTATTTTAAAGGCAGTGGAAATCTTGGCGTGATGCAAGGTGTCACCAAGCGCTTTTTTGCTGAGCATAAGGCAGTTCTCGCTTCCGGGTCTCTTTGCGATGAAGCAGGAGACGCTGGGGTAAATGAGAGCAGAGGGGCAAATTTGTGCTTGTCACCTTTACATGTAAAAGAAGCTGAAGTTGTCATTTTATGGGGTCGAAACCCTACGGTGACCAACTCACACATGCTTCCTGCCCTCAAAGGTAAAACTCTAATCGTGATCGATCCCATTAAGATTGATCTTGCTCAAAATGCCGCACTTCACATCCAAATCAAACCCAAGGGAGATCTTTACTTAGCCCTCTTACTCTGTCGTTTGATCGCGATAGAAGATATGGAAGATCAAACGTTTTTAAACGAACGCACGCTTAATCCTAAAGATTTTTTAGAGTACATTAGTGGTATTCCGATGCGAAAACTGCTCGATAAATCTGAGGTTCATTTAGACGATGTGGGTGCGTTATTGCGCTTGATTCAGGGTAAAAAAGTCTCTATTTTGGTTGGCATTGGTGTGCAAAAATACAGCTTTGGTCACAGTGTTTTACGTGCCATCGACGCTTTTGGTGCGATGCTTGGACTGTTTGGAAAAGTGGGCTGTGGCGTGAGCTATCTCTCCAACAGCGGTTTTGGCTTTAACGCTCCTTTTAAAGTAAGCGCTAAAACAGAGCCTCTGCCCATTGCTAATTTTGGTAAGTACGATCTCATCTTCATTCAAGGAGGCAATCCTCTGAGTCAAATGCCCTGTACTTCAAAAGTGAAAGAAGGGCTGGATAAAGCCAAATGCATTGTTTACTTTGGTTTGCATGAAAATGAGACATCAGCAAAAGCGCATCTCATCATCCCTGCCAAAAGCTTTTTAGAAAAAGAGGATTTGAAACTGAGTTACGGGCATCACTTTATTGGACGAATGCCAAAGCTGGTTGAAAGTGCGCTGGGCATCAGTGAGTACGGGTTGGCTCAGGCAATGCTTAAAGCGTTTGGGCATGAAGCATTGCAGAGTGAGGAGAGCATTATTGAGGGTGTTATTGCTTCTAATAGCACCCTCAAAGAGGGTTTTTTGATCTCGAAAACCTACGAAGATCTGCCCTATGAAAAAACCTTTTACACACCAAGTGGAAAGTTTGAATTTTTAGATGAGTATGAGGATGAACCGCTGGAAGAGGAGGGCTTTTTTCTGATTGCTGCGAAGCAAAATAAGTCGCTCAATTCACAGTTTGTTACCGATGACTACCTTTATGTTCCACGCTCTTTAGGCTTCGTGCAAGAAGATCGCGTCAGACTGACCAATCGTTATGGAAGTTGTGAATACTCCGTGATGCCGAGCGATACACTGCGCGATGACTGTCTGTTACTGTATAGCGGTGCTAAAAATGCGAACCAACTCACCCCGCACGCGATGAGTCAAAAGGGACAGTGTGCCATTTATCAAGAGATGAAAGTGAAATTGGAAAAAGTGACATGAACGATATGGAAATTTTACTCGATGATGCTCTTTTGCTCGTGGAGCAAAACTTCTACTTTTTACACATGGGCGAGTTTTTAGGCAAGCTTACCAAAACGGAAGACCTGAGTGATCGCAGTCTTTTTGTGGTGAAAAAGTATGAAGATGACAAAGCGTATTACTTCAATGCTGAGATCATTCAAGAGCTTTTAATCAATGCGCGCCAAACCAAAAAAGAGGATATTTCGCTCTTTGAGTATTTTGTTGAGTTTAACGCTTTTCGCGGCATCTGCATGGCGATGGTGGAGAGCCTTCGTTTTGAAAGTCCGTTTAAAATCTTTATGCAAAAACTCTTTGGTGAACAGTACGAAAACTTTTTTGATATTGTCTCGTTTGTGCGCAATGTCCTTTCGCATAACATTCACTCCGAGATTCGCCTCAATGAAAAAGATTTTGATGGCACACTCAAACGCATTCGCCGCATGGGGCGAAAAGCTGCTATGACCTTTGCCTTTCAATATTCGCTCAACCTCCCAGAACTAGGCGCTCCCAATGATGCGTATATCTTTACATGTAAGATTGATTTTGAAAGCCTTGAAGAGGGAATGCCCTTTTTGGAAATACTCACGATGTGGGATCTTTTGATGCTAAGCGAGCTCTGTTTTAACTTGGTGATGACGTACCGTATGAAAGAAGAAAAAGCGTTAAGAGAAGAAGATGAGGAGATTTGGGCAGAATGAAATTCTGCCCAGATAAAGACTAAACCGCTTCGTTATCAAGCTCACCGGTTCGGATGCGAACACTTTTTTCAACGTTGGAAACAAAGATCTTTCCATCACCGATTTTGCCCGTGCGTGCACTTTTTACAATAACGTCAATGACTTTGTCAACGAGTTCGTCAACAACAACCACTTCGATTTTAATTTTTGGTAAGAAATCAACGACATACTCAGCGCCTCTGTAAAGCTCTGAGTGTCCTTGTTGTCTTCCGTAACCTTTGACTTCGCTTACTGTCATACCTGTGATGTCAAGCTCTGCAAGAGCGTCTTTAACGTCTTCAAGTTTGAATGGTTTGATAATTGATTCGATTTTTTTCATTTTAGATCCTTATTATCTTAAGTTGAAGGCTTTTTCGCCGTGCTCTACTTCATCCAAACCTTGAGACTCTGCATCCGCACTTACTCTTGCACCACCGGTTAAGATAGAAGCAATTTTAAAGACAATCGCTGTAGCGATCGCTGTATAGACGATAGTTACGATGATACCTTCGATTTGAATCATGACTTGATCCGCGTTACCATAGAGTAAACCTGTACCTAGTTCATTGACTTCTGGGTTTGCAAAAATACCCGTAGCAAGTGCGCCCCAGATACCAGCAACACCATGAATTCCAAATGCGTCGAGTGAGTCATCGTATTTAAGTGCTTTTTTCAAGCCGTTTACACCGTAGAATGCAACGATACCAGCAACCGCACCAATAATCAGTGAAGCGCCTGTGTCAACAAAACCTGCCGCTGGAGTGATCGCAACAAGACCTGCAACGATACCAGAAGCGATACCTAAAAGGGTGAATTTTTTATACGTAATGTATTCGATGGTCATCCATGAAAGCGCTGCAATCGCTGCTGCTGTGTTGGTTACAAGGAATGCACTCGCAGCAATACCATCCGCACCTAATTCGCTACCTGCGTTGAATCCGAACCATCCGAACCATAACATACTCGCACCTAGCACTGTAAGTGTTACAGATGAAGGGAACATCGCTTTACCGTAATCGGCACGTTTGCCTAACATAAGTGCGATAACAAGACCAGCAACACCTGCGTTGATGTGAACAACCGTACCACCAGCGAAGTCAAGAACGCCAAGTTTTGATAAAAATCCGCCGCCCCATACCCAGTGAGCAACAGGAGCGTAAACCGCTAAGATCCAAAGTGCTGCAAAGATAAGCCATGTTGAAAATTTCAATCTCTCAATTATTGCACCACTTGCAAGCGATACGGTGATACCCGCAAAGGTCATTTGGAACGCTACGAAAAGAAGCACAGGAATGTTACCTGTTGCCCAAATATCAGTCACCTTGATGCCACTTAAGAAGAGGCTGTCAAAACCAATGATGCCACCAATATCGGTACCAAACGCTAACGTGTAGCCTGCGATTACCCATACAATGGATGCAACAATGTATCCCATAACACTCATCGCAATGGTATTAAGCAAGTTTTTAGAGCGAGACATACCGCCATAAAAAAGTGCCAAACCTGCTGGGGTCATAAACATAACAAGCGCAGTTGCTGTTAAAACCCATGCCGTGTTTCCTACGTCAAGTGTTGGAGCCGCTTCTGCGACCTCGGCAGCCGCTTCTTCAGCAGCCCACAATGTTGATAACGGCAACAAAGTTGCGAGAGAGAGTAGTTTACTTCTCATGAATTCCTCCTAATAATGTTGAACTGATGAAATTGTATCACTTCACGGATTTTAATCTACGCATACCACTGATTAAAATTTAATCAGTTTGAAAAAAGAGACCCTTTTTCTTCAAATTTTTAACAACAAGCTATAATACTATCCTAAAATAAAAGAGGACATGAATATCAATGAATTACATGCTATGGCTCTCCGCAGGACTTTTTCTCGTTGCCTTGTTTACATCTAAAAATCGAACGCGCACACGTAAGAGTGCGCTCATTGGTGCGGGAACTATTTTCATTTATATGCTACTCAGTGCTTTTTACATTATCTCAAACTATTTTACCGGAGAAGGCATTAACGATGCTGTGATCTTTCACCTGCGCTACGGGCTAGAAGGTTCAGGGTTTGGTGATTATTATTTAATCATTGGTATCGGCTTTGGACTCTTAATTGCTAGCTTAGCCCTCTCGATTTTCTACTATCGCTTGGTCAAAAACGATGTCTTTGAGCATCATCAGAAGCTAAAATACGCACTTTCTCTGAGTGCATTAGCCCTTTCTTTGGTATTTCATCCTACGGTGCGTTTTTTGGGCGAAAGTGCGCTGAAAGCCATTGGTATTGAAAATCCATTGAGTCTTCAGTATCGTTTTAGCGACTATTACCAAGACCCTGTTTTAACGCCTTTAAGCGAAGAGCATCCCAATTTGGTCTATATTTTTGCTGAGAGTTTTGAAGAGACCTATTTTGATGAGACGCTCTTTCCTTCGCTTGTAACGGATTTGCGCGCTATTAGGGAGCAAAGCATTACGTTTACACAGATCAAGCAAGCCCTTGGCACCAGTTGGACGATCGCGGGGATGACGGCGGTGCAGTGTGGCATTCCTTTGGTCACACCCTCAGCAAACGCGCACTCACCGCAGGGAAACTCGATGTCCAAGATGAGTACGTTTTACTCAGGGGCAGTGTGCATGAGCGATATGCTGCACAAAGAGGGCTACAAACTGATCTACCGTAGCGGTTCCCCTTTGGAGTTTGCAGGTGTCGATAAGTTGTACCGTACCCACCACTTTGATGACATCAAAGGCATTAAAGAGCTCAAACCTCTCCTCACCCATTCTAGCTATCAAACACCGTGGGGATTGTACGATGATACGCTTTTGGGGCTTGCGATGAATGATTTTAAAAAGCTCTCCAAAAGCAAACAAAAATTTGCGATGTTTCTCTCCACGATGGACACGCATCACCCTTACGGGCATGTCTCTAAAAGTTGCAAAACACAAAAATATCAAGATGGCAGTAACTCGATGCTGAACGCTGTGGCATGTTCGGATGAGTTGATCGCAAAATTTATCAAGCAAATTGGTGAATCTCCGTACGGCAAAAATACGATCATTGTGGTCGCCTCAGACCATCTTGCGATGCACAATATGGCGATAGAGACACTGATGAAGGGTGAGCGTCGTAATCAATTGATGATTATCGATCCTCGTTCAAGCAGTGCTCAAACGGTGGATAAAGCTGGTACGACACTGGATATTGGAGCAACACTTCTGCCTTTTTTAGGCTATAAAGCAACACTAGGATTGGGGCGCGATCTTTTAGGAGAGGAAGAGTCGCTCGAGGCTTCCTTGGATGCGTTTGATAAAATCTTAAGCGCTTGGTCGAAAGAGTTAAGCCGTTTTTGGGAATTTCCAAAAATAGAGCAGGAGTTGGTGCTAGATACAACGAAAAACAATCTCAAAATTGGCAAAACGCTCTATAAATTTCCTATTTTATTACGTTTGAGTGAGAACTTGGAAGTGAGTCCTTTCTTTGAGGTTAAGCTGAAGTTTTTTGAGACGGCTAAACTCTTTGGTTATCTGCACGATTACCATGCGAATGATGCCTTTTTATGGGTCGATAAATGTTCTCGCCTGAGTGCATTGGAACCTGAGAGTAATGTCAGCGCTAAAGGCAAGTATTGTTACGCGCTTGGAAAATTGGGCGCGGAGATAAGCTTAGAGAATTTAAATGCCCCTAAAAAGCTTAGTTTAGAGGTTTTAAACCAAACACTCACCCTTCCGTATGAAGATGAAAAAGCACTCATAAGACGGGAAAATTTGATGAAGATAGAAGAGAAGTAAGCGCTTACTTCTCTTTACATGTAAAGTTATTCGGCACGCTTGAAGAAGCGGTCGCCGTAGAGGTTTATGATCAGTCCTAGGACGATTAAAAACGCTGCAAAAAGCTTCCATGTGGGCAGTGTTTCGCCTACTAAAAGAGCTGAAGAAGAAAATCCAACGACAGGTACTAACAGCGTAAAAGGGGCTACGGTTGTAGCAGGGTAGCGACTGAGTAGCCAACTCCAGATTCCAAAACCAAAAAACGTAACGGGATACGCAAGATAAGCAATCGCGCCGATACTTTTACCTGAGAGATGCGTAAAGATCTCAAAACTCCACAGATGCGACTCAAAGATATAGGAGAGTACCAGTAAAAAAGGAAGAGAGATAAAACTTCCCCAAACCACGAGGCTGAGCATATCTACCTTGCCAATTTGTTTAGAGACGAGGTTGCCAATCGCCCATGAAAGAGCGGCACATTCGACTAAAAAAAGTCCCAAAAGATTAACATCGCCTCCTGCATGAAACCCTACAAACACAATGCCCGAAAAAGCAATGATCGCTCCTACGATTTTAGCCAAGCTCATCTTCTCTTTGATGAAAATGACCGCTAAAATGGCGGTAAAAAAGACTTGGGTTTGAAGGGCAAGTGAGGCAATGCCTGAGCTTACCCCTGCGTACATTCCTGAAAACAGAAAGGCAAAATCGAGGATAAACATGCTCAACGAATAGAAAAAGAGCATTTTCCAGGAGGTATTTGCCGGTCTTTTAAAGAAAAAGATCGCAGGAAATGTTGCAAAAAAGAAGCGTAAAAACGTCAGCAAGAGAGGAGGAATCTCTGTGAGTGCGACTTGAATCACCACAAAATTGACTCCCCAAATGATGACCACGCTCAGGGCAAGCAAAATATGTCTAAGAGGCATTAATGCTCACTTTTAACGGTTGCTACTAGCAAGTTTGATGCCAAAGCCAACGAGTGCGACGCCTGCAAGGCGTGTCGCGATAGTGCGTGCCAGAGGAAACGCTTTGAGTTTGCGTGCTAAAGTATTGCCCAAAAGAACCAAAAGTGCTTGGTAAATAAGGCTGATAAGGCTTACATGTAAGATCATCGCGACTAAGGTCACATTGGTTGCATCGGGGCGTAAAAAGAGTGGAAAGAACGCCACAAAAAACAGCATGACTTTAGGGTTGGTGATGCTCACAAAAAACGCCTGTTTAAAATAGACCAAAGCCGATTTTTTAGGCTCAATTTTTCCAGAATCAGGTTCGATTTTCGCACGCAATAATCCAATGCCTAACCAGACCAAATACGCCGCGCCAAAGTACTGCAATAGCTCAAACAAAAAAGGATTTTGCTGCATTAAGGCGGCAAGTCCTGCAAGGGCTGCGATCATAAAAACAAAATCACCCAAAAGTGTGCCAAAAACTGCACCCATTCCCGCTCCCACGCCATTACGAGCCGTGGCATTTAAGATCGCAATGGTTCCAGCACCAGGGATAAGTTGAAAGAGTACAATCGCCACAATAAAACTGTAATAGTTTTGAATCTCAAACATACAGCCTCCTTAGTAAAAATTGGCTTCATTATACTACGACTCACAAAAAAGAACTGCCTCTTTTTCGTCCTTTTTTTGTCATATATTTTTCTTATAATGTCCAAATAAAGCGTGACTTTATCAAGAATGCCATAGAATGTGACATTATAAGATTTATGAATATGATCTCATCGATACGAATACGGGGCAAGGGGAAGTACATGAGCGTTAATCTACTGTTAATCGGGGCCAATGATGCCACCACGGCGGAGCTTGTCTCTTTGGTGGATGCAACACTTTCGACCACCGCTGTTTACCAAAAAGCTACTTTAAGTAACTATCACAATTATGATGCTGCCAATTATGATCTCATCGTCTGTTTTACGAATCGTTATGATGAAATGGTGAAGCAATATGGCAAAGAAAAAGTGGTTGCCGTTGAATTTGTGCCACCCACCGATTTTTTTGTGGGGGTGAGTCGCATCCCTGAGGGCGAAAATGTCATTATTTTCAACAACAGTACTTCGGGGGCGAATGTCATGTTGAAATTTCTCAAATTTTACAAACTGGATCACGTCACGTATCAAGTAATTCCGTTTGATGAATGCAGTGACACACAGACCAGAGAAGCTTTAAGTAGTGCAAAATACATCATCGGAACCGATGGGTATGTCTCTTCAGGCAAAGCGCTTTACACCAAATACAGCCATCTTTTACGTCCTGATGTTCACGTGATGCCAAGTCCTCCACGTTCGGCAACGGCTGAGAGTGTGAGCGCTCTAGCGCAAATTGTCACGGCGATAAACAGCGATAAAGCGCTCCAAGAGGCGCGTGACATCTCTAAAAAATTGGCGGAACAGACCAAAGAGATTTCACTCATTACCCAAAGTGCTTCTCAGTCCATCGAAGATACCGCCAATACGATCGTGGTAGTCAACACCAAACTCGCCGCTGAAGTTAAAAATGTCCAAGTCACTAACGGTATGGCAAAAGAGCTCAGTGAAGCGGTTGAGCAGATCGGCAACATTACGACCGCGATTAAATACATCGCGAGTGAAACCAATCTTTTAGCGCTTAATGCCACCATCGAAGCAGCGCGTGCGGGAGATCATGGGCGTGGATTTGCTGTAGTAGCCAGTGAAGTGCGCAAACTCTCCGACCAAAGCAACAAATCAACCGATAACATTCGCATTTCCATCATGGATGTCCAAAAGGTCGTTGATCAAATCGTTCCTGCACTGCAACGCACGGTGGATGAGATCATCAAAACGCAAGCGGAGGTCGAGCGTATTAGCCTCGCCGCCCAAGAAGAGAGCCGTGCGATGAGCGAGATCATCAAAAAGCTTCAAGTCATTGTCGATGTCTCTGAAGCGCTCAATGTCGCAGAAAATCACCCCGAATAATCTTTACATGTAAAACGAAAGAAGCCCTCAAAACGCTTCTTTCTTCTGCGTTTTCCTCCCTTTTTGAGACGATCATAATCAAGAGTGTGTTAAACTTTTAGCGTAATTTTTTAAAGGAGAAACGATGCGTTTTTTTAGGACACTGTTAAGTCTTGCCGTCCTTATGGCGACAAGTGCGTTAGCAAAAGAGATCAATATAGGTCTTATCTTACCGATGAGTGGCACCCTTGCAGGGTATGGGCAAGTGGCGTATGAGGGAGCTGAGCTTGCAAATGCCCTTCAACCCAAACTGAAAAATGGCGATAGCGTCAAGCTCATTTTAGTCGACACCAAAGGCGATAAAGTCGAGTCTGCCAACGCGGCAACCAGACTGATTACTTCCGATAAAGTCGTGGGAATTATTGGTGAGATGATCAGCACCAACACCGCTCAGATTATCTCCATTGCCGATAAAAAACAGATTCCCGTCATCGCACCTGCTGCGACCAATGATAAGCTGACCGAAAATCGAGTGTTTGCAAACCGCGTCTGTTTTAGTGACTCGTTTCAAGGAACCGTTGTTGCCAATTATGCGGCAAAAGATTTGGGCTTGAAAACGGCTGTGATCGTGACCGATCAAGCGCAAGTCTATTCACTAGGACTCTCCAAAGCCTTTACGCAAGCGTTTGTTAAAAACGGCGGCAAAGTGCTCAAAGAGATTCGTATCAGCTCTGGCGATAAAGATTTTAAAGCCGTGGTGGCTCAAGTCAAAGCGCTCAACCCCGATTTTGTCTTCTTGCCTCTGTATCACACCGAAGCGTCGATGATGACGCGTCAGGCGAAGCAAATTGATCTGAATAAACCATTCTTCTCAGGCGATGGCGTTGCCAATCAGACCTTTATTGACCTAGGTGGCGAAGCGGTTGAGGGCTACATGTTTACAGACTTTTTCGACCACAGCGCACCTCCAACCAATAAATCCAAAGATTTTATCGCGGCGTATGAGAAAAAAACAGGTAAAAAAGAGGTCAACTCTTTTGTCACACTTGGCGCCGATGCGTACAATGTCATGGTCGATGCGATGAACCGTTGTGCCAACCCAGAAGACAGCGTTTGCATCAACACTGAAATTCGTAAAACTTCCAACTATGAAGGTGTTTCAGGCTTTATCTCCATCGATGATAAAGGCAATGCAACCAGATCTGCCGTCATCAAAGAGATTAAAGGTGGCAAAGCCGTTTACAAATCGACAGTCAACCCTTAGTCTTACATGTAAAAACCAAAGGGGCAGCTTGCCTCTTTGGACGACTCAGAACCCTTTAGCCTCTCCTTACCAAAAATTTGATACTATAATTCTAGTTATAACACACTAGGAACTCCATTTGGCAACACTTCAAGAACTCATAAAAGAGAAAATTTTAGTCATCGACGGTGCGATGGGCACACAGATTCAAGCCTTAGAGATTGCGCCTGAGCAGTGGGAAGGCAAAGAGGGCTGCAACGAGCTTTTGAACGTTACATGTAAAGAGGCTATCTCAAAAATTCACCGTGGCTATTTGCTTGCAGGCGCGGACATCATCAAGACCAACACCTTTGGCGCATTGCCGTGGGTTTTGGACGATTATGGCATCGGTGAGAGAGCCTATGAACTCGCCCGTGCCGGTGTTGAGATCGTAAAAGAGGCGTGCGCATCGTTTGCAACGCCTGAAAAGCCACGTTTTACCGCCGCTGCCTTTGGACCAGGGACAAAACTCCCCTCCTTAGGGCATATCGGTTACGATGAGATGTTTGAAGGCTACAAAGAGGCGGCACGCGGTGCGATTGATGGCGGATGCGATCTTTTTCTCATTGAAACGGCACAAGATCCGCTTCAAATTAAAGCTGCTTTGCATGCGATACAAGACGCTCAAACATCTTTACATGTAAAACTTCCTATCATGGTTTCTGTGACGATTGAACTCAGTGGAACGATGCTGATCGGAACCGATGCAACCACGATTGCGGCGATCTTAGAGCCTTTTGACATCCTCAGCCTTGGCTTTAACTGTGGCACAGGCCCTGAACAAGTTGAAAAACATGTTAAAACGCTCAGTTCCGTTTGGAGTAAGCCCATTAGTGTACACGCCAATGCAGGACTTCCTCAAAACCGTGGTGGTTACACCTTTTACCCGATGGGACCTCGTGAATTTGCGGAACTTCAAGAAAAATTCACCGAAATTGCAAGCGTTGCGATTCTTGGAGGATGTTGTGGTACGACGCCTCAGCATATCTTAGAGCTTTCCAAACGTGTCGAAGGTAAAAAGCCTCTTACGCCCAAAGGTGAGATGCCTCGTAGCATCGCCTCCTTGTTTGAAACAAGAGCTTTAAAACAAGACCCAGCACCGTTTCTCATTGGTGAGAGAAGTAACGCCACAGGTTCCAAAGCCTTTCGTGAGTTACTGCTTGCCGAAGACTATGATGGCACACTGAGCGTTGCGCAACAACAAGTCAGAAGTGGCGCGCATGGCATTGATGTGAGTGTTGGTTTTGCAGGACGTGATGAGCACAAAGACACCAAAGAGGTGATGGGGCGTTATGTGCAAAAGATTCTTTTGCCATTGATGCCAGACACCACGCAAGTTCCAGCTCTTGAAGTCGCACTCAAACTCATTGGTGGAAAGCCCATCATCAACTCCGTGAACCTAGAAGACGGCATCGAAAAATTCGATAAAGTCTGCTCTTTAGCGAAGCGTTTTGGTGCGGCACTCGTATGTCTGACCATCGATGAAGTCGGTATGGCGAAGAGCAAAGAGCAAAAGGTCGCGATTGCGGAGCGCATCTATACTTTAGCGACCGAAAAACACGGCATTCACCCCGAAGATTTGGTGTTTGACTTGCTTACGTTTACCGTGGGCAGTGGCGATCCTGAGTACCATACGGCGGCGATTGAGACCATCGAAGCGATTCGTGAATTTCACGCACTGCACCCCGAAGTGGGTTTTGTCCTTGGTGTTTCAAACATTTCTTTTGGTTTAGCCAAACACGCGCGTGAATACCTAAACTCCGTCTTCTTACACCATTGTGTCGAAGCAGGGCTTAGCATGGCGATTGTTAATGTTAAAAATACGCTTCCGATGCACAAGATCAGTGATATTGATAAAAAAATCTGCGAAGATTTACTGTTCAACCACCGAGAGGAGGGCGATCCACTCTTTAAATTCATTGACCATTTTGAAGGGGTTGTGGAGAACAAAGACGAGAGCGATGCGGCGTTTCTTGCGATGGATACGAAAGAGAAAATCTCAACCCTGCTCATCGATGGCGATAAAGAGCGTATGTTACTGCTTTTACCTACCGCAAAAGAGGAAATAGCCGCAGAAGTCATCGTCAATGAAATTTTGATCGATGCGATGAAAGTAGTCGGCGAGCTGTTTGGCAGTGGAAAGATGCAATTACCATTTGTCCTCCAATCGGCTGAAGTGATGAAGGCTGCGGTGGATTATCTGCAACCTTACCTTCCAAAAACGGAGAAGAACACCACCACCACGCTCATCATCGGAACCGTCAAAGGCGATGTACACGATGTCGGTAAAAACCTTGTGGACATCATCTTAAGTAACAACGGTTTTAAAGTCATCAACATCGGCATCAAAGCAGATTTAGACACATTTTTAGAAGCCCTCAAAGAGCACAAAGCCGATGCCATCGGTATGAGCGGACTTTTGGTGAAGTCGACCAATGTGATGAAAGAAAATCTTGAAGCGATGCAGAAGATGGGCATCACCATCCCTGTTATTTTAGGTGGTGCGGCACTGACCGATAACTTTGTGGAAGACTTTTGCCGTCCGATTTACGATGGGCCGATTTATTACTGCAAAGACGCGTTTGAGGGCATAACGGCGATGTCGCGCATCGAAGCGAAAAATTATGATACCTCTTTTAGTCGCATCGTTCTTGAAAACAGTGTCAATCGCGCCACGAAAGAAGCCAAAGAAATTCCACCGTTTCATGAGCTTAAAATGCCAAGCCGTGACATTGCCATCCCGACACCACCCTTTTGGGGCAGACGTGTGTTGAAAACTGACGTCAAAGAGCTTGCGTTTTCGTGGATCAACCACAAAATTCTTTTTGCGCAACGTTGGGGTTACAGTGGTAAAGGGCAGAGCAAAGAAGCGAAGCAAAAACAGCTGGATGAGGTTTTGTGGCCAACATTTGAGCGCATCAAAGCGGACATCGAACGACTGGGACTTTTTGAGCCGACGTTGATTTACGGTTACTATCCTGCACGATCAAGCGAAAACAACCTCTATCTTTTTGATGAGAGCGAGGGGTATTTTAGTGAGTCACAGGTAAATCGTGAGAGCATCGACGCCATCAAAGCGCGTGCCATTAAGACGTTTGATTTTCCACGTCAAAACAGAAACCCGTACCGAAGTCTAAGTGATTTTATTCACCCTGATCGTCACGATGTTTTGGCTTTGACGTGTGTTAGTGCGGGTTCAAAATTTTCAGCGTATGAGAAAGAGCTTTACGATGCAGGCAATTTTACTGAGTACTTTTTTGTGCATGGACTCGGTGTTGAACTGGCTGAAGCATTGGCGGAGATCGTGCATAAACAGATACGCCTCGATCTTGGCATCGCAGAGCTTGAAGGGCATAGTCTGCGCGATGTGCAGATGAAGCGCTACCTTGGGTGTCGCTACTCGTTTGGCTACCCAGCGTGCCCTGCCTTGGAAGATACGCAAATCATTTTTGATCTGCTTAAACCTGAAGAATTTGGCATAAATCTCAGTGAAACATTTCAGATTCACCCCGAGCAAAGTACCACGGCGATCGTGATGCACCACAGGGAGGCTTTATATTTTAATGTCTGATGTATAATGAGCTATACAAAGGATAAAATATGAAAAAAACCATCGGCGGATTATCGGTTTTAGTGGAAGGCAATCAGAAAGATACAGCAATCATTTTTTTACACGGTTTCCCGTATGACCATACCATGTGGCACGAGCAAATCGCAGCGCTGAGTGAAAACTACTACTGTGTGGCGTACGACATCAGAGGGCTTGGTGGCTCTTCTGTGGGTGATGGACAGTTTACCATGGAATCGTTTGTCGACGATCTTGAACTGATGATTAGCGAGCTTCGAATTGAAAAGCCATCGATCTTGTGTGGCTTCTCGATGGGTGGGTACATTGCCCTTCGCGCCCTTGAACGCATGGAAAATGCTTTTTCCGCGGTCATTTTATGCGACACGGCTTCCAATGCCGACGATAATGAAGGCAAACTCAACCGCTCCGACGTCATCAGACGCATCAATGCACAAGGCTTGACCTCGTTTTCCAAAAATTTCATCGGACACTGTTTCAGCGATGGCTATAAAAAAGCGCACAAAGAGGTGGTCGATAAACGCATCGCCAAGTCGACGAAGTTTAACTCTATCGGTGTTAAGGGCTGTTTGTTTGCCATGCTGACACGCAATGACATGACATCTTTTCTTCCTTCTATCAGCATTCCAACCCTTGTTTTGTGTGGCGAACTCGACACCCTAACACCTCCAGTCAAAATGAAAGCAATGGCGGAGCAAATAAAGGGCTCAGAGTTTGTGCTCATCAAAAATGCGGCGCATATGAGTGTGGTTGAAAACCCAGTAGAGTGCAACGAGGCGATCAAGGCATTTTTAGCAAAACTTTAAGGAGGCAAGCCATGGCACGGGTTGTGATTTTCTCAGGAGCAGGCATCAGTGCGGAGAGTGGACTCTCCACCTTTCGCGACACGGGTGGACTGTGGGAAAAGTACCGCATCGAAGAGATCTGTCAGGCTGGCTGTTTGAGCTGGAACCGTGAAAATACCCTCACATTTTACGACGCAAGGCGCGAACAACTCGCCTCTGTAGAACCAAATGCCGCGCATTATGCTCTCTCAAAGCTTCAAGCAAAATACCCCAACGACATCGCCATCATCACCCAAAATGTCGACGATCTTTTTGAGCGAGCAGGGTGCAAAGAGATTTTGCACTTGCACGGCTTTTTACCTCGCCTTCGCTGTGAACAGTGTGGCACAACCCATCTCATCGGCTACACCAAGCAAGAGCGAACCTTTACATGTAAAAACTGCGGCGGCTCCTTTCGTCCCGACATCGTCTTCTTCGGCGAAGCCGCTCCAATGTACGAACACCTCTATGAAGCGATGGAAGAGTGCCAGTTTTTAGTCATCATCGGCTCAAGCGGAAACGTCGTTGCTATGGATCATTTTGCTTTACATGTAAAGGTTTCCATCCTCAATAATTTAGAGCCAAGTAACGCCATTAATGAGAGGGTTTATACCAAAGTATTGCATCAAAAAGCTACTGAGGCGGTGGATGAAATCGTTGGGGATGTGGAGCGGTTTTTACAAGGGTAATTCTTTGAAAATATTACATGTAAAATTTAGAAGGATAACAAAGTTAAAAGTTTAGCCCTAAGCTTTTTTCTTTCTTAAAAATCTATGAAAAGGTTGCAAAAAAATAAATGCAGAATTTATTATTGACGTTGTTCACACAATACAGCGTAGTATCAAATAATGCTAATTTGGTAGATAAAATAAAGATTATCAAAGAGAAATTTTCTTTGAATGAAGAGAATATACAACTATTCTTTATTGGAATTTTATATGATTTTATCAAGACACAACCACAATATTATTTTAATAGAGATGTAGAAAATGAAGTATTTGAAAATCTAGATAACCTATTTTTGCAAGACAGTAAAAAATTTTCAACAGTATTTTTTGAGCAACAAAATAATTTATTTAGTGCAATTAATTTATACCATCATATTTTAGAAACTTACAATGAACTTGATGATGTCGCTTTTGATGAATCAATAAAAATTAAAATATACTATTTGCCTATTATTACTCAGTTGATGGAATTTTGTTTGAATCATTTGTATAGATTTATTTTGTATAGATTTATTTTGTATATTGAAAATGATTTTGTAGCCGATAAAAATTACAAAGAACAAAATAAACTAGGAGCTTTAAAAAGTAGTTTGAATAAACTTAATTACAAATTTTTAACTAGAATAAATATTGATTTGAGAAATGCTATAAGCCATGGTCAAGTTGAAATTAATGGAAGCGAAATTATTTATTCTTTTAAAGAACATGGAACAAGGGAAGAAGTTTTTAAAACAATTAAATCTTATGAACTTGAAGATATAAAGAATAATTTACTTGATATTGCTAGTGGTTGTATACTTGGAATAATTAAATTCTTGATGGTAACCAATGTGATTAATGAGAGATATTTATCATCTATTGATGAAAAAATGACTCAAGAATATGTGAAGTTATTTTTACATAATGAGAATATTCGAGTTAAAACATTTTCAAAAGGTATAATTGGTACTACACAGTTAAATATACATATTGATATAAAAAATATAAATGATAAAAATCAAATCATTCATCTTTTGGTCTTAATCGGGAAAATACTTTATATAGTTTTCCCTGAGTATGAAAGATATTTTATAAATTATAGGCATCCTTATAGTATAGGAGGAATGATAAGTTTTGAAAACTCTCAACTCTATAAAATGTCCAAAGAAGAATCAGTAACAAGTCTAGATGACTACTTATCAAAAGAATCATTTATCTTAATACCTGATATTCAAGACACAAATATAGATAATCGTTCTTATAAGTTTCAAATTTTTCCTAAAATATATGGAATCGGATGGGAAGTTATACAAATTAAAGATATTAGTTTGGATGGAATAAAAAGATTTGATGCAAAAATACTTGTAGAAGATTCTTTAATCACTAAAGAAGCTGTAGAGAAATTGCTTTTTCAAGCTGTGAGTAAAATTAGAGTTTTGGAAAATAAAAATAATCCTATAACAAAAATAAAATATGGTTCAGTCGAAGCTGATGTTGTTTGTATCTCTGTATTTTTTAAATCAAATGAGAGAAAAAGATTTGCTTTATTGAAAAGCAATACAAGTTTCATTTGTACTGTTAATTATTATAAAAGTAAATCTGTTCCAAAGATTCAATTAGGATTTGAAGATAACTTTCAATTTGAACAGTTGAAAAAATTTGATATTTATTGGAATATCAATTTTGTAAATAAAACAGTTAGCCTTCAAAGACAAAATTAAGAGGTATTATGAAAAATTTGTATATATCAATACTAGTATCTATGATAGTACCAATATTGGTTTTGGGAATAGGTGATGGCTTGTATATAGGACTTTGGTACTATTTTATAGTACCACTTATAATTCTTGGACTGAGTTCAGCTTTTAAGCTTACTTCATCATTCTATACAGGTGTATCAACGGCAATTGCTATTAGTTTTATAATTTATTTGAACATAAACTGGACTGCTAAGATACCAGAAGGACTTCTAGGATTAGGACATATTTTTTCACTTCCAGGAGCTTTTCTTACGGTTATGATTACAGCTTTTTGGTTGAAGAAAAAAAACAATCATTTGCCAGCCCAGAATTTACGAGTAGGTTTTTTTAGTTTTACAATAGGATTTTTGTTAAATCAAATTGTTATATGTAATTTGTGGATGTATTGTGGAGTATTATCATTTTGATTCACTATAAAATAAAAAGAGGTCGGAGTTAAACTTTTAACTTTCTGAAATTTCATTTTTTACATGTAAAGCAATCTAAGATAACTAAAAGGCAAAAATAATGGATAAATTTTTAGAAGCAGCCATAGAAGAAGCGCAAAAAGGGTTGGATGAGGGTGGTATTCCTATTGGTGCGGTTCTTGTGATAGACGGTAAAATCGTCGGGCGTGGTCACAATCAAAGAGTTCAAAAAGGAAGTGCTGTACTGCATGCCGAAATGGACTGTTTGGAAAATGCTGAGCGACTTAGCGCAGGCGATTATCAAAGAGCCACTCTTTACTCTACGTTATCTCCTTGCGATATGTGCAGTGGTGCCATTTTGCTTTATGGCATACCCAAAGTCGTTATCGGTGAAAACCAAACCTTTTGTGGACCAGAAGCGTACGTGAGGTCTCGAGGGGTAGAAGTTGAAGTCATCAATAACCCAAAATGTCGTCAACTTATGGAATCTTTTATACAAAATAATCCTGAACTTTGGAATGAAGATATTGGTGTATAAAAGAAAAAGAGGTCGGGGTAAACTTTTAATTCTTATTGACAATGTAAAAGCATTTTCCATTGTGATTGATAAATAAAACTTTCCTCATTTTATCTGATGAGTATATTGCCATCTCTTGTAGTATCTTTGACTCTTCTGGCCATAAAAATTCATGTCTTTTTTTAGGGGTATATTTAGCTTGAGATACTGATCTATCGATGATATAAGTAAGCTTGTCGGATAAAGAAGCTTCCTTTTTCATGGCGTTAAAATCAATAATTTCATTGAGATTTGCATTATTGGCACTAAAAGTAAAAAGAAAACCATCTTTAGTTTTTAAATAATGGATATTACGAATTTCTTTTGCAGATTTTGGATAGACGTTTGCCTCAAAAACTTTTTGACTATTGCTCAGCAAAAGAAATATAACACCACATACCATGCCAAGAAATAGTATAAGAACTTTATAGTTAAAAAACTTACTGTGCTTTAAAATAGCTTCAAAAGGTATGCTTATCTTTGTATCATCTTGTTGGTTCATTCTAGCTTTACCTCCACAATTTTTGCAATAGCTAAAAAGTAAAAAACCTGAGTTGAATTTTAACTTCTAATACACTTTAGACATAAATCGTTCGATCGATAATGAATTTTTGAGCAGTTTTACCCATGCCTGTTTTATCAGCCAAATCAATGGAAATGCCAAAAACAGAACTCATCTCTTTTTTAATTTCTTCGATTAGCTCAATAGATTTAATGCCGTAGCGTTCGACAAAGGAGGGTTTGGCTTCGATGAAAATGTCAATGTCACTTGTCTCATCGGCTTCATCACGAGCGTAAGAGCCAAATAAGCCCTCTATAACAAAGCCTTCAGGTAAATAATTATTTTTCATGCTTTTAAGCTGTTGAAGAATGGTTTCTTTTTTCATAAAAAAATTATAGCGAAGATTGAGCGCTTTGTGAATTACATGTAAAGATTTACGACACGCATTTACACCGCATCCCCTAAGCTAGAATGTAAAAGTTTTAGCTACAATAGATTGACATACGAAGCTATTATATGGCTATTAATTCAATATGACGAGGTGTTTTTACATAAATGTTGCCCCACCAAAGGGTTTTGCACAACAAAATGCAATGGAGGCATAGATGCTTAAAAAATTACTTTCTTCTTCTTTACATTCAAACTCAAGCGTTGTTCTAGCAACGGATTTGGATGGTACTTTACTCGCAGGTCCACTGCCAGCACGACGGCATTTACGTGAACTTTTTAGCGGAAATATTCCTTATGCTAAACTTGTTTTTGTCACAGGACGAGGCTTAGAGTCGATTTTGCCTGTTTTAAATGACCCGATGGTTCCCAGACCTGATTATATTATCGCGGATGTGGGGGCGACGGTGGTTTATGGTGATACGTTGTTGCCTGTTTTTCCGTTGCAACAAGAGATTTCCGATCTTTGGCCTGGCACGCAATCGGTGGTAGATGCACTGGAATCTTTTTCCTATTTAGAGCGCCAAAGTGTTCCACAGGAGCGTCGGTGCTCGTTTTTGGTGCATGAAGCGATGATTGATGATGCGCTAAGAGCTGTTGTTGCCTCTTTGGGGTGTGAGCTTCTTTTCTCCGCACGAAAATACCTTGATGTTTTACCTAAAGGCGTTGGCAAAGGTGCGACCTTGCGGAAGCTGTGTGCGCATCTTGAATTTGCTCACGAAACGGTTGTGACCGCGGGTGACACGATGAATGATTTGTCGATGTTTCAAGAAGGCTTCTCTAGCATCGTTGTGGGAGGAGCAGAGCCAGCCCTTGTGCACGCAGTTCGTGATGACAAAGGAGTTTATCTTTCATCGGGCGAGGGGTGTGCGGGGATTATTGAGGGGCTTGCGCATTATCAGTTTTTGAAAAGTGAGAAGCCAAGCGTGGTGCATGAAGAGGGAACGTCGGATTTGGTCATGGTGTACCATCGGTTGCCCTTTGATGAGTTGGCAAATGGAGAGAGGAGAAAACCTAAAAGTCCCAATGGCATTATGCCAACACTGTTAAATTTTTTCTCCTCAGGCGTTGAGGGCTCATGGGTTGCGTGGTCGCAACAAAGCTCACGCACACCTTCAAACTTTGAAGTGCATGTTGATGTTGATGTGGAAAAATACCCCAAATTAAAAGCCGCGCGCATTCCTCTTTTAGCCAAAGATGTGGATCTGTTTTATAAGAAGTTTTCCAAAGAGGCATTTTGGCCCATCATTTTTTCCTTTCCCGATAAGGCTGAATTTAAGCAAGAACACTGGGAACATTACCTTGAAATTAATGAAATTTTTGCCAAACAAGCCGCACTGGAAGCATCAAAAGGCGCTTTGGTTTGGATTCATGATTATAATTTATGGATGGTGCCTGCGTTTTTGCGCATGTTACGACCCGATCTGAAAATCGCCTTTTTTCACCACACAACCTTTCCACCTTCCAATATTTTCAATATCATTCCGTGGCGTCGTGAGATCATCGGAAGTCTGTTGCAGTGCGATTATATAGGCTTTCACATTCCTCGTTATGTGGAAAATTTTGTCGATGTCGTGCGCAGTTATGCCCCGACAAAAATTCTTTCCCAACTCCCTTGTGCTCCACGGTTTATGACCTATGGTTGCGCGCTTGGTGTGGATTTGATGAGCGATGAGATTGAGGTTTTAGGAAAGAGGGTGAGGTTGGGTGCGCATCCTGTTGGGATTGATTGTGCGCAGATTGATCATTTGCTTCACAAAACGACATTGCACCATAAAATAGAAGATATTCGCGCTCAATTTTTGGGTAAACGTGTCATTCTCTCATTGGAGCGACTGGACTACGTCAAAGGTGCGCTTGAAAAACTTGTGGCGTTTGAGACGTTACTTGAAAAGCACCCTGAATTTGTTGGAAAGTTGGTTTTGCTCAATTTTGTCACCCCAGCAGCGCCTGGTATGGAAGTGTACGAGGCACTTCGAGTCGAAGTTGACACCTTAGTTGGGCGCATTAACGGTCGCTTTTCGACGCTGGATTGGACGCCTGTGCGTTATTTTTACCGCTCTATTCCTTATGAAGAGGTGATTGCGTATTATGCTATGGCGGATGTTGCGTGGATTACCCCGTTACGCGATGGACTGAACCTTGTCGCCAAAGAGTATGTGGCAACACAAGGGCATTTAGGGGGCAATGGCGTGCTTGTTCTCTCTGAGTTTGCAGGAGCTGCGGTTGAACTTCATGGCGCATTATTGACTAATCCTTACGATGCGAAAAGTATGGAAGAGGTGCTCTATCTTGCCTTAACATTAGGCGAAGATGATCGGACGTACCGAATGATGCGTATGAATGCGATTGTGCGCAGTAACGATGTTCACACATGGGGCGAAGGATTTATGCGTGCGGTGATTCCTGATCGTACGATAACATGACGATCAATTTACTCTTAGATTATACGATTATGGGCAATCCGCTTTTGGACTATTGCATTGCTTTTGGGTTTTTTACTTTAGGCTCTTTGTCTGTTTTTATCTTTAAATATTACATTTTGACAAAGCTAAAACTATGGATTAATGCGATTCCCACAAACGTGAGTGGTTTAATCATCAGTGTCATCGAGACGTATTTTATTCCTGTTTTTTACTTTTCTATCTTTTATCTATCGCTCAAATTTCTTGTATTGTCCTCAAAATTTGAACATATCCTTGATGTGATGATCTTTGTGGTACTGACCATGTTCTCTGTTCGTATTGTGATTGCTATTGCTCATTATAGTTTGCAACGCTATTTACAAACATCGGTTGATTCGATCCAAAAGAAAGATCAACTCAAAGGGATTAGTGGGCTGGTGAGTTTTGCTATTTGGATGATTGCCATCATGTTTCTCCTTGATAATCTTGGGGTAAAAATATCCGCCGTGGTGGCAGGTCTTGGCATTGGTGGTATTGCCGTTGCGCTAGCCGCTCAAGCTGTTCTTGGGGATCTTTTTAGCTATTTTGTCATTTTCTTTGATAAACCGTTTGAGTCGGGTGATTTTATCATGGTTGGCGATAAAATAGGGGTTGTGGAGCATATTGGTATCAAAACGACCCGTATTCGAGCACTCAGTGGCGAGCAACTTGTCTTTTCCAATACCGATTTGACCAATTCCCGCGTGCATAATTATAAAAGAATGGAAAGGCGAAGGGTTGTATTTTCCTTAGGTGTGACGTATCAGATTGCACCAGAACAGCTCAAAAAAATCACGACCATCGTCAAAGAGATTATTACCATGATCGATACGACAACGTATGATCGGGGGCATTTTGCAAGCTATGGCGATTCAAGTTTGAATTTTGAATTTGTGTACTACGTCAATAGCGATGATTACACGATCTATATGGATATTCAAGAGTCGATTAATATGGCAATATTTGAAGCTTTTGGTAAAGAAGGGATCGAATTTGCCTACCCAACACACACACTTTTTATCCGTAAAAATACAGAAGAAGTGTGATTTTTGAAGAGATCAAGGCTTTACATGTAAGAACCTTTTACATTTTAAGGCGAAGATTTGCTACAATATAAAATACCTTTGTTTGAGAATGCTTATCAACTCATGGTAACTTAATTTTAGGGGAAGAGGGTGAGCGAAAGTTCTGTTTTACGTATCAATGCTTATGATCTGTTGCAGATCGCTCAAACGAAGCAGTACCCTTTTTCGCGTGAAAATTTTTTGGCAAAGGTCAAACCCGAACTGGGGGATGGGACGTTTATTTGGTATAACCTTGGAAACGGTGTGGCGGCGTACACGTACGCGTATGTTTTGCATCAAGATACGATAACGTCGCTCTCTTCGGATATTTCTGGGGCGGTGTTGGTGTTCAACCTTGGCGATGACTTTACGCACGTGTTTAAAAATAAGACACAATACCTCATCAAGAAAAACAGCTTTTTTATCGGTTTTTCGTCCCATGCGTTTTGTATGGAGATGCAGATGCAAAAAGACAAGCACTACCGTACGATTACGATTGGCATCAAAGAAGAGCTGCTGTTTCATCTCATCTCAAATTATCAAGAGGTGTACACAAAGATGGCTGAGGAGACGCAACAGAATGGTTATGCTGTTTTAGAAGGTGGTGAGATTGATCTAAGACAACTGGAGATTTTAAAGGCGTTTGATGAACACGCAATGGATGAAAATCTCTTGAATGTGCTCTATTTGGAGGCGCATATTATGTATTTGGCGCATTATACGATTGAGCGTATGATGAGTACGATGCACAAGATTGCCGATTTTTCGTTGGATATTAAAACGATTCATTCCCTTGAAAAAGCGAGACATATCATCTTGCACGAGTACGATAAAGAGCTTTCGATCAAACAGATTGCCTATCGTTCGGCGATTAATGAGTGCTATCTCAAAAAAGATTTTAAAGCGTATTACGGCATGACCGTGTATGAGATGCTTCAAAAACAGCGCTTGGATGTGGCAAAGACTTTACTGCAAAACAATATGAGCGTGAAAGAGGCGGCGTTTAAAGTCGGTTACAAACACACGGGCAATTTTAGCAAACGTTTTGTGGAGCATTTTGGCATATCGCCGAGCATTTATCGCAAACAACTCTTGTAAATCGCATTTTTTCCTCTTTTTATCTCTTTTTTTCCCTTTCGTGACTCTTTATTTATTGATAATCATCCTCATAAATGGCACACTTCCACCATCAAAACAAACATGATACAAAAAGGACGATGGATGTTAGACAAAAAATTATGGAAAATGAGTTTGGCTGTATGTTTACTGCTACCGTCACTTGCATTTTCAGAAAACACTACCACGGTGGAACTCTCAGAAGTAACCGTTACGGGCGAAAAAATTGAGCGTTCTTTGCAAGAGACAACAACCGCAGTCAGTGTTTTCAAGGGCGATACCATTGATGCTTCACAAACAAAATCGGCGTACGATGTAGCGGCGCAAGTACCCAATATGATCAATAATCCCTCAGATCTTCCCGTCATTCGTGGTGTCAGTGGCGCAGGCCCTGCATCGGGAATGCACGCGTTTATCTCGGGGGCGCGTCCACGCATTAGTACGAGTGTGGATGGTTTGAGTGAGAGTTGGAGCGGACAGCGTTATTTGGACATTGGCGCTTGGGATATTGAACAGATCGAAGTGCTTCGTGGCCCTCAATCGACCACACAAGGACGCAATAGCATCGGTGGTGCGGTTGTCATCAATACCAAAGATCCGACGTTTGAGCCTGAGGGTGCTGTGCGCGTTGGTTATGAAAACGAAGATGACAAAGCGCTGCTTGCCGCGATGATCTCAGGTCCCATCGTAGAGGATGAATTAGCCTTACGACTGGCTGCGCAGGGCGTTTACGGACATGGATTTATCAATTACACAGGCGCGAGTACCCCTTGGGATGCTTCGGAGATTAAGCAAGGCAGTGTGCGGGGAAAAATGCTTTGGATTCCTAAAGATATTGAAGGGTTGATCGTTAAGACGACCGTATCGCATCGCAGCCAAGAGGGCGAATATATGAATGAAATCAGTAACCCTGATATTTCATTATTCCAAGATGTCGTCACATCTTCCAACCCTGTGCGCTACACCGATACCACCACCACAACCGTAAGTGTCGATGTCGAATACGCGATCAATGATGATCTAAAACTCTATACGCTACTCGGTCATAGCGATTATCAAGCCTCGTTTGAACAAGCAACACTCGTGATGCCTTTGGATCTGGATGAAAAGAGCAATACCCTTGAAACGCGTTTGGTGCATGACCCCAAAGGTGGGTTGTTGACGAGCATGGTGGGGCTTTATTTTTACAACCGTACGCAAGATATTGCAACCGATGGTATCACACTGTTGAGTGGTGATGATGAGATCAAAACGGCCGCTTTATTTGCTGAAGAGTCTTTACATGTAAGCGATTCTTTAGATGTAATTTTTGGTGGACGTGTTGAGAGAGAGCAACAAGAAAGAGACGTTTCGTATCAAAGAGGGGCCAATATGGCCTCCACCGATACCGATACGGCTGAAACGATTTTCCTGCCAAAAGTAGGCATTAACTACAAACTTACTCCAGAGCACAATTTAGGGTTTACGATTCGCAAAGGCTACACGCCCGGTGGTGGTTCCATTTATGTGAGCGCGGTGCCTTATACGTACTATGAGTTTGATAAAGAAGAGGTGTGGACGTATGAAGCGACAACGCGCTCGTTAATGCTCAATAAAAGTCTAACGCTCAATACCAACCTTTTTTACAACGATTATGATGGCTACCAAGGCTTGTTAAGTAATCGTATTACCAACATTCCTGAGGGTAAAAGTTACGGTTTTGAAGCCGAAGCAAGTTACCGTTTGAGCTCAAATTTGGAGCTACACGGCGGGTTTGGTCTTTTACGATCTGAAATCACCGAAACGCCAACAGGTACGAGTTATAAAGGAAATGAGTTCAATTACGCGCCTCATTTTACGGGCAATGTTGGTTTTACCCAACACTTTGGCGGAGGCTTATTCTTTGGAAGCGACCTCTCGTATGTGGGTGAATACTACTCAGGCATCGATAACAACGAAGCCTACACCGCAGGCAAATATACGCTGGTCAATGCCAATTTTGGCTATGAAACCAAAAGCTATACAATTCGTACCTACGTCAAAAATACGTTGGATGAAGACGTGCTTTATTCATATCGAGGAACCAATTTACAAGTGGGTCAACCGCGCACCTTTGGCGTGACGTTTGATTACCGATTTTAAGGGAAGTCGTACATATGAGCCTTTATCGCTATTTATCAACTCCAGAGCCCCATGGTAAAAAAATCGGGCTCTTTCGCATCATCACCGCCATCTTTGGCGGTTTGGTGCTTTCGTATCTTAGCCTGTGCGTTTTGGTCGCTTTTGATTCGCCTTTTAAAAACGATTTCGCCGTGATCGCTCTTTTGTACAACACGTTGGCGTGGGCGGCGGTCGCTTTGTGGATCGCCTTAGCGCCTAGCAAACTTAGCGCACTGCTTCGTTTTGTGCTTCCAACGTTGATCGTTGTGGGCATTTTAGGATGGCTGTATGAATGAGATTAACGCATCTAAATTATGGAAACAACGCCTTTTAAGGCTTCATGCCGCACTTGGTATGGTTGTTTCGCTGGTCATGTACATCAGCGTTTTCTTTGGCATTTTTGCCATTTTTTTGCCGTACCTTCAAGTGTGGGAAAAGCCATCGCGTCATATTGAGAGGACAGATGTGACGCAGATTGAGTATAAAACAATGCTCAATCAGGTTTTAGAAGACCCCAACTTTCCTAAAAATAACCTGCTTATCACACTTCCTGGAACAAAAGGGGAAACGGCTTTGAGCATTTCACACCGTTTTAGTGCCCCACTTTTTTTCAATCCTTTTAGTGGTGAAAAGATTCAGGATGAAGGAGCGCAATCGCATCTTGCAGGCTTTTTAAATAAACTCCATTACGGCAAAGTGCTGGATTTTGATAAAGAGCTTTTTGGAGTCGCCTTTAGCTTTTTGGGGCGTTTACTCTTTGGTTTTATGGCTGTGGGTGTGATGAGCATCGTCATTTCAGGCGTTATTTTGATCATTATCTTCTCCTACAAGAACAAACCCAAAACGCCGCAAGCACTTTTTTCACGTTTACATGTAAAGATTTTTACGTGGGTTTTTCCTATCTTTTTACTGATTACACTCAGCGGTGCTTTTATGAACCTTTCACTTTTAAGCTCCATTCCTATGGCAAAATTGGCAAGTGGTGGCAAAGAGAGCCGCATCGATGCGATCATCGGTCCCGTGCTTTTTCCTAAAGAAGAGGCGCGTATCGCTTCTGGTGAAACAGCACCGATGCTACCGATTAAGACATTAATCACAAAAGCGCAAACCCTCAATCCGCAGATCAACTTTCAGCAATTAAAGCTGGTCAACTGGAACGCTACAAATGCCCAGATCGAGCTCAAAGGGTACGATATTACCAAGCCTTTTCTAAATGGTGGTGCGTTTAACAAGCCTAGTCTAACCCTCAGTGCGGTCGATGGCTCGCTTATCTCTGAGCAAAAAGCACTGGATCGTTCGTGGAGTGTTTTCTTTGCGGAAGCGACCTTCTTTCTTCATTTTTTAGCAGGCGTGGATATTATCAGCCGAACGTTAGTGGCCTTAGTGATGGTCGCATCTGCTCTGGCAATCGGTTTTGGCGTGATGCTGTGGCTTGAAAAACAGGCGAAAAAGTTTGATGAGCGCATTCCTTTTTATCATTGGATGGCAAAATTCTCTTTAAGCATCATGGTCGGCGTCATTCCCGCCACGGGTGTGCTTTTCGTGTTGCAGTGGCTTTTACCGTTTGATCTGAGTGATCGGCTTTTATGGCAAAAAGGACTCTTTTACAATGCGTGGCTCGCAACGCTTTTCTGGGCGTTTTACCGCTTCAACACCTACCAAGCTGCCAAAGAGTTTTTAGCCTTGGGAGGTGTGTTGTTTATCGGCTCAGTTTTACTGCACTGGTTTATGCTAGGATTTTTCCCTTTTAGCCCTATTTTAGGGGTCGATATTTGGCTTTTGTTGTTGGGATGCGCGCTGCTTTGGAGTGCACGAAAACTACCGTGTCAGCCTGAAGCAATACAATCGTTTTGGATTAAAAAAGAGGAGAGAGCATGAAAAAATTTATGGTGTGGATGATGGGATTGATGGTGCCAACGCTTATGTGCGCGCATACATTGTTGTTACATGTAAGCGACAATGACGATGACACAATCAGTATCAAAGGCGAATTTAGCACAGGCGAGGGCGCTCCTGGAGCATTGGTGAAACTGCAAGCCTTAGGAAGCCAAGAGATTTTACTCCAACAAAGACTGCCCGATAGCAGTGAACTTGTTTTGAGCATCCCTAAAGTGCCGTACGAGGTGATTTTAGATGGAGGTCCTGGTCATCAGATAAGCCGTAAAGGCATCGCGCCTAAAGCTGGGTTTAAAAAAACAGCCACCAAAAATGAATCAGCTTCTCCCACAAAAGCGATGAGCCAAAGCGTACCACTCGCACTCAGTGTTTGCCTTGGCTTGGCATTTGTGCTCTTAGGTGGGACGCTGTTTATCAGTATTTACAACACAAATAGACTGCTTAAAAAGCTAAATTCTGCTAAATCGTAATGTTTTTGCGGTGCCGATAGGGTGTGTTGGCACCTTTAAGGAAGCTTTTTATGCGAGTTCGATCGATACGTGTACCAACTCTTCATGAATGGAAAGTCCGTGTTTGACCTGCTCGATGCTCAGGGGTGTTTGAGCGCACAGTGTGAGAATGCAGCCGTATTTGCCTTTGCCGACTTGCCATACATGTAAATCTTTAATCGAGATTTTTTCTTCCAAAGCATTGATAACGTCGATGATTTCTTGAACAATCGGTTCGTCCATCGTTGCGTCTAAGAGTATTTTCCCCGATTGTTTGATGAGCCCTACCGCCCATATGAAAACCAAGACCGAACCGACGATTCCCATCACCGGATCAAGCCAATTTGCACCCCATAGCATGCCGCCTAAAAGTGCGACAATCGCCAAAACCGACGTCAAGGCATCGGCGAGAACGTGAAGGTAGGCGGCTTTAAGGTTCATATCGTGACGGTGATGATGTTCATGGTGATCGTGTCCGTGGTGATCGTGTCCGTGGTGATCGTGTCCGTGGTGATGATGATCGTCGTCTTTGAGCAGCCATGCGCATACAAGATTGACGATCAATCCGAGAACAGCTATGGCGATCGCTTCTTGATAGGCAATTTGCACCGGATTGAAAAGACGTTCGATCGAATGGTACGCCATAAAAAAAGCGACGACTAGCAATAAAATCGCACTGGTATAACCGCCTAGCACTTCTATTTTATACGTTCCGAAATTGAAGCGAAAATCTTGTGCGTATTTAGTTGCCATAACATATGCCGTAAATGCCATACCGAGTGCTAAGGCATGCGAACTCATATGCCATCCGTCCGCTAAAAGTGCCATCGAGTTAAAATAAAGGCCGCCGACGATTTCAAAGACCATCATCGTAAACGTCAAAAGCGTGGCATAAAGCGTGTTTTTCTGGGAAATCGGATTTGACGTATCGAAATTGTGCGAATGTGCAAGACTTTTGAGCGATTCTAGCGTGTTCATTTTAGACCTTTTTAAATTTTTTTTTGATACTATACCCCAGTATATCTAATAAAATTATAAAAGTCAAAAATGTCTCATACGATTGCCAATAAAGAGAAGCTGCTTTTACGGGTCAAAAAAATCAAAGGTCAATTGAGCAGTCTTGAAAAAGCTTTGGAAGACGAAAAAGAGTGTTTTAAAATTTTACAACAAATCAGCGCGGCACGCGGTGCTATACACTCGTTAATGAGCGAGGTACTGGACGGGCATATCAAAGAGCATCTGGGAAATCACGTCAGCGAAGACGATAGAGAAAAAGAGATACTTAACCTTGCGAGTCTTTTAAAAACGTATTTGAGGTAAGGCGATGCAAAAGATTTTATTGATTGAAGATGATGAAGAATTTGCCTCTTTGATTCAAGCATTTTTGGAGCAAAGAAGCTTACACGTAGATATCTGTGATGACCCTTTTAAAGCCGTTGTTACACCCCTTGAACCATACAGCTTAGTGCTTTTGGATTTGGGACTTCCGGGGATGGATGGGCTTGAAGTGTGTCGTGAACTGCGAAAAAAAAGTCAGATTCCTATTATTATCTCCTCCGCTCGCAACAGTACCAGCGATAAAGTCATGGGATTACAAATTGGTGCAGATGATTACCTGCCTAAGCCGTATGATCCTGATGAGTTGTATGCACGCATCAGCAGTTTGCTTCGAAGGGTTAATGCTTTTTTAGATGAAAAGCCTAGCAGGGCGTTTGTCATTGATGCCAAAGCCCATGATGTTCTTTTTCTAGAAAATCCTCTTTTCCTCACCGAAGCTGAATTTGAAGTTGCCTCACAGCTTGTCAAACACAATGGCAATGTGGTCTCCAAAGAGCAACTCCTCTACGATTCGCCTGCCATTTCATCAATGGATGGAAAAAGTTTAGAGATGATTATCAGCAAAATTCGAGGAAAAATCAAACCCTATTCTCTCAAAGAACATATTATCGCCCTTCGTGGTCGAGGGTACCGCCTTGTGGAGTAATATCAAAACCTCATTAATCGCACAAATCAGGCTTTTATTTGTGATTTCTCTTGTGGTGATTCTTGGACTGTGGGGATTTTTTTATATTCGCCAAAAACACCTGCAAGATGAGCACAATATGGCGCGTTATTTTAGTATCGCAAGCTCATTACAACCCGTGTTGATTCAATCGTTTAGCATTAGTGATGAGGATTTGAAAGCGTATAACGTTAAAATTTTTACCCAAAAGCCCCCTAGCGAAGCAAAAATGCTTTATCACAAAGGAGATGAGCTTAAAGGCTTCAGCCTCTTTTCGTATCAAGGAAAAAAGGTGTTGTATGTGTACAATCCCATAGGCACTATCTATTTAGAAGATTTAGAAGAGGACTATGCGCTCATTTTGATTCACTCCATTTTTGCTATCTTGTTGGGGCTTCAAACGATTTTATTTATGGTCTCAAAAAAAATGCTCACACCGCTTATGGATGTGGAGCTACACTTTAAAAGAATGGAAGGTGGGGATTATTCTGAAGTGGCAATGACCTCACAGTATAAAGAAATCAATCAAATTTCCCACTCCTACAACAAAGCCATTCGTCATATTGGCTACCTTTTAGAAACGCGCGAGATGTTTAATAAAATATTTATGCATGAGATGAAAACACCTTTGGCAAAAGGAATGTTTTACCTTAAAAATGAGCCCTCAGTGAAAACGCATGAACAGATTCATACGGTATTTGAGGCGATTAACGCTCAGCTCAATACATTTAAGACCTTAGAAGAGCTTATTGGTAAAAATGAAGCAATTCTGCCACACCCTCATGCGCTAAACTCCCTTTTAGAAGAAGTTTTGCAAACCTTACATGTAAAGGATGCGGACGCTATACAAACAAAGGGATGTGAAAGGTATACGCTTTACGGGGATAAAGAGTTGTGGTTGGTTTGTTTGAAAAACATACTCGACAATGCCTTGCAGTATTCAAAAAACCATAAAGTATCTCTTACATGTAAGGAAAATAAACTCCACATTTCCAATGTAGGAGAACCGCTTCCTATTGATATTTCTCAGAACTTACACAGTTGGAAATTGGATAAAACGCAAAGACATAAGAGCTCAACGGGGTATGGATTTGGTCTTTTTATCATTCAAAAAACCGTCCATCTTAACGGCTATACGATAGACTATAGCTATGAGAATGCTCACGTTACGCTAATCATTTCTCCAAAATAATCCTGTTTACCTCTGTTTACCTTCGCTTGGGTTACGGATTACCTTCGTCTTTTATAATTTCATCACAAATCAAAAAAAGGATTCACGATGAAAACAACAAAACTCATCACACTTAGTTTAGCGCTTATGGTGGCATCAAGCTCAGTTTACGCTTTTGGAGGACCAAAAGGTTTTATGGACTGCGATAGCAGATCAGGCAAAATGCCTTTTCAAAAGCAGATGGCAATGAGTGGCAATGGTATGCAAGAGGTTATGATGACACTCTCCACTATGGATTTGTCTAAAACACAATGGAATGAGATTCAAAAAGTGATGTTTGATGTACGCGAACAGCGTTTTGACAAAGTCGACACCAAAGAAGCGGTCGTTATTATCAACAAAGATGGCACCTTTGATAAAGAGGGTTTTGTCAAAAACAGAGCTTCTTTGTCTAAAGAGATGATTGATGTTCAAGCCAAGAGCATTGAAAAAGTTTTGAGTGTTTTGACAACCGAACAACGCAAAACATTAGCTACCAAACTTGCGATCTAAGGAGCACTTATGACACGCTACACATCACGCTCTGTTATCCTCCACTGGCTTAGTGGGGGATTGCTTATTTTTCTTTTGATGACAGGAACATTTGTTTTATCGAACATGCCCAATACGGTTGAAAAGTTGGGTTCTTTAAAAATCCACATGATTTTAGGCATCCTCACAACATTGATAAGCGTGATGCGTATTTGGATGATTTCAAGAGCTCCAAAGCCCGAAGCCCTTTCTATGAGCCCTTTTAGAGCTACGATGATGAAAGCCAATCATATCGCCATCTATGGTGTCATTATTGCGATTGGTGTCAGTGGATTTGTGCTTGCACAAAGTGCTTCTTTAGGGCAGATGATTTTCTTCGGATTAGAAAAAGAGCTTTACAGTAGTTTTAAAGATTTTGGCGTGGGCATTGTCCATGGTTTTTTAACCAAAGTGCTTCTCTTCTTAATCGTCATGCACGTTGCAGGTGTGGTCTCGTATGCCATTAAAAGTAAGAACAATATTATCAAACGCATGTGGTTTTAAAGGAGCAATGATGAGACAATTATTAAAAATAGGCACGCTTTTAGTGTGTGCAGGATTGACATTGGTGGCGCAAGAAAAAAGTGCAGAAGATCTTGTAAAAAGTATGAAAAAAGAGGACATTACCTATGCGCAACTCATGAGCGGTATGGGTATGGCGTATGATAACATCCAAAAAGGTGTCATTACTATGAATAAACTCCTTGTGGATCGTGGTATTGATTTTATCAGAACCCATCCAGCACCTAAGCAAAGTCCGTGGCTCATTATGGATAAGGATAGCCAAGAAGGGTTTAAAGCAATGCTTGTTTATCATGATGAAAAGATGGATGAAGATGTTGCTTTGATTGAAAAAGCGGTCCAAAAAAAAGATTGGATGGGTGCGTATGATAATGTTAAAGAGTTGGGAAACAGCTGTATTTCATGCCATTTAGCCTATAAAGATCATGTCAAATACGTTATGAAATAAACCTTACTTTTCGTAAGGCTTTTCTTTTTTTATGTTATATGTTTTTTGATAACACTAAAATACAATAATAATTTATTCGGTATGGATGTCGCTACATCGAAGGGGTTTTTACCATATACCCGATCCCTCTAATATTGGTGATAAAATCTTCTTTCAAATGATTTTTTAAACGGTTGATCTCTGTTCGTATGGTGGCGTCATCGACGTCCATATCAAAATCATTCCATACGTCTTCTCGAAACATGTCGTAGCTACAGACAAATCCTCGGTTATGGGTGAGAAATTGGATGATTTGCAGTTGCCGTTTGGATAAAACTTGGGGCTCTTCATGAAAATAGAGCGTCATCGCATCACAATCAAAACTGTAAGAGGCTGAGAGTCTTTTGTGATGCCTCTCTTTTTTTAAGGTTTTTGAAATGCGGTCGATTCGGATATTGAGCTCTTTGAGATGAAACGGTTTTTTCAGATAATCAAAACAGCCCAGCTCAAACGCTCGTGAGATGTCTTCAATGTCGATGAGTGCTGATATAAAAATGACGGGCATGACTTTTTTTTGCGCATGCAAGGTCTCTAAAATGCTAAGTCCATCCATGTTGGGTACGTTAATATCAAAAACAAGCAGGTCAAACCGCTCTTTTTCCAAGATGCTTAAACAGGCATTGCCATCTCGCACCGATGTCATGGCATGACCGATGGTAGTGAGGTATTTTGTAATTGATTCGTTCAGGAGAATGTCATCTTCTAGGAGTAAAATTTTCATGCGTCCTCGATTTTAAATTGGTATGAAAAGGATGTGATGGCTTCATCGGAGTGCAGTGTAATTTTCACGTTTTCTTCCTTACAGATTCTTTTAACGAGATTGAGTCCGAGCCCAAAGCCGTCTTGTGCCTCTTCTTCACGGTAGAATTCTTCAAAGATTTTCTCGGGTTTTTGAATTTTTCGCGAATGCGACGCGATGCAAAAATGACAGCTGTCCGCATCTTTGTAGATAGAGATGACAATTTTTTCATTTTCAAAGGTGTATTTGATCGCATTGGTGAGATTGTTGTCGATGATACGTTGTAATTTGGTTTCATTAAAGAAGATCATGGCGTCCTCACAATCGGTTTGAAAGATAAGCATGGATTTTGCTTTATCGGCAACTTGCGCAAAAAAGTCGATGCGACTACGAATATAATCGATCAAATCAATGGGACGCTTCACATAGTTGATTTGGTCTTTTTTCACCAAATAACTCAAATCATCGTACATTGAAAAGATGCTTTTCGCCGCAACTTCAATATTTTCCAAGTAAGTACTTTTCCCAAACTCCATCTCATGCAGTTCGATATTGTTCATGATGACACTCAGTGGCGTGTTCATCTCATGAACAGTGTAGCGCAAAAACTGTTTGTGGGATGCTAAAAGTGTGGAGTAGCGCCTCTGTTTCTCCAAGCGTTTGGACTGCTCGTCGTAATCGCGCGCACTCTGCTCAATCAAATGGGTCAAGGATTCAATGGATTTGGAGTAGGGGGTATTTTTTTTGACCTCCTCTTTGTTCGAGGTGTTTGGCATGGAAACGTTGGTGGATGATTCGCTGAGGGCAACGACGGTGAGTGTTTGGTTGAGCAGCTTGTTGTGGCCGTTTTGGTGGTAAAACTCTGAGTAGGTAAAAAACCCTGAGGTTGCCGCTGTTTTTGAAAACGAGCCAATGCCCAGTTTAATTAAAAACGGCATAAACCGTCTTCGTGCCATACAGGAGAAGACATAATACGTTTCTGCGTTGATCGTGTGCAAGTTTTCTAAAACGTCTATGGGATCTTTCATCAACGACTCAGCGTCGCCAAAGCCGATGCGGACTTTGTCACCTTCGCTAAAATTGCCACTGTAACTCAGACTTCCATCGTTATGTTTGGCGATGACGGCTCTTGCCATGGTGACGCCATACTTTTCGAGAATGAGGGGAAATTCTGTTTGTGAGAAGTTACCGCCGAGGTATTTATCGTAAAACTCAGCCGCTTTCATGCCATCGATCAGGTAAACTCTATTTTCTGTTACTTTCGTAATGGTATGCTTAAGCCCGATAGGTTTCCAATCAAACTTATAATCGGTCGCTACATGTAAAGCATCAGAATTTAATGAAATCCCGACCACACCTTCGCCTAAAAGGGTCTTTTGGGATGAAATATAGGTTTGCTCAAACTTCCCATTATCACCTGCCATGCCACCGCAAATGGGTATGGTCGCATCATACGATTCCACTCCTTTTAAAAACTCTTCGGCATTCATACGTGTGCCATCGGAGAAAAGAATGAGGAGTTTTGTGTTGGAGCTCACCAAATCAGAGGCAATGTTCACACCGCATTGAAAAGAGTCTTCATGGTTGCTGTAGGCCGTTTTAATGAAAGTATTTTCAAAAATACTAATGGAGATGACGGTTCTAAGTGTCGTGATCGCCTCACCAAAGATCTCTCCATCGGTGGTCGTTCCGATACAAATGGCATGGGGAATTTGGGTGAGGATAATGTCGCTGATCTCTTGCAATACCGCTTTACCTTGCCCACAAAAGAGTTGGACTAAAACATTTTTTTCCGTTTCAAAGAGCGAAAAATCAATGATGCTGTGCACCGAACCTGTTTCATAACAAAAATTGTATGTCTTCATAAACCTTTTCTCCCAAGCGCATTTTCACGTGTTTGAAAGATACCCAATAGCAGCTTATAAGGAAGATATTTTTTAATACAAAGCCCAAAAATAAGAGCGTTACATGTCAATAGATTACCGATTTACTCCTCCCAAATTTTTTTTTGATACGACACTTTACAATCAATGCCATTGCTATATTCATGCTACAATCCTACTATATAATCTTCACAGATAGTTAAAAAGTAAATCTAATAAAAACACATAAGTTATGGGAGGCCAAAAAATTCTATAGAACATGAATACAAAACGTATCGACGTGCTTCATGGTGGGTTTTAGGGGTGAGTTTTTTGATAAATCATGGTGGTGAATATGCAAAAGAAGCATATTGAAGGCATTTAAAGTGAGATTTTCAAAAAGCTTATGTATCAAAATGTGCACATTTTGCATATTTCTTACATGTAAGAAAGTGCTGACAACTATTTTAAGAGGGAAACACATGTTAAAAAGAACTTTAATCATTAATGGCGTTAAAACCACTTTGGTGACAGACGCCGAAGAGAAACTATCCGATGTGCTGCGAAAACAGCTAGGACTCACAGGCACAAAAGTAGGCTGTAATAGTGGTGAATGCGGTACGTGTACCGTTATTTACAATGGCAAGGTCGTGAGATCGTGTATTTTGAAAATGAAAAAAATTGTAGACAATGATGAGATCATCACGATTGAAGGGGTGGGTACAAAAGATAAACTTCACCCACTTCAAGTTTCATGGATGGTGCATGGCGCGGCGCAATGCGGTTATTGTACGCCTGGTTTTATCGTCTCAGCTAAAGGTCTTTTAGATCAAAACACCAACCCAACACGCGAAGAAGTTCGTGATTGGTTCCAAAAAAACAAAAACCTCTGCCGTTGTACAGGCTATATTCCTTTAGTCGACGCGGTGATGGACGCTGCTAAATTAATGCGCGGTGAAATCACGATCAAAGATATTTGGAAAGAGCTTCCAGAGGGTGCCTCGTTGGTGGGTTCAGAGTTTATTCGTCCTTCCGCACTTGCGAAAGTCATGGGAACATGGGATTTTGGAGCCGATTTAGGTTTAAAACTACCATCCAATACTCTTCATGCCAAACTCGTTCAAGCCGAAGTTTCCCATGCCAATATTTTATCAATTGACACCGAAGAAGCTAAGAAAGTCCCGGGTGTTGTCGCCGTTCTTACCTATAAAGATGTCAAGGGAACCAACCGCATCAATGGTTTAGCGTTTCCTACCAATAAAGGCGATGGCTTAGATCGACCAATATTAAATGATAAAAAAATCTTCCAATACGGTGATGCCATTGCGATTGTTTTGGCTGAAAACGAAAAAGCCGCTCATGCGGGCGTTGAGAAAGTCAAAGTCGAGCTTGAAGTGTTACCTGCCTACATGAATGCACCGGACGCGATGGCAGATGATGCGATCGAAATTCACCCAGGAACGCCTAATGTGTACTTTACCAACCACATCAGCAAAGGAGCCGAAACCAGCTCTATCATGAAAGATGCACCTTTTGTGGTAGAAGATAGCTTCTATACACAACGACAACCTCACTTACCGCTTGAGCCGGATGTTGGTTTTGCGTATGTCAATGATGAGGGAAAATTGATCGTGCACTCAAAAAGTATCGCACTGCATTTTCATGCGTTGATGATTGCAGAGGGTGTGGGTATGAAAGCCGAAGACGTTTTTATCGTTCAAAACAACACGGGAGCTACGTTTGGTTATAAATTTAGCCCAACGATGGAAGGTTTACTTGGGGTTGCAACTCTTGCTACGGGAAGACCTGTGTACCTTGAATTTGATATGAAACAACAAATCACCTATACGGGTAAACGTTCACCTTTCTGGACAACGATGAAAATGGCGGCAGACAAAAATGGCAAAATCTTAGCGTTAGAGTCTGATTGGAGTGTTGATCATGGACCATATTCTGAATTTGGTGACTTATTGACACAACGTGGTTTCCAATTTGGAGGGGCTGGTTATATGATCCCTAACATTCGTGGCAATGGACGAACCGTCTGTACAAACCACGGTTGGGGTTCAGCATTCCGCGGATATGGTTCACCTGAGATCATGTTCCCATCCGAAGTGCTTATTGATGAGTTGGCTGAAAAAGTCGGCATGGACCCGTTTGAATTCAGATACAAAAATGTCTACAGACCAGGCGATACAACCCCAACAGGATGTTCTCCCGATGTCTTTTGTTTAGAAGAACTGTTTGATAAAAGCCGCCCAGTGTACGCGTTAGCGAAAAAGACAGCGGCGAAAAAGAATGCCAATGCGGCTGCTGATAAAAAATACGGCGTGGGCGTTTCGGTCAATATCTACGGGTGTGGCTTAGATGGCCCTGACTCTTCCGAAGCGTGGGCAGAGCTCACCAAAAACGGCGTTGCGGTCGGCAATTCATGGGAAGATCACGGACAAGGTGCGGATATTGGTACGCTTACCTTTGCGCATGAAACCTTAAAACCTCTGCATCTTAAACCAGAGCAAATTGATTTGGTGCTCAATGATATGACCAAAACACCGAACAGTGGTCCAGCAGGCGGAAGTCGCTCCAATGTCGTGACGGGTAATGCAACCGTTGTGGCATGCCGCAATCTCCTCGAAGCGATGAAAAAAGCAGATGGCACATACCGAACCTACGATGAGATGGTCGCCGAAGGGCGTGAGCTTAAATACATGGGTAAATGGACAGCTCCGTGCACCGATACACCTCCGACAGATGGTCAAGGCAACCCATTTGCGGCTTACATGTACGGTGTGTGTATCGCTGAAGTCGAGGTCGATACGAAAACAGGTAAAACCAATGTTGAGAAAATGACACTCGCTTCTGATGTCGGTACGATCATCAATAAACTCGTTGTCGATGGGCAAATGTATGGTGGTTTGGTTCAAGGTATCGGTTTAGCGCTTACTGAGGACTTTGATGATCTTAAAAAACATACAACCCTAACAGGATGCGGTATCCCAAAAATCAAAGATGTTCCTGATGCTTTGGATCTCATCTATACCCAATACCAACGACCAAACAGTTTACTTGGCGCTTCAGGTGCAGGTGAAATGCCTTTGGCTGCGCCTCATGCGGCGATTATCAACGCTATTTACAATGCGTGTGGTGCGAGAGTGACACACTTACCAGCACGCCCAGAAAAAGTTTTGGCTGCAATGGCTTAAGCTTTACATGTAAGAGTGGGATACACACGTATCTCACCTCTTACATGTGCCTTTAAACACGATATTTTGAGGAAAAACGAATGGATTTAGACGCATTATTAGAGATCAGCAATCACTGTATTCATTCAGAACCTCCCGTATGCGTGGCATCGTGTCCGGTTCATATGGATGTGATTGCTTTTGCTTACGAAATTGAAAAAGGTGATTTTGCTAAAGCGTATAAGGTGATGGAAGCCAAAATACCCTTTAGCAGACTTATTGGAAAAATCTGCGACCACCCTTGTGAGAAGGTCTGTGTGCGACAAGCGGTGGGTGGAAGTATCCGCATCAGCGAACTGGAAAAAACCGTTATTGATTTAGGGTATACGAGTCCTAAAAGACCACTGCTTATGCCCAAAAATAAAGGCACCATTGCGATTATTGGTGGGGGACTCAGCGGATGTGTTACAGCAATTGAGCTGGATAAAAAAGGCTATAAAGTCAGTATTTACGAAAAAACAGACCGTTTAGGTGGAAGCCTTTGGGCGTATGAAGGTCAAGGGTTAGAGACCGCTATTATCGAAGAAGAACTCTCCATGATTTCTAAAAAAGGGATTACGGTTTGTTATAACACGGAAGTGACTGAAGAAAATCTGAAAAATTATAGTGAAAAATACGATGCCATTTATTTAGGAACAGGCATTTGGAGCGAAGTGTATACCATTCATCCTGAGACTTTTCAAGTCAATGATTCTTCCTTGTTTGTGGGTGGAAAACTTCAAACGCAAAACCAGTCTATTATCTTTTCTGCAAGTTCAGGAAAAAGAGCGGCCATTTCGATAGACCGCTACATTACGAAAACCTCGATGAGTGCTTCTAGGGAGCGTGAGGGTGTTTTTGAAACGAAACTAGATTATAAAACGGATACTGCAAAACCGACTCAGCCTGTGGTAAAAAGAGCCTCTCTTTACTCTGAAAATGAAGCACAAGAGGAAGCAAGTAGGTGTCTTAAATGCCAATGTGATGCCTGCATTAAAGCCTGTGTGCATATGCAACGCTTTTCCATCACACCTGATCGCTATATTAGGAGTATCAATCACAACGAACGCATTGTTTTAGGAACACGCAGTGCTAATTTGATGATTAACTCCTGTACGGAGTGTGGCTTGTGTAAAGAGGTCTGTCCTATCGGCATTGGTATGGCTGACATCATACACGCTACAAGACAGAGCATGGTTGAACGCGGTAAAATGCCCATCTCAGCGCATGATTTTGCCCTTAAAGATATGCAGTTTAGCCACAGCGATTACTTCTCAATGGTTCGTAAACAACCAAGCAAAGAACAATCTAAAAATCTTTTTTACTACCCTGTCATTGCCTTTTCGCAGTATGCACGAGGTTTATACAAAGGATCTGGAAAAACGGGCTATCTTTTTTACCCAGGCTGTCAGCTGAGTTCCACGCACACGGATTATATTGGCGCTATTTACAAACATTTGGTGGGCGTTATTAAAGAGAAAGATGCTGATAACGATGTCGGTCTTTATTTAGGCTGTTGTGGTGCTCCTGCGGATTGGGCAGGAAGGCTTGATCTGATACCCCAAAGTATTGAAAAAATTCACACAACATGGAAAGAGATGGGTGAGCCAACCTTTATCCTCGCCTGTTCGAGCTGTGCTTCAACATTTGAGAAATACCTGCCGATGATTAAAACCATCTCATTGTGGGAAGTGTTTACCTCATTCGGTTTGCCTGAGGTGGATATTAAAAAAGGTAAGCGAGAGCTTTGCATTCACGATGCGTGTGCGACGAGGCATAATTCGGCGATTCATGAAAGTGTACGAAGCATTGTGAAAACTTTAGGTTATACCATCCAAGAGCTTGAATACTCCAAAGAAAAAGCGAAATGTTGCGGTTATGGCGGTTTAGTTGCCTGTGCCAATCCTGATCAAGCGGAGGATTTTGTGAAAGACCGCATTGATGAGAGCGAGCACGATGTGCTGGTGTATTGCGCGATGTGCAAAGATATGTTGGTCAAAGGCAATAAACGGGCGTATCATATTTTGGACATTATTTATGGCAATGAAATCAACCATGATGCGCCTCAAAAAATGCCCACACTCTCCGAGCGCCAAAACAATCGAAAACGCCTCAAACAGCAGTTGCTTAAAGAGATTTGGAACGAAGAGGAGAGCGATATGAGCAAGACCTATGATTTTACCCTGCATATTTCCGATGAAATCACCGCTCTTATGGAGAAGCGATTTATTTTGTTGAGTGATGTTGAAAAAGTGGTGGAACACTCGCTTACATGTAAAGAGCGATTTTACAATCCTGAAACGATGGATTTCCTCGCACGCCTTAGAGTTCAAAATGTGACATTTTGGGTGAAGTACGAAGAGAGTGGCAGTGACATCACGGTGAAAGATGTCTACAGCCATCGTATGGAAGTGGTGGAGGGCTGAGATGGAAACTAAAATCGATACAACAACCACATGGATGTGCGACAAATGCCAAAAAGCATTGGTGTCACAAAAGGTTAAAGTGCGCTATTTGGAAGGAAATTTTGAAGTCGAGCTTTTAAAATGCCCTACCTGTAACATGGTCTTTATCAGTGAAGATTTGGCTTTAGGGAAAATTCTTGAAGTCGAAAAAAGCTTGGAGGATAAGTAGCGTGTTTACATGTAACGTCTATGAAAGCGTTTCTATGCAAGAAGCCACAGGTGAAACCTTGCGCCCTGGGGGATTTAAACTCACCGATCAAGCGGTTAGCTTTTGTGCTTTAAATGAACAGGATCATGTGCTTGATCTAGGATGTGGTATGGGTGCAACGGTTTCGTACCTTTATAAAAATTATGCGATTAAAGTGGTGGGAATTGATCCGTCCTCGAAGTTATTGACGATTGCAAAGGCAAAAAATCCTTTTGCAACGTTTATTTCAGGATCGGGGGATGCTCTTCCCTTTGTGAATAAAAGTTTTGAGTGTGTTTTTGCTGAGTGTACACTTTCTCTTATGAATGATTTACATGTAACGTTAAAAGAGGTCTACCGAGTTTTGGATAAAGGCGGTTGGTTTGTGATCAACGATGTGTATGCGAAAAATCCTGAGGCACTTAGTTCGATGGATAATTTTTCCATGACATCGTGTATGAGAGGAATGCACGATCTGCTCTCTTTAAAAGAGATGTTGGAGATGATTGGCTTTGAGATCATGCTTTTGGAAGATTGTAGCCAACTGCTTAAAGAGCTTATGGTCAAAATCATCTTTTCACACGGCTCCATGGGGGCTTTTTGGGGTAAAACCATCGAAGGCGAAGCCGCTCACACGAGTTGCTCTTTTGATCAAAACATTAAGCAATGCAAACCGGGTTATTTTATGTTAATCGCTAAAAAAGGAGATGAAAACAATGGATGATATATCACTACGACTCTTTAAACTCTCATCAGCGGGATTTTGCTGTGCGCAGATCATGTATAAACTCGCCCTTGAAGACGAAGGCACTTGCAATGATGATTTGGTGCGCTCGGCACAAGGACTCTGCCGTGGCATTGCGGACACACAAAAAACCTGTGGTGTGCTTAGTGGTGGCATTGGTGTTTTAGGGTTGTACGCGGCAAAAGCCAAAAATGACGAGAGTGCTCATGAGGATTTTGCACCGATGGTTCAGGCATTTCATGAATGGTTCAAAACGGAATTTGGTTCAACACAGTGTGCGACGCTGATTGGTGTGCGAGATTTTCACAGTGGTGATCAAAGTTTCAAACCCATTTGCGCAGGGATCATTCAAAAAGCGTATGTCAAAGTCTATGAGATTTTGCTAGAGCATGGCTACGACTACGGAAATAGAGCGTAATGCGATGACGCATGAATCTTTGATGCACACGGAGAGTTTGTGTCCTATCTGCTTGCGCGTACTTGAGGCGTTTATCGTCGAAGAAAGCGATCATGCACTGATGATTAAAACTTGCCCCGAACACGGATCGTTTGAGACGGTCTTATGGCGAAGCAAAACGCCAATGCGCGAATGGATACGCACCAAAGAGAGAGCGTACATTAACAACCCTATGACCGAGATCGACAAAGGGTGTCCGTTTGATTGCGGCTTGTGCAGTGCGCACAGGCAACATACTTGCACCGCACTGATTGAAGTCACTTCACGGTGTAATCTTAGCTGTCGTTTTTGCTTTGCGGATGCACTGGATGCTAAAAGCAACGACCCAACCTTAGCTCAGTTGCGGTTTCAGTTTGAGAGCATTTTGAAAGCCTCAGGCAGATGCAATATCCAACTCTCTGGTGGCGAGCCAACGGTGAGGGATGATCTAGCAGAAATCGTGAGTATGGGTGTTTCATTGGGTTTCCCGTTTATTCAAGTCAATACCAATGGCATTCGCATGGGAAAAGATGAAGCGTATGTGAAGGCCCTCAAAGAAGCAGGGCTTAGCTCTATTTTTTTACAATTTGATGGCATCGATGATGCAATTTATGAAAAACTGCGTGGCAAAGGACTCTTTGCTGTTAAGGCTCAAGCGATTGAAAACTGTCGCAAATACGGCATTGGTGTGGTGTTGGTTCCTACCATCGTTCCCCATGTCAATGTGGACAGCATTGGTGACATTGTCCGTTTTGGCATAAGCCACTCTCCAACCGTCCGAGGGGTACATTTTCAGCCTGTGAGTTATTTTGGGCGTATTCCAGAACCTCCTAAAGACGAAGATCGCATTACCTTGCCTGAAGTGATGGAGCAGATTTGTGAGCAAACCCATCATATGGTTGAGATGCAGAGTATGAAACCCCCCGGTTGCGAAAATGCGCTCTGTTCGTTTCATGGTAATTATCTGATCGAAGAGGGCAGCTTAAAGCCAGTGACCAAACGCTCGTGTTGTTCGAGTGACAGCGAAAAAGCAGAAGAGGGGGCGAATAAAGCCAAAGCCTTTGTAGCGCGTAACTGGTCGTATCAAAAGCAGGTCGAAGAGAAACTTTCCGACTGGGACAAAATCTTAAGCGCTATTGCCAACAACGCGTTTAGCCTCTCAGGCATGGCATTTCAAGATGCGTGGAATGTGAATTTGGAGCGTATTCGAGATTGTTGTATTCATGTCTCTACCGTGGAAGGTAAACTCATTCCGTTTTGCATGTACAACATCACCAACATGGATGGGACGTCTTTGTATCGAGAGGCAAAGAGGGCATGATGCAGGTCACACCATTGGAAAATTGGATCGTGGAGCGAACACAGATAGCTTCAAAAAGCCAAGACGCTTTGAGGGCGTATCAGCTTGAGAAGATCATTCAGACCTTAACCTATGCCAAAGAGAAGAGTCGGTTTTACCACGAAAGATTGAAAGAGGTTGACCTAAGTACTATCACATCACTGAAAGATTTTGAACGCATTGCGTTTACGACACCTCGGGAGATTAAACAAAATAGTCTTGATTTTGTCTGTGTTCCTAGTTCCGACATTGAGCGCATTGTGACCTTAAATACCTCTGGGACGACAGGCGATGAGAAACGCATCTTTTTTACGCAGGAAGATTTGGAAGTGAGCATCGACTTTTTTCAGTATGGGATGAAGTGTCTGGTGGATCAAAGCGACACGGTGATGGTTTTACTTCCAGGTCCTGCTTATGGAAGCATCGGGGATCTGCTTCAAAAAGCGTTGGCAAAAAGTGGAATACCGTGCATCGTGCATGGTGTGCTGAGTGATGTTGAAAAAACGGCGCAGTGCATTGAGGAAAATCACATTACCTGCATTGTGGGGATTCCGATGCAAGTGTTGTACCTCAGTCGTGTTAAGCCAGAACTCTTTTACAGCCACATCACAAAAGTGCTTTTAAGCACCGATTATGTGCCTGACGCATTGGTGGAAGCACTGAGTTTTAAGGGTACATGTAAAGTTTTTAACCATTACGGTATGACCGAGATGGGCTATGGTGGAGGCGTTGAGTGCGCGTGTTTGGATGGGTATCACTTACGGGAGAACGATCTCTATTTTGAGATTATTGACCCGATTTCAGGCGAGCTTGTCAACGATGGGGAGTATGGCGAAGTGGTGTTTACCACGCTGAATCGTCAAGCGATGCCGCTGATTCGTTATAAAACGGGCGATAGGGCGCGGTTTTTAAGCCAGCCTTGTGGGTGTGGTACCTTTTTGCGCCGAATGGAAAAAGTGTTGGGGCGCATGGAAAACAGCGTCTGTATTCAGGGTCATGAGATTCACTTACGCGCGTTAGATGAGATCCTTTTACGGTTTGATTCTATTTTAGATTATACGCTGAGTGTGGAGGAAAATGACACTTTACATGTAAAGCTGATGCTTACCAACAAAGAGCGCTCGGTGGCGCTTAAAGAGGAGATGATTCGGCGTATCAGAGAGCATTTTCCTTTTGAGTTTACGCTTCGGATTGAGACCTTTGAAGATGATCGTTCCCCCAAAATAATCCATAGCATGATCAAACGAAAATTACACGACAACAGACAAGGAGCAAAGGTATGAAAACCATCGTAGAACACATTGTAGATAGTTTAAATGAACAACATGAAATCGTTACAGCAACCATTTTACACAAAAGCGGTTCAGCCCCTAGAGAAGCGGGCACGAAGATGGTGATTCGCAAAGATACGTCCATTGAAGGCACCATCGGTGGAGGCACACTTGAAGCCATGGCGATGCAGTTAGCCCCTGAGGTGTTTAAAACCAAACAGAGCTCCATCGAAGACATTGAACTCACCGATGATGATGCAAGAGCTGCTGGCATGGTGTGTGGTGGCGAAGTCAGCGTGCTTTTGGAGCACATTGATGCGCTCGATATTTCGCAACTCAACATCTACCATAAAGCCAAAGAGCTTAAAACCGTGGGTACGGATTTTATCATGATTACGAATATTTCGCAGACGAACAGGCGTATGAGTGGCAAGCATAAATGGATATGCACTGAAACGGAGCTATTTGGCGAAGAGGACAAAGAGGTACAAGGCATCGTACGTGAGCTTCGGGAGAATTTTTACCATGTTAAGTTTCATTTACATGTAGGAAAAAATCGGTACATGATCGAGCCTTTTTACGCGATGGATCGGCTCTACATCGTGGGGGCTGGGCATGTCTCTCAGCAAATCGCCTTACTCTCTAAATCGCTTGGTTTTTACACGGTTGTCATTGATGATAGAGAAGCGTTTGCCAATAAAGAGCGATTTCCCTCCGCCGATGAAATTCATGTGGTCTCTTCGACGTATGAGGGATTACTCCAAGAGGTAGGTATTCCTCCCAACAGTTACATTGCCATCGTGACCAGAGGCGTTGATAAAGTTGTGCTTGAGCAAGCCCTTCGTATGCGCGCCAAATACATTGGGATGATTGGGAGTAAAACCAAACGCAATTATGTGTATGCGGAGCTGTTGAAAGAGGGTTTTGCGCAACAAGAATTAGACGTCGTGCATTGTCCTATTGGTGTCTCTATCAATGCGCAAACGCCTGAAGAGATCGCCATTAGCATCGTTGCCGAATTAACCCAAGTGAAAAGAAGTTAGACAATGACAAAAAGCGATATGGCTGTTCTTATCATCGCCGCAGGGTACTCTTCGCGTATGCACGACTTTAAACCGCTGTTGCCTTTTGGAGAAACGAGCGCTTTAAAACGACTCATTCAAACCTACCAAGCGCATGGGCTAGAACATATTTACGTGGTGGTTGGGCATCGCCAAGACGAGATCAGAGAGGTTTTAAAAGAGGAAAATGTCACGATCGTTTACAATGAGGAGTACGATAAAGGGATGTTTAGCTCGATTCAAAAAGGGCTTCGTGCGATGGATGAAATGATCCATGCGTTTTACATGCAGCCTGTGGATATTCCCCTCATCAAAACTCAAAGCCTTGAGCGGTTGTATGAGGCGTATGTAAGCACACGAAAGGGCGTGATTTACCCGACCTTTTTGGGGCATAAAGGGCATCCACCGCTGATTGATATGAAGTATAAAGCGCAGATTCTTGCTAGTAACGGCGAAGGTGGGCTGAAAAAAGTGCTTGAAGCGTTTCATGCGGATGCTTTACATGTAAACGTCTGCGAGCAGTCGGTTTTAATGGATATGGATACGAAGGAAGATTATGAAAATCTCCTGCGCTACGAAGCGCTGGGTGCTCCTAATAAAGAAGAGTGTTTGGCAATGATGCTTCAAAACGAGGTGCCACCCCACATTATCAAGCATTGCGAAGCGGTGGAAAAAATGGCATCCAATCTGCATGAACAGATCGTCTGTTTTGGGATTGGAATCGACAAAAATGCTTTAAGTGCGGCGGCATGGGTGCACGACATCGCTCGTAAAGAGAAAAATCATGCGTTGGTGGGTGCGCAAAAGCTTCGCTCGATGGGCTATGGTGCCATCGGTGAGATTGTTGCAACACATATGGATATTGAAATCGATGAGAATGTGCCTTTAACTGCCAACGAACTGCTCTTCTTAGCCGATAAATTGGTGGATGAAGATGATGTGTGTGGTTTTGAAAAGCGCTTTGCTCGGGCATTTCAAAAATGCAAAGGAAATTTCGAAGCACAACGCAATATCACCCAACGTTTAAACGCCACACGCATGATTATTTCCAAGATCGAAAAGCTTACATGTAAAGTATTTCCCTATGGTTGAAAAAGTCTATTTGTTGCGTCATGGGCACATTAATAACGGGAGTGAAAAGAGATATTTGGGACGTACTGATGTGCCACTGGATGCGTTAGGGTTAGAGCAAGCGCAAGCGTTGGGTGAATATTTTAAAGCGATCCACGTTGATGCCATTTTTACCAGTCCCTTAAAGCGTTGTGTGCAAACGACAGAGATGATTTCTAAGAAGTATCAGGTTGTCGAGGCATTGTCTGAGATCGATATGGGGGATTGGGAAAATCTCCCAATGGCGCATATTCAGTCACTCTACCCCAAACTGTATGCGCAACGAGGTGAAAATTTGGAGTACTTTACGCCACCCAATGGCGAGAGTTTTCATATGATGGCACAACGTGTGAGGCAGGCGTTTGAAAAAATCGTACAAAGTGTTGATGGTACCATCATTATCGTGGCGCACGCAGGGGTCAATCGCATGATCCTCTCACACCTCTTTGGCATTGAGATCAACGATATGTTTAGCATTGTCCAGCCTTTTGCGTGTGTGAATGAATTAACGTGGGATTGTGAACGGTTGCAGTGGGAGTATCGAAAAGTGTTGTAAAGAGGCTTTACATGTAAAGCCTCTGGTGGTTAAATGTCTTTAATAAACCTTCGCTTTTTCGAGTTTTTTACGCTCGACTTTCATGCGGTCTTGGAATTTTTTGCTGCGATCTTTGGCGAAGAGTTGCATGTCTTCGACTTCGTCCATCTCATCGACGATTTCAACACCTAAAAGCGTTTCAATCGCATCTTCAAGCGTCACAACACCTGCTGTTTGTCCGTAGCTATCAAAGACCACGAAAAGGTGCGTTTTACGTTTAACGAACTGATCGATCAGGTTTGGTACAGGAAGATTTTCAGAGACCATATGCACTTCATGCGCAATGTGTTCAAGTGTCATCGTATCGTGGTCTTCCACGCTCTCTTCTAGGATTCGTTGGTTAAAGACGATGCCCACAACATCATCCAGCGTCTCACCAAAAACAGGGATACGCGAGTGAATGTACATACGATCATCCTCAATCGCTTCTTCAATGGTTGTCGTTGCAGGCAGTGCAAATACAACACTTCGTGGGGTCATAATATCTTTGGCTTTAATGTTTTTAAGTTTTAAAAGATTTTCAATGAGGTCACTCTCTTTGCTGAGAATCGATCCTTCTTTTTCACCCATAGCAACGACTGCCATAATCTCATCGCGCGAAAAATTGCCTTGCTGTTTTTTATTTTTGGAAATATAATTGGTCAAAAGCGATGAAACCCATGTAAATGGCGTGCTAATCGTGACAAGAAATGCGATCATGTACGCGGAAGGGATCAAGAGTTTTTTCCAGTAAAGGGCACCAATGGTTTTAGGAATGATCTCTGAAACATACAAAATGAGCAGCGTCACAATAAAAGCCACTAACGTCTGCCATTCAGCGCCAAAGAGGATTTGGGTTTGAGCACCCACACCTGCGGCTCCCATGGTATGTGCAAAGGTATTGAACGTCAAGATAGAAGAGATCGGTTTATCGATGTTGGCTTTTAACTCTTTGATTGTAGCAATAGCTGTTTCGTTGTTTTCTTTGGGAATGGTTTCAACGTAAGAGTTGGTGCTTGAGAGTAAAACTGCTTCTAAAATGGAACAGAGAAATGATACGAAAAGAGCAAGAGAAAGATAGACTATCAGAAGTGTCATAGAGCAACTCCCCTGAGATTAACGAAATGAAAACTAACCGAGTCCGGTTCGCTTTGGGTCATACAGAATTCCTTTAAAATATTTTGTGTCGTATTATAGCATAAACAAAAAACTACTTTGTTTCAGGGACAAATACGAGCGAGATAGAATTAACACAATGACGCGTGTTCTTTTGGGTCAAATGCTCACCTTCAAACACATGTCCTAAGTGCGCACCACACGCATTGCAGAGGATTTCAGTGCGTCTGCCATCGCGGTCGGTTTCGCGCTTAATCGCCCCTTTGATCTCATCATCAAAACTCGGCCAGCCGCATCCCGAATCAAACTTGTCAGACGAGGTATACAGTGGTGCATTGCACTGTTTACAGTGGTAAACGCCTAGTGCATGAAAGCTATTGTATTGCCCAGAATAGGGCATCTCCGTGCCTTTGTGAAGAATGACACGCTCTTCTTCGGGGGTAAGAGGACGAAGCGTCATAAGGACTCCTTAAACGCCCCCAAGCGAGCTAAAATCTCACCGTGTGTGAGCGTGATCGCTTTGGCGATGATGGTTTTATTGTCCAACTCTTTGAGCGCCATTAGGGTTAAAATACTCGCCTCAATGTTCTCACCAATGCTGATAATAACCGTATCAAGCCCCACAACGCCCGCTTCTTGAAGGGCTTTGATGTCTGTACTGTCTAAAATAAGTGCGTCTTCAATGTAGTCGCTGATGACTTGAATTTTATGCGGATCGTTGTCGATGGCGATGATGTCCATACCTTGCTCGGCTAAACCTTTGGCGATGTGAAAGCCAAATTTTCCAAGACCTATAACGGCGTATGTTTTCATAGTAAAATCCTTCCTTCTGGGTATTGTACGTGTTTGATTTTTTCTCTTCCGATGATAAGAAAGCCAAAGGCAAAAATGCCCATACGTCCGATGAGCATGAGCGCGATGATGATCGACTTACCAAACGGGCTAAATTTATCGGAAAGGCTTAAAACATCACCATTGCCAACCGAAACTCCCACCGTACAAAAAGCCGAAACAACCTCGAAGAGTGTTTTCATAAAGTTAGTGTGTTGGGTTTCGACTAAAACGACAGTGGCGGTAATCGTGATAAGCGAAGCGACTAAAATGATCGCAGAAGAGCGGTTGATAATCTCTTGCGTGATGGTGCGTTTAAAGGCGTGTGGTGCTTGATTGCTGATCTTAATCGTGTGAATGGTTGCGATAATGAGCACGGCAACCGTGGTGATCTTGATGCCACCGGCGGTACTGCCAGCCCCACCACCGATCATCATGTAAATGGTCGAGCAAAAAAGCGATGCGTCGCTCAGAAGTGAGAGATCAAGGCTGTTAAAACCTGAGGTTCTAAAGTTGACCGAGAGAAAAAAACTGTTTAGAAGCTTGTGATAAAGCGACATGTGCGCAAAAAGACCTTTGGTATCCCACTCGATGGCTAAGAAAAGCAACGTGCCCGAAACAATGAGAATAAGGGTTCCCACAAGGGTAATTTTGGTGTGCGCAGAGAGCATAAAGCGCTTATGGACACTTTTGGCATGAAGCTCTACCAAGACCAAATAGCCCACACCGCCTAAAATAACCAAAAAAGCAACGGTCACTAAAACGGTAAAATCGGTTTGGTATCCTAGAAGATTGTCTCGAAAGGTCGAAAAACCAGCATTGTTAAACGCGGCAACGGAGTGAAAAATCCCTTGCCAGATTGCTTTATTGACGGGCATATGCGTCGCAAAACGCATCGCTAAAATAAGTGCACCGAGTGATTCGATAATGAGCGTAAAGAGAAAAACCTTTTTTAAAAAACTTTGAATGTCAAGATTGTGCGCGTAATTGAGCGAATCTTTTGCCATGTTTTTTTCATGAATGGTCAGGTTTTTTTTCATAAACAAGAAGAAGAGGGTGACGATACTCATATAGCCCACACCACCCACCTGCATCAAAATCAAAATAACGCATTGCCCAAAAAAGGTAAAATGCTCAGGGGTTACTTTGACAATAAGTCCCGTCACGCAGGTTGCGGATGTCGAGGTAAAAAGTGCGTCTATAAACGCGAGTTTGCCCACATGCGCAAACGGTAGCATTAAAACAATGGCGCCTATGAAAACCACAGTGAGATAGCTAAAAAAGATAACTCTCAATGTTTTTTGATTCATTCATCTCCTTTTTCGTGTTCACATTGGCAAAAACGATACCCAATGCTGGACTCGGTTGTGATGTACTCAGGTCTGGTCGAGCTTTTTTCAATCTTTTTACGCAAGGAATTAATATAGGTTCTAAGATACTGCATCTCATTTTGATACCCGACACCCCACACCGCTTTTAAAATCTGCTGATGGGGGAGGACTTTGTTGGCATTTTGCATTAAGTAGCGCAAAAGGGCGTATTCGGTTGGCGTGAGCTTTAAAAGAGCTTCGTTTAGCATGACCTCTTTGGTGGTAAAATCGATGCTAAGATCTTTACATGTAAGCCTCTGGGGTGAAATGTCGTGATGCACGCGCCTTAGCGTTGAGCGTACGCGTGCAAGCAGTTCACTCGCAGAAAAGGGCTTGGTCACATAGTCATCCGCACCCAAATCAAGAGCTGCGATAATCTCTTTTTCTTCTCTTCTTGCAGAGAGGACAATGATGGGCGTTTTGCTCTCTTTGCGCACCTCTTTAATGAGTTTTTTTCCATCACCATCGGGCAGTCCAAGATCTAAAATGATCAGCATCGGATTGTGGCTGATGTATTCACGTTTTGCAAGCGTTAGCGTATTGGCATAGCGTGTTTTATAACCGTATTCAAACAGCGAAATGGTTAACAGTTTGGAGATGGCATCGTCATCCTCAACGATTAAGATCAGCTCATTGGGTTTCATTCAGCCTCTTTTTGAAGCGCACTGAGCTGTTTGAGCCTTGGTAAGGTTATCTCAAAACAGACGCCATTTTCGTGGTTGTACGCTTTGATCTTTCCATGGTGTGCGGCGACGATGCTTTGGCAGATGAAAAGCCCAATACCACTACCTGAAATATCGTTCGCGTTTTCAAGGCGGTAAAATTTATCGAAAATGGTCTCAAGGTTGTGCTCTTTAAGCGGATTGCTTTCGTTGAAAAAAGCGATTATAACGCCTTTTTGTTCTTGCGTGATCGTGACACTGATCTGCTTGGTTTGGTTGGAGTATTTAAACGCGTTGTCTAAAAGATTGGCAAAAAGACGCACCAAAAGGTTGTAATCACCCCAGAAAAGCTCTAACTTAGCGTCTACATGTAAACGCAATGAGCGTTGGATCTGCGCTTCATCAAAATCTTGCAAAGCAACGCCTAAAATATCTTCCAGATCACACCATTCCATCTTAAGTTCTAGGTGTTTGTCTTTAAGGCGAGCGTTGTCTAAAAGGTTATTGATCAGGCGGTTCATTCTATCGGAACCATTTTTGATCTCTTGAAGCAGCGTATTTTGAGTCTCTTCGCTCATTTTTCGATCTTCCAACAGCAGTGTAATCGAACCCAAGATGGAAGAGAGTGGCGTTTTAAGATCGTGCGAGAGCGTGTTAAGCAAAATATCTCGTATCTCATTGGTCTGAATTTTTTTGGCTTGCGCTGTGATGATGTAGCCTACCAGTAAAAAAATGGCAAAACTCCACAGATAAATCGCGTCATGCACACTGAAACTATAAACGGGCGGAACATACAGAACATTGAAGAGTAAAATAGCGATGAAGGCAATGAGTGCCGTGGCAGAAAAGTTACCACGAAGCGCTACGAAAATGATGGGAATAAGATGAATCAGTGCGATGTTCACGAGCTCTAAATAGTCTTGAAACACAACGCTAATCAGCGTAATGACCCCCAAGACGACTAAAGCGGTTAAAATGTAATTGTAGCGATGAAACACGCCTGATCCTCATAGTCTATTTGGGATTATTATAGAGCAGAATCCATCAAAAAGTTATCAAAATAGTGACTTTTAGGATAAAATAGTTTTCCCAAATTTCAAGGAGAATGAATGAAACATCTCAAAGGTTTTCGAGGGAAGTATTTCAGCCTAGCAGCGATACTTGCTTTAAATGCTACGCTTACTTTGGCAAGTGATGTCCAAAGTGCTGTAGACACTGAAAAGCAACTCTATACGCCAAAAGCTGAAGCATCCTCAGAAACAACAGAAGTGCTCGAAGAGAGTAGTGCGCCTGTTGTGGTGATCTCGAAAAAGATCAAAGTCAGTGAAGTTGGTGCACCTTTTGCATCTGAAGTCTACACCAAAAAAGAGATTGCACAATCTCACTCCAAAGACATCTACGAATTTTTAAACACACAAACTTCCGTAACAGCCCTTCCAAACATGGGTAATCCTTTTGCACAAGCGATTGATATGCGTGGCTATGGATTGGGGGCTGGCTATGAAAATACAGTCGTTACGCTTAACGGTAGGCGCCTTAATAATATCGATATGGTCCCTCAGCTGTTATCATCTATTCCCATTGATAGTATAGACAAAATAGAGATTATTAAAGGCAGCGGCTCGGTTGAATATGGTGATGGTGCTAATGCAGGTGTCATCAACATTATCACAAAAGATTATGATGGTGCTGTGATTAAAAGTTATATGGGCGATAATGGGCTTAAATTTGCCTCTGTTGGTCTTGGTATCAAAGAAGAGAAGTTCTCCATTTCAGGCTATATTGACGATTATAGCCATGATGGCTTCAAAGAAGTTTCAAGTGATGGTACGAAAGATGAGAGTTGGAATCGCAATAAATCTATTAAAGCGACACTCACGCCTATTGAAGATCTTACCTTTAATGTTGGTAAAACGTATTCAAAAATGAACGTCAATTTTGCCAATGCAATAACACTATCTCAGTACGAACAAAATCGTTACACCATTCCATCTTCTGGATACAACGAATACTATTACAGTTCAGATGTCCTCTCTTATGGATTTAACTACAAAATCAATGATAAATTTTCCATTGATGCGCAAGTGTCCAACGAAGATAAAGTATCTAATTATGTGACGTACAGTTCACGAAGTGACTATGACTATAAAAGCTATGATACAAAAATCAATTACAGTGATGGTGCCTTAAAAGCACTTGTAGGCATACAAGCTTTTGATGGTGAGCGTGATGCTTTTGGAAATCAAACGACCAAAGAGAACCTCGGCGTTTATGCAAAAGCGGATTATCTTTTAAATGCTCATACCTTTTCAGTAGGTGCGCGTGAAGAAAACGTCAAATATAAATATGAATCATCCACAAATAGCACTGAAGATGACAGCACGCTTCAAGCCTATGATGTAGGATATAACTATAAATTGACCTCAAAAATGTCTCTTTTTACAAATTATAATCACTCGTTTCAAGCACCTGATATTGACAGGTTTTTTAGTTGGGGAGGCACATTTAACGGCTTTATTGAACCTATGAAAGTCGATACATTCAATGTTGGATTTAACTATATCAGTTATCCTCATACCTTTAAAACAACATTCTTTTATGCCTTCTTAGACAATGAGATTTATTACAATGTCACCAGTGGGAATAATACCAATCTCAAAGAGACTGAAAAAAGAGGCATTGAATTGTCTGAAAAATATCAAATTCTCTCCAATCTCTTTAGCGCATTAAACTATACGTATCTCGATACCGAAATTATTGATGATGGGTTGGGCGGAAGTTTTAACGGAAGAAGTATTCCCGGTGTTTCGCCTCATAATGTTAAAGTTGCTTTAGGCTATAACCCAGTAAAGCCCGTTGCTTTAATTCTTTCACATACGTATAAATCTAAAACCTATGCAATTGATGATTTTGATGGCAATTATGGCAAAATGGAAAGTTATTCGGTCACAGATTTATCGGCAACGTATACCTATAAAAATTATGAAATCTTTGCCAAAGTGAATAATCTATTTGATGAAAAAAATGCCATGTTTGCTGATGGTGGTGCATGGTCAGGGTTAGGGGTTTATCCTATCAATTATGAGCGAACATTTCTTGTTGGCTTTAGCGCGAGATTCTAATGAAACTGAGCCTTCGACCTTACCTGTGGTATAAACTGCTCAATTCCCTCTTTTTTGGGCTGGCGGTGGGGAGTGTTTTTGTGCTTTACACGCCGCTTGAGCCTTCGGTGTTTTCACTCGGAGGCATTGGGCTTGCCATTGGTTTGCTCGTGGTGGCAAAAGTGTACGAGAAGATGATGAATCTTCTCGTTTTTTACCGTGTGACACTTTTTGTAGAGTTTTTAGCGCTTTTGATTGTGGTGAGTTTTCTTCTGTTTCGCTACAGCTATAGCAGTGTTTTGTTTATCTATATCTCGTACCAACTGACATTTGTGTTTGGCAATTACCTGATGCGCATTGAAACCCTGGCTTTGAAACGTACCATTTTGCTCTCCTTTGCGGATGTGTTAAAGCAAAAGGGTTATTTGATCGGTATGGTCCTTTCGTATCTGTTTTACAAAGGCATTGAGTGGTATGGGATTAGCGACAAACAAGAGCAGGTGTATGCTTTACATGTAGGACTTTTGTTCATTCAAATCGTCATTATTTTTCTCGTTTTCAAAGCATTTCGTCCGCGTTGAGCTTCTCTTTCAGGAATTTATGATTACAATTCATTAATTTGAAATGTTAAGGATTGTGCTTGCATCGTGAAGAGAACACGTTGTTTCATAGATTCATTGCGAGCTATGAGCAGTATAAAGAGAAAAAAGCCTTTATCTATAAAATAGGCGATCAAGAGTTTGAAGTCAGTTACGAGAAATTATTTGAAGATGTTTTAATTCTTTCACGTGCTTTAAAAGCCAAGAAGGTCATAAAAGGCTCTAAAGTGATGTTTTTGTGTGACAACCGCTACGAGTGGATGGCCACCGATCAGGCTTTGATCGCCTTAGGTGCCATCGGTATTCCTAGAGGGTGTGACACCCCAACGCAAGAGTTAGAGTATATTCTCTCCCATTCGGGTGCCGAATTTTTAATCATTGAAAATGAGAGTGTGTATGCGAGACACGAAGTGATGCTAAATGCGTTTAAACTCAAAGCCATTTTCATTGTCGAAGCACCTAAGGTTCACTCCCTTTTAAGCAACCTCTATTCGTACAACGATATTTTAAAAGATCGCACGATTCATGCGGATGAGGTTGAAGCGTTTATTCAAGGTAAAGATGTGTTAGATGAGGAAGATCCTGTCACACTTATTTACACTTCAGGCACGACGGGCACACCTAAAGGGGTGATGCTGAGTCATAAAAATATCATGTACAATGTGCGTGAAATTCCGCCATTGATTGCGCTTCAAAGTGACGATGTGTGGGTTTCGATTCTTCCTTCGTGGCATATTTTCGAACGTGCTGCCGAATACGTAGCCCTTTCGCAAGGGTGCTGTACGGTTTATTCGACCATTAAAACCTTTGCAGCCGATTTGGAGCAGTATAAACCGACCATTGTGGCAACCGTGCCCAGACTGTGGGAGTCGATGTACACACGCATCATGACCACGCTGGAGAAAAAAGATCCTAAAAAAGCCAAACTGTTTAACAAACTCGTTGCCATTTCAGCCGCCTATCGACATGCGGATCGCGTCTTAAAAGACGAACTTCCCTGTTATAAAAAGCCCTCATTGATGCTTACATGTAAAGATAAAACCATTGCTTTTGTGACCCGTTTAGCGCTCTATCCACTCTATGTGTTTGCTCAAAAAAAGCTGGCACTCGTTCAAGAGAAGTTTGGGGGAAGACTACGCCTTGCGGTAAGCGGAGGCGGTGCTTTACCCGATTTTTTAGATGCGTGGATTGATGCCATTGGTATTCGCATCGTCAATGCATACGGCATGACCGAGTGTGCTCCTGTAATCTCAGGACGCGCCCTTCAATGCAATACCTTCTCAACACTCGGCCCCGCGGTTCATAATACGACGCTTAAAATCGTGAACAAAGAGGGCGATCCCTTGGGTGCGGGCGAAGTGGGTGACATCTGGGTGAAGGGTGAGCAGGTCTTTAAAGGCTACTACTGCAACCCTGAAGAGAATGTCAAAAGTTTCAGTGAAGATAGTTTCTTTAAAACAGGCGATCTTGGCAAGCTAACCCTCAAAGGCGAGCTGGTCATCACGGGGCGTTCCAAAGAGCTTATTGTCTTAGCCAGTGGCGAAAATGTCGATCCGACGCGCATCGAATCAACGCTCTCCATGTTACCCTTCATTACCGATGCAATTTTAGTGGGGCATACCAAAAAAGGGTTGGGTGCGCTCATCGTGCCTGATTTTGAAAAGCTTAAAGAGTATGTTGCTTTAAATTTTAACAAAGCGGTACACAGCATTGAACAAGTGATGGAAGATAAACAGATCGTGGCAAAAATCAAAAGTGAGATGAACGATCTGTTGCATCAAGGACACGGATTTAAGCCCTTTGAGAAGTTGCAAAATATCCACTTTTTGGACAAAGAGTTTACCGTAGGCGAAGAGCTGACCAACACATTTAAGAAAAAACGTCACGTCATCGAGAAAAAGTACAAAGAAATCATCGATAAATTTATACATTAAAGCATTTCGTGCCATAATGGTATCAGAGCCTTTTCAAGGCGTTTTTGACGAAGGAGAACAAATGGCAAAAGTCACATCGTATGGTGCTGCTTCCATGGTTACGGGTTCGTGTCATCTCTTGGAGATTAACTCCATCAAAATTATGATGGATTGTGGGATGATTCAAGGCGAGCTGTGGAAGAGCAACTATGAGCCTTTTGGGTTTGATCCTTCTTCGATTGATTACCTCATTTTAACGCATGCTCATAACGATCACATCGGGCGTGTTCCCAAACTGGTTAAAGAGGGGTTTCGTGGCGAGATTATTGCCACGGAAGCGACATTGGATATTGCGTATATTATGCTCTTAGACAGTGCCAATTTGTTGCAAGAAGAGTACGAGACACAGCTTCGCAAAGCATTGCGCAGAGGGGAAGAGGCCAGTGTGATTGAGCCGCTTTACACCAAAGAGCATGTCGAACAGGTTTTCACCCACAAAATACGTCGTGTGAAGTACGATGAGATCCTCACCATTGCCCCTTTTTTAAAGCTAAGCCTTCATAATGCAGGGCATATTATGGGAAGTGCGTTTGTTGAGATTAATTATGAAGAAGAGAGTGTAGTTAAAACCGTTGTCTTCTCAGGAGATTTAGGTAGTAAAAACCGACTTCTTCTTAATGACCTTGCCCCGATTTCCCATGCGGATACCCTTTTTATCGAATCGACGTATGGCGATAGAGAACACCGAGCACTTCAGGCGAGCATTCAAGAGTTCAAAGACGCCGTGGTTTCGACCCTCAATGATGGCGGAAATATCGTCATTCCCTCCTTTGCGCTGGAGCGAACCCAAGAGATTTTATGGCTACTGCATCAGATGCACCAAGAGGGGCTTTTGCACAATTGCCATGTCTTCTTAGACAGTCCATTAGCCATTGAAGCGACCAAAATTTACCAAAAATACCCTGCGCAAATGAACCAAACCGTAGGTTTACATGTAAGCTTAGGCGATGACCCTTTTGCGTTCCCACAACTCAAACATACGCCACGTCGAAAAGACTCTATGCAAATTAATGATGTCGATAAACGCACCATTATCATCGCAGGAAGTGGTATGTGTACGGGTGGGCGTGTGTTGCATCATCTCAGACAACGCATTTGGAATCCTAAAAATGCCGTTATTTTTGTCGGTTTTCAGGTGAAAGGAACTCTAGGGCGTGATATTATCGATAGTGAGCCTTTTATTCGTATTTACGGTGAAGATATTAAAGTACGCGCCAAAATCTATACGATCAATGGTCTCTCAGCCCACGCCGATCGCGCGGATATGCTCGCTTGGATTAAACACATTGGAGGGTTGGCGATGATTCATTTGATTCACGGAGAAGTAGACAAAATGGAGCTTTTTAAAGCTTATTTGAAAGAAAATGTCGACAGTAAGGTGCATATTGTCAAAAAAGCAGAAACAATTTACCTTTAAAATTGACAAGGGCGATTTGAAAATGTTATAGTTTATTTTGACTTCGTTTATTGCTTCCTTGTAGGGTCTATAAGCTTAATGCCTTTGTTGCTGATGTCGTAAAATAGCTTTAGAAAGAGTCCTTGAAAATGTTTAAAGCAATGCTGTACCGTGTCTCTTTATTGCAAGCTTTAGCCGTGATGATTATTATCGCATTGCTATTACCTCTCCCCCTTGTTGTGCTAACGTATGTTAACAGTACCTACCAAAATAAACAAGAAGCTTTTACCGCGCTCAATACCAAAAAATTCAATCTCTCTTCTGCCATTTTTAGCGAATCGTTATGGAATTTTTATCCCGAACTGGGTCAAAAGATGCTCGATCAACTCCTGCTTGATCCGAGTGTGCAGTTTGTCTATGTCAAAGATAATGATGGGAAGCTCTTTTTGGGCTGGGAAAACAAAGCGAAAATTTCCAACAACGATGACACACTTTTTTTGAACAAACTATTGGAAAAAGAGGGTGTTATGATTGGCTCATTGGAAATGGGCTTTAAACGCCAAGACCTTGTGGATTCCATACTCTCTGATATGACGCTTTTTGGTGGTATGATCTTTTTGCAACTGCTCCTTTTAATCACCGTTATTTCATGGATTTACTATTACAAAATTATCAGTCCGATTCGCCGTTTGGTTGGGCACTCCACCCTTTTGGCACAGCAGAAACTGGATGAGCCTTTTTTGTGGGATGAAAACGATGAGATCGGCACGCTTGGTTTTGCGTTAGATAAGACACGCATCAAGCTCAAAGGCTTTTTTGAAACACTCAAACACGAAAATGAGATACTCGATGAAAAAGTAAAACAACGCACCAAAGAGCTTGAAGATGCGAGTCGCTATAAGTCCGAATTTTTGGCCAATATGAGCCATGAAATTCGCACACCGATGAATGCTATCATGGGCATGTCGCATTTGATGAGCAAGACAGCAATGAACAGCACGCAAGTGGGGTATGTGGCTAAAATAAAAGAGGCATCTTCGGTTCTGCTTCGTATTATCAACGATATTTTGGATTTTTCAAAGATCGAAGCGGGGAAAATGGATGTTGAATCCATCGCATTTGATCTGCACAAAGAGCTTAAAAAAAGCAGTTCGATCTTCTCAGTGCTTGCCAAAGAGAAAGGGATCGATTTTCAGTGTGACTTTGTGGAGACAAATCGCTTTTTCAAGGGCGATCCATGCAAGATTATGCAGATTGTCAACAATTTTTTAAGCAATGCGATCAAGTTTACCAAAGAGGGCGCTGTTGTGTTAAGCGTGGAAGAGCAGATTCATGATGAACAGACCGCTACGCTTACCTTTCATGTCAAAGACAGTGGCATCGGCATCGCCAAAGAGAAACAGTCACTTCTGTTTAAAGCCTTTGCTCAAATAGACGCTTCCATCACACGAAAATACGGTGGAACGGGGCTTGGACTGTACATCTGCACACAGCTTGCCGATATGATGCACGGACGTATCCATTTGGAGAGCGAGGAGGGCAGAGGAAGTCTGTTTAGCCTTACGCTCACACTTCCACTTGCCAAAGGCATTGATATACAGCATGAAAACAGTGCTCTTGAATATGAACCACTGCATCTTTTAGTGATCAGCGATCAGAAAAAAGTCAGCGAAGCGTTAAGTGAGCTTATTCGCTCTTTTGGGTTTTTTGTCACCGTTTGCAAAAGCAGTGATGATGTCAGTAGCACACTTCAAAAAGGGAGTGAGAGCTTCCATCTGGCTATTTTGGATTATGAACTGGCTAAAAAAGCCAATGGGGTTGATTTTTACATGAAATTGGTCGACAAAGTCGGTATGGAGGCACTTCCTCCATTCTTAATGATTGCGAGCAATGATGATGCGGAGCTCAAAGAGCGCATTTTGAGCACAGGCATCAAAGCGTTACTGAAAAAACCGATCAACCCTTCGATGCTTTACGATGAAGCTGTCTCGTTATGTGCGTTAAGGGCGCAAGTGCCACTTTTTGACCCTTCCAAGATCAACCTCTCTTCCAAACGTATTTTGGTTGTGGAAGACAACGACATCAACCTTGAAGTGGCAACGTATCTGCTGAAAGAAACCCATGCCAACGTTGAAGTCGCGCGCAATGGGCTGGAGGCGGTGGAGATCATTCAAGAGCAAATTCACCCGTTTGATCTCATCTTGATGGATGTTCAGATGCCATTGATGGATGGGTATGAAGCCACACGCATCATTCGCAAAGAGCTCAATCTCCTGACACCCATCGTTGCGATGACCGCCAATGTGATGATCCATGATATTGAAAAATGTCTTGCGGTCGGCATGGACGCGCACATAGGCAAACCTTTTGAAGTGGAAGACTTCTATGGTACGCTCTTGGAGGTTTTACATGTAAACGTTGCCATGAAGCCAAAACCGCAATCTATCGCCCCCAAAAGCCCGACAACTCTTTTTGCGAAACAAGAGGCGATTAAACGCTTAGGTGGGAACGAAGCGCTGTGGAAGAAGCTTTTTAGAAGCTTTTTTGAGACCTATTTTCAAGTACCCGAGCGGTTGCATGCTTTGATCGCTGCGGAAAACAGAACCACATTGGTGGACTATGTGCACACCACAAAAGGGCTTAGTGGCACGGTTGGATTGAGCCAGTTGGAGCAGAGCCTTGGGGTGTTTGAGCGCTCGCTCAAAGAGCAAAATAGCTTTGAAAATCTTCCTTTAGAGACCGTTTTAAAAGAGCATCAAGCGCTGATGAGCGTTCTGCGCAGTGAGTATGAAAAACTAAGTTCTCCTTCTTCGTTAAAACAAATCCATTTTTCATTTGAAGAGAAAAAGGTTTTAGAGTCTCTTTTGGTAGAGCTTCAAAGGGCACTGGAACTCTCCAATGTCTCCAAAGTGACGTTTGTGTTAGAACGACTTCTTTCCCATGATGAAGTAGCAGGTAAGGCAGCGTTTAAAGAGCTCCTTTTTACATGTAAACAGTTTGATTTTGAAGCCGCCTTGCAAAGCTTGGAGCGTTTAAGTGAGGAGATAAGCCATGGCTAAAATTTTAGTCATCGATGATACGCCAGAGTATCTTGAAATGCTCAGTTCGCTTTTGAGTGAGCATGAAGTGTATGCCGCAAAAGAGGGCAAACGAGGGCTTAGTTTGGCTGAAACGGTGATGCCCGATCTCATTTTACTGGACATCAACATGCCTCTGATGACTGGGTATGAAGTGTGCCGTAGACTTAAAACGATGGAGAAAGTGCGCGCAATTCCTGTCATCTTTCTCACCGCCAATGAGGGCAGTGATTATGAAGAGATCGGGTTCAATTTAGGTGCGGTCGATTTTATAGCAAAGCCGTTTCATGCAGGACTTTTAAAAGCCAGAGTCAAGACGCACGTCTCGTTATATCAACTGCAATCTAACCTGCAAAGCCAAGTGGCAAATCAAACCGAAGAGATTCGCAAGCTCAACCATGAAATGACCTATCTCTCCGCTTCGATTGCAGAGCTCAAGTCTAAAGAAACAGGCGAGCATTTAAGACGTGTCGCGGAGTTTTGTTACCTCTTTTGTAAGTTTTTAGGCAAAGATGAGGCCGAATGCGAAAAGATCAAAATGGCAGCAGTGCTTCATGACATCGGCAAAGTGGGCATTAGCGATGAGATTTTGAATAAGCCTGCAAAACTGGGTGATGATGAGTGGAACATTATGAAAAATCACTCCATGCTTGGCTATGAGATGCTCATCGACTCTGAGTTTGAGCTGATGCAACACGCTGCGATGATTGCGCTTGAACATCATGAGCGTTGGGATGGGCAAGGGTATCCGCATGGAAAGAAAGGTGAAAACATCTCATTGATTGGGCGTATCTGCGCGGTGGCGGATGTGTTTGATTCACTGTTAGACAAACGCGTTTACAAAGATCCTTGGGAAGAAAAAGCCGTACGAGACTATTTTGTGATGATGCGCGGAAGCCAATTTGACCCGCACATCACCGACATTTTGCTGGAAAATTTTGATATGTTTCTCTACACATGGAAAGCGCTTAAAAGACCCAAAGGGAAACAATGCGACATGGTTTAGTTCTCGTACTTTTCGCTCTTTGTTCGTATGCGGATGTCTTTAAAGTCTACACGGAGCAAAATCCACCGTATAATTACGGAAACCCCAATCACATTCAAGGAAGCTCAACACTTTTGCTCAAACAGTTGTTTGAAAAAAATGCGCATCAGTTTGAGGGCAATACCATCTCGTTGATTCCGTGGGCAAGAGGGTACCACGATGTCTTACATGTAAAAAATACCATGCTGTATAGTATGGCACGTACTCCTGAGCGAGAAGATTTATTTGCATGGGTTGGACCGATTGGAAAATTGCGTATTGGTATATTGGCTAAAAAAAGCCGTCATGTTGTGATTACCTCTGCCAAAAGTGCTGCAGAGTATAAAATAGGGACGATTTTAAATGCAGCAGCTGAGCAATTGATGCTCAAAGAAGGGTTTGATATTCAAACTTTCGATCGGTTTAGTAGCCTTGAGTCACAACTCAAAAAACTCAAAGATGACCGTATTGATTGTTTTGCTTCCAATATCGATGCGATGTATCATATTATCAAAGATATGGGTGGCGATGTGTCAGAATACGAAGTGGTCTATTTGCTCAAAGAGAGCGATCTTTATTTTGCTTTTAACAAAGAGACCCATCCTCAAACCATCACTGCACTCAATGCAACACTCAAAACCCTCTTAAAATAGCACCAAAAATTTCTTTAGAATTTTTTCAAGAGAAGTAGAGTATAGTTCAAAAAAGTATAAAGGAGCGATCATGAACATTAATGCTACTTCCATGACAGCCATGTCCAACTGGATGAATAACAGCGCTCAAAATGTCGCCAATGTCAACACCGATAACTATAATGCCACACAAACGACCATCTCCAACCAAGGTAACGCGGTAGTTGCACAAAGCAGTCAAACCGAAAATAGCACCGATCTAGCAACCGAGTTTACCGATCAAATCGCACTTGAGACAAATTTTGAAGCCAACACCAAACCCATCCAAGCCGAAGATGAAATGATCGGCAGCCTTTTGGATATGAAGGCGTAATAAGACCATTAGCACAGGCTACTTTTCTTTACATGTAAAAGATTTATTACTTAGTTTCGTTAAAGTAGCCTATCCTCTTTATTTATATTTCAATAAAATTCTTTTACTCGCGCTACAATATCTCTACCTAAAGCTTCTATCGCTCCATTTTCTCGCTCATTTTCTTTGTCCATGAGCATAATATGTTTCATATTGCCAAATAAACCAGCATCGTAGATTAAATTATTTTTTTCTAAGCGCCTTAAAACTTTTCCATTACGCATGATTTGGATATCGTAAGCTAATTTTGGAGAGCCTATCGTATCACTTTTTAGTGATTCAAGAGGCATACCTTCGCCCATAAAGATTCTTCTAAACATAATAGAAATAGCTAACGTATCCGTAGAATTAGCATCTAACATGTTATTTAGTTCTAAATTTTTTATAATTACATCATTGAGTTTTTGTTCTACATCCTTTTCTGTTTGGTACTGTTTTGTTGTTGGATAGTGTTTTTGTATAAAAGCTAGATTGATTTTTTCAAATTTAATTTTTCCACTTAAAGGCTCAGATGGTTGAGTTGCTGCGCAACCTGTAAACATAAATGTAATCAATATATAAATTGCATAAACTAAATTTTTCTTCATTTTTTTTCCTTCAATTTGATTTTTTTACATATAAAGATAAAAACATTTAAAAGTTTAGACTTGATTATTTAATGCTTTTAAGATAAATAAGAATTTGTTTATCTTCTTCTGTTTTTGGTATGTAACCATTGCGTATTACCTCTTTTGCCCAGTATTTGGTAAAAGGGGACAGGCTACTTTTTCTGTATTTATAGAAGATTTATTATCTAATTTCATTAAAGTAGCCTGTCCCCTATATCCCCCTATATCCCTGTGTGACCTGTAATTGTATATCAAGCTTATATTATTTTTTCCTAATAAGTTTCCAATCATAAAATGAGTGACTTTGACTCAAATTAATGACTTCTTGTTCTGGAAAATTGGTATATTTTTCCTTGACTTTTACAATATCATTTTGAGATTCATCTCTCAAAGCTAAATTCATAGTGAGTGCATTGGAAAAAAATCGTCCAATGTAATAGATTTTTCCTTTTTCAAATTTATATACAATGGGAGGTTGTAATTCTTCAGCATGATCTCTATAATATCTATATTGCCAGGAAGAAATTTTATACTCTCCTTCTGTGACTTCAAATACAAAATAATTACCAAGATGATTTCTGTCAGAAAAATCTTGTTTTCTTTGTGCAACATCTGTCGTTGAAACCATATTGGTTTCTTGTTGAGATTTATCCAAATTCCAAATATACACATACGCAGCATGCGGAATAGTGATATATGCTTCTTCAATACTACCAATAACAAGCGCAGTTTTTGACTCTTTCGTTGCAGTAAATGTTGCATTTTCTGGTAATAATCCAACAGTTTTAGTAGTGCATCCACTTAAAAACAGTATAGAAAGTATTGATATAATAAACAAACTAGATTTCATTTGAATCCTTATAAAATTATGATTATTCAAAATAATTCCAGAGCCTCTTACTGCCACCTAAAAATAGATAAGCAACAGTAATCATCTCTAAAATAATGCCTACTAAAGCTGCCTGAAACTCTACATAATAAAGATTTAATCCTGTTCCAACAATGAGCAAAGCCATACTTCCAAAAAACCCAGAGCGCTTCCAACGTAAAATCAGAATTGTGAAGTAAAGTGATAAAATACACATAACTCCATAGAGGTAAGAAGAAGTAATGCTAAATTTTGGATTTGTTAACATTATTAGTTGTGGGTATATAAAATATACTATTCCACCAATGACTGAAAAAATAATATTCATCCATAACCAAATGGTGAATAATTTTGGACGCCTTCTTATAGTTAACTCACTCATAATTGCTCATTCTTAAATACTTATTATCTATCTTCTTACTACTATAAACCAATAGAACGCATAAAATTAAGGCCCCCAGATAGGGGATAAATGTAATCAGCTGCCACCAACCACTCATACCAGCATCGTGAAGCCTTCTTGTTGCCAAACTAATAGATGGAACAATCACAATAAGTGCATAAATCAAAATAAGGATTTTAGACACTAACGATAAAATGATAATAACAATGAAATTAACAAGAGCGAAACTCCAATATTCTCTTCTTGAGGCAATTCCATCAAAATCAAAAACTTTTTTGAAAGCCGCCGTATAGTAACTTAAAAAATTCATTTGTCCTCCTAATGTTTTGTACGATTTTTCTTTACATGTAAAGATTTATTGGCCTAATTCTCGCAGTTCTTTAACAAGCGTTTTGGAAATGAGTGCTATATCTTCTGGCTCATCTTTTTCATCTCTTTGAAATGTCCCGATTTGCATGTTGACTGCAAAGTTTCTAATAGCGTTATATTGAGTGGTGCTTCTAGGTATATTGTAATGTGCTAACAATGTATTATTTTGGTCAAATACTTTGATGGAGTAATGAAACTCTGGTTTATTTAGTTTTCTACCACCAGTATTAAAAATCCTAGCATAATACATTTCTATTGATATTTTCAAATCACCCTCTGCATAAGCGCCTTGTTCTTTTAGCTCAGAATTGATAAATTCCTCAAAAGATTTTCGCAAAGTTTCTTGATTCAAATAGATTGTGCGTGTTTCAAGTTTTCCCATTGAATCATCCAAAACTAAACTAATATCTTGTAAGTAATATTTTGATTGCTCTTTTTTGATAGGTGTTGGGCTGACAACATAAGGGTTATAAGTACTACCACACCCTGTTAAGATCACCATTGCAATGGCTATTAAGATAAAACTTTTGAAACTCTTTTTCATTACGTATCCTATTGTTAAATTTTTAGTTTGATAATATAAACTCAGGGCTTATTTCAGTTTTTCTAACCCGTGCGCTTTCATACATGTTTCTAACTCTGTATAAACAGCTATTTTCGCCTTTTGTGTGGCTTCCTTCTCCCATGCATTTGTTTGTTTCGCATCTGCATTCGCACTATTTTTTAAAGCAAATGAGGTATATTCTATGACTTGCAATTGGGAGTTTAGGTCATACATCTTTTTGTCATAATCACATTTTCGCTTTGCCTCTTTGATTGCTATATCACTGGCTTGAGTTTGATCTAAATTTACCCATGTGAGACCACCACATCCTGAAAAAATACATGCAACGATACTTACCATATAAATTTTTTTAACGCTTTTTTTCAATTTTTTCCTTTTGGATTGATTTTATAATTATGGAACAAAGGTGAAAACTTAGGGATTAGGGCTAAATTTTTAACTTTTTTGCTTAACATGGTTTTACATGTAAAAGATTTATCGCTTAATTTCATTAAAGTAGCCTGTCCCCTTTATCTTTTTCTTCTTTCATTTTATTGCCTAAAAGGAATAGTTTCTTCTATTCCATTAATTTTTGTTGTCACTATGAAGCTATTTGGTCTCACCCCACCACCTGGTTGATTAAACCAAGGCGTTACTACGATGAATATTTGCTTTTCTTTCTCTTTTATTGCAAATCAGCTCTTAGCCATACTTTTAAATCTTCGTCTGTAAGGGTTGAAAGGTGTTTGATATATTCTTCTATAGAACATAAAACATTGCCTTTGCCATGAAGAAATACTTTCCCTTGTTTGTATTCACTACTCAATAATGTTGCAACATAAAGAGTATAATAGAAATAGTATTTAACTTCTTCGATACTTCTAAACCCAACTATATATTGAGGATCAGGCTCTTCCATATTCAGGATATTTCCATATATTTCTCCTAATTTTACTAGTTCATCATCAATTTTCTTAGACAAATTTAGTTCCTTAATAGGATCAATATACCAATCTTCTTTATCGGCAGTTTTATGATTTACATATTTTAAATAAATTAATCCATAGTCATACTCATACATAATAATGTCCAAATTTTCCTGTTGCATTTTATTACCTCCACAATACTCTAGTAAGTTCTTCCATCTTTAGAGGATGAGAAGTCACGATATATCCATTTTTACCTATTACTACATTAAGATATTTTTCTTCGCCATTGACAATCACTTTAAAAACAGAACCATCTGCTCCATATTTTCCAATAGATTGACCTGTTTTCACAGTATTGGTTACTAGAGTTGAGATTGAACTCGAATCGACACCCCATTTAGCAAAATCGTCTCCATGTCTTACAATGATATGCTCCAACCCTGTTAAAGTAGCCTGTCCCCTTTATCTTTATTATTTTACTGGCTTAGTTCTGCAAAAATACAGTAGTATTTGTTAATGTCAATATCAATATTTAACTCCATTTTAAATTTCTTTTGAATTTCAGGTGTAATTTCTATACCATACATAGGTAGATTATTATCTTCGATATTTAAAAAATTTCTATAAAATTTATCTCCATTATTTGGCAATGATATAGACTTTACATACTTATCTGATTTTTTTTCATAACATTCAATTTCATAAATAATCATATTCATCCCTAATTATTAGTTTTTTTTGTTTTATCGGCTGGTTTTGTTGTGCCAGTTTCTTTATTAATAGCGAGCAAAATGGGGACAGGCTACTTTTTCTTTACATGTAAAAGATTTATTGCTTAATTCCATTAAAGTAGCCTGTCCCCTTTATTCCTTTTTATTCCCTTTTGATTTCATACGCTTTATTATGCAAGAGTCCTAGCTCTTTCATTTTTGCTCTATCCATATCGTGAATTTGAAGTGAATCAAAAATAGCTTTTATGTCTTGTTTAAATTGGTGCTGGATATCTTTTAAGCTTTGACTTTTTAAATTTTCATCGAGACCTTTCAATGCCTGACTTCCAAAAGAATAATTATATTCATAAGTTATCCACAATAATCTTCCTTTTCCAGATAGATCATAGTAGCTACAAAAAGTATCATATGTTTGGATATTTATCGTAATTTTATGGTCATAATCCTCTCGGTATTTTTCTTTTTGCGAAAATGATCTACATCTAATTCCGTCTATATAATCTACAGAGCCTTCATAGTATTTTATTCCGTATTTTTCATTGTAATATATAGTATTTTTATTTGTTTGAACATTTTGCTCAAAAATATCACCATTTTTTTTATCTAAATATTGGAAAGAATTAAATATATCTCCTTCTGGTGATATATAATAATTATTAATAAGTACCTTTTCTACCATTCTGCCACGGATAAATCTTGTAAGACTTAAAAAGTCTTTGTAAGAAGTAGAAAATCCTTTAAAGGGTTCTCCTAAATTGAAAGGTGCTTCTATGGACATAATTTTATTGTGACTATAGAGTCTTACATTATCAACCATCATAGTTTCTGTTCCTTGTGCATAATCTTTAGCTAAGCACCCAGTAAAAGTTAATAATGTAAAAATTGTTATTAATATATGTCTCATTTTCTATATCCACATTGAACACCTTGGTCTGCGTAGTTTTCACAAACATAAGTACTATGCGGAGAATCAGAGGTAAAGAGTTTGTACGCATTGAGAATATTTGCTTTTTGTACTAAGTCAGCTTGTTCGTTATTGCCACTATTGCCACCTAGAACTTCTCCTACAAAGTCATTGGGTTTGGTATAGGAACCTGAATATGTATAGCCCAAACTACCTTCAATTACTTTACTCATATCTTCTCCCTTCATTGGTGAACCAAAAGAAACAAAAGTTGGAACATTTTCATTAGCTTTATAATACCCAACAGGCTTAAATCCTGTTGTGGTTTGTACATAAGCGATGCCATTGTAAACAATCGCATTGGCTTGTGAGTGCAGGGCATAGTTTGAACCTTCACTGCCTCGTGCGGTTGATACTTCATTGACAAATTGTCCTGTTTGTTTTGCGATGCCTGTCGTGCCTATGCCGCTTTTATCGACAAAAGATTCGAGTACGTCTGATAAAAAGCCATACGTTGGGTTATACGCTATAGTAAGCTCTACTGGAGTCCCTGTTCCAGACTGCCCCGTTTGTTGCAATCCATTCTTAATTGCTTCACTCTCAGAATTCATCATACCATTGATAGAATTTTGATACGTTGCGCTTTGGGGTGTGATTTCTACAGGTACTTTGGACACATAGATATCTTTACCATTGAAAAATGTTTTATCCTCTTCACTTAAGGATTTATAGTAGTTACTCTCTTCCATTTTTACGTAATCCTTCTCATTGAACTTATCTGAAAATTGATTAATGACTTGCAATACCATATGGGCAGCGTCTTTTGTTCCTGTTAAAATGGGAATTTCAGCCAAAATGCCTCCACGGTTTTCGTTGGATGGTACTATCCCTAAAGATAGATATTTGGTCAAAGCATTCCATACTTCACCTGCCGCAGCTTCTACTGGATTGTTGCTATTTGCATTGGGTAATGTTCCTGCTATTATATTCATATCTTCGTATTCTTGCTTTATCTGCTTTCTACCATCTTCCGTGAGTAACCTATGATCCAACGTAGCCGTAACCGAAGTACCAACACTCCCAGAGTAAAGGTCTTTGTTGACTTTCGTGGTATCACGGTTAAGTCTAGTAAGGTCATCAGAGTTTTCAGTATCCTTTACATGTAAAGTTCCTTCACCTACTGTTGCTAAGGTTTTAGAGCTGCTATAGCCCATCTCATTAGAAAGTGAAAGAGAAGAAGAGTTGACTTTTCCCGTAGTCTCTTCAACATTGGTTTGGGTATTGGTTTTAGATCCAAATCCAAATCCAATGTTGGTTCCAACACTGTAACTATTACTAGAGCTATACTGAGAATTGGTAGAGTTGGCGAAGGTGAGGGTGCCTGTGCTAAGGTTTAGCTTTCCATTGTCTTCAAACTGACCTTGCTCATTGGTCTCTCCTGCAGCAATAAGGGCGCCTTTAATGTTAGTGTTGTTTTCAACATCAATATTGACTTTATCGCCTGTGAGAGAAGTGAGCACTGTTTGTTTCGTTTGACTTGTTCCTGTGCTTGCCCCATAACTTGCTCCTGCACTTCCAAGACCATCTCCCGTTCTAGCACCTACCGTTTGGTTAAGAGTGTTTTGTTGTGCTTTTGAACCACTGGTATAGTCTTTATCATTCCCTAAAGAAGCACTCACACTGACATTAAACCCATTAGAATTAGAGGAGCTACTATCTCTTTGAGATTCAACACTTAAGTCACCTCCGACTTTGACGTTCAAGGTATCGTCTGCTTGAACGGTTGCTCCTTTAAAAGAAGCATCATTGGAAGTTTCGATGTTAATGTTTTTAGCTATAAGATTGGAATTGGTGTTGGTAGTGCTATCACTGCTCTCATGACCTTCTCCATATCCCACAGAAGCACCTAGTCCACTGCCTCCACCGTACATGGTCATAGAAACAGAACCACTCAGGTCTTTGGTGTCTTGTTTGGACGTTGATGTATCGACAGAAGAGTTTACATGTAAATCATGTGTGGTAATACTTAAGTCATTTTCAGCCACAACATTAGAGCCACTGACAGTTGTTGTGGTATCGGTTGCCGTATTGGTTTTTATGATGATGTCATTACCATAAATGCTTGAAGCTAAGCTTTTGGTATAGCCTGCATCACTGAGCAGTTGGGAGCCTTTCATATCTAAAGCGAGTCCTACACTAAAGCCCCATGTTGCAGAACTTGCAGCAGCTGTAGCTGCTTGGGAGTAAATAGCAATCGTTTTAGAAGTTAAATCAACTGTTGCTGCTGCAATAGCAGCAACATAATACTTTTCATTGTCTTTGACATTGTCGATTAAGTCTTGGAGATCGCCAATGTCTTCGTAGTCTATGCCTGCTTCTTTGGCTTTATAACGTGCTTTAATATCACTGAGGGTTGATTCTAACTTACTCACTTCATCTTTATACTTGCTGTAGTCATCTTTGACTTTTTTAAGTTGCTCTGCTGATTCTGCGGCTGCTTTAACGGCTGAACCAATTTCCACATATTCGTTTTGAACGGTGATACTTATCTCCGCACTGGCGTGTTTTTCTTTACTGTTTTCACTGTAGGTATCGATGGACTCTTTGATGGTCACATCACCATTTTGAGCGGTAAGGCTTACGGTTTTAGCCGCTTCAAGTGTTGAGCCTTCTACCAGAATGTCTTTTTTAGAATCTAAGACGATGTCACCACTTTTACTATTGAGTGATGAGCTTTTATGCGTTAGGCTTTCCGTCGATGTTGCTGAATTGTCATAGGTTGCTTTGGCAACGGAGATTTTTATCTTTGTGTCTTGGTCTTTACTCGGTATTGGGTTAATAATATCATTGAGAGATTCAGCCATTTTAAAAACATTGTTGAGTGATACTGATGTTTTTTTGGAAATACTCTCCGTTTGGGTCGTCTCTTCAGCGGAGAGTACTTCGATGGAGCCTGTGTTGGTAGTGGCTTGGATGGTTTTTTCAGCACTGAGGTTAGAACCTACGACTTTAGCACTTCCACTGTCGATAATGATGTTATTGCCGCTGTTGATGTTTGAAGATTTGGCAGTGACAGCTGTTTTATCATCTTTTTTAAACTCTGATTCATAAATTGGATTATTTGAGAAGCCCAATGTTAAAAGGCTGCCTAAATTGAAACTACTTTTTTTACTCCACTGTTCACTTTGACTAAACTCCTGTGCTGCAGCTATAAGCACTTCATTGGCAGCTTGGAGTTGAAGATCGGATGCAGCATCGATGTTGGAACCGATGACTTTGATGTCATTGCCTGATTTTAGGATGATGTTTAGCGCTTCGGTACGAAGGGTTGCCTCTTTAGCATTAAGTGCATCGCTTCGGTTCATTGAAGCACTTTGTTTGAGTCCGCCAAATGATGACTTCGTGACCGAATGCATCTCACCTTCTCTGTATTGTTTGGTAAGGACATTGATGTCAGCTTTTGCATCAACGACGATGTTCTCTTTCGCAACTAGGTTTGCCGCTTCTAAATTAACACTTGCGTCGCTGGATTGGATGAGAATATTCTTTGCATTTAAGCTACTTTGAACAACACTCTCTTTATAAAGGGTATCTTGTTTGGTTTGTTTACCACCCAATAAACCGCCGCTTTTGCTGGTAACTTTTGTATCTTGATAGGTAAGATCATTGGCAGCTAAGATGTTAACACCTTCTTTGCCCTCCACGATGATATTTTCAGATGCGCTTAGGTTAGAGGCGGTGATACTAACTTGATTGGCATTGATAGATATATTTTCTCCTTCAATAGAAGAGGTTGCATGGGTAGTTGAGTTACCTTTGTTATAGCCACCATCTACCTTAAAGTCATAGGTTTCTTCTTTAGCAAGGCTAGCGATGTTTACATTGCCATTGGTTGAATTTAGGATGACATCTTTTGTGGCAGAGACATTGGCATTGTTGAAGTTTATATCGCCTTGTGTTTGAATACTCAAATCGCCACCAGAGGTTAGTTCAGAAGCTTTACCTTTTTGGGTTGTGGTTTGTGTACCTCTAGCGTAGGTATACGTTTTATCTTGACTCAGTGCACTTGCACTAAATTCTTTAGCTTGGATGCTCATATCGCCACCAGACTGAATATCTCCACTGAGATTTTCAATAGAACCAGCAGAGCTTAAAAGCATTGTACTACCGGAGGAGAGCGTACCGTTTTGATTGGTGAGTTTTGATCCTGTAGCAACGCTCAATGTTCCCTCTGAGGCGATCAAGCCTTCATTGAGTAACGTATCTTGGATGACAAGGTCTATCTGCCCAGCCGCTATCTTTGCACCATCGCTTCCAACATTGGTACTGGCTAAGTAAACTTCAGGCACAAGTACACTCACGCCATCAATAACTTTCTCAACCATCCAAACGATGTTTTTATTGAGGCGTGCTATTTGCTCTGATGATAGAGAAATGCCTACTTGTAAATCAAGTGAGGATTGCAAAAGTATGGCATTGTCCATCAAACCTTGGAACTGATCTAACTCTGAGCCATAACCTTCAAGATAGCGACTACCACTGAGTCTTAAAACACTATTGCTCACAAGCTCTGTCTCATACATAGCGTCCCCTAAGCGTTTGAGAGTCTTCTCTGGGCGGTAGTCAAGCTTACTGAGCATATAATCAGAACTAATAAACGTGTTGTAATTGGTATAAAGAGGATTGGCTTCAATGAGATAAGGATGATCTTTGGCTTTATTGACTAAGAAAATTCCATACTTTCCTTTTGGCAGCGTTAAGGTGTCGGTGATCGTACTACTATTTGCTGTGTAGTTGGCTTGTGTTTGAGAAAGTGCATTGTGTGTGTTGGTCTGATATAAGCCTTCATTGGCTGTAATGATTTTGTATTCAATAGTAGTTTGTTGCGATAAAGCAACACCAACTTCAGCACGAAGTGTATTATTTAATGTTTCAAGATTGCTTGTAAGCGGTGAAATATCGAGATTTTGAAGTGCCGTAACGTTTTGTGTTAAGACAGTGTTTAGATCGGAATGAATCGTCAACAATTCATTTTTTTTTGCAGTGACATCCGCAACAGCAGAAAAAGAGGTATAAAGTGTTTCAAAATCTGTTAAATGACTCTGTGAAATTGCAATACTGCCTTTTACCAATCCAATCATCGATTCAAGAGCGGCTGTATCTGCCTTATTGTTGAGTGTTTTAAGTGTTCCAACCAATGTTTCAAGTGATGCTAAAGAGACTTTGTTTTGATCCAATATCTCTTGCATCTCATCTTTTACCGAAATTAATTCAGTTTTAAAATTATTCAAATCATCTAGCGTTACTATTGTGCTCAAAGCCTCATCAAGTGTCTCTTGATCAAAAGTTAAGGCTACTGCCGATTCATTAGAACCTGAAAGTTCGGATGTCAATTGTTGTAAATTTTTAGCACTACTTTCAATGCTTTCTATCGTGGATAATTTTGATTGAATGAGTTGATTATCAGATCCTCCTTGTTGTTCGCTAATATTGTTAAGTGTGACAACATTACCTGAGATACTCTTTTTAGCCTGAATACCGTAACTAGCAACAGACTCTTTAAGGGTTTCAGATTGCGTAAAAGTACCGCGATACGCTGCGTAAGTGCTACAACTCTTAATAACTCCAAGTTTCTTTTTACACTTTTTTTGATTACGGTATTGTGCTGTAATAATGTCAGTTGTGGTGACAAGAACCACACCTATATTGTTTGCGAGCGTTGCATTCAAAACGATATTGCCATCAGAGGCAATAAGAGAATAGGCGTTATTGAGTGTTCCAAGGTCAAGATTGATATTTCCAGAAGCTATGATTTGGGCAGGGTCTGTTGGAATGTCAACAACTCTTTTATAAATATTGGTTGTAACAATATTATAATTATTGGCGCCACCTTGTGGAATGTTTTCTGTTTGTGTAGATGATATATCTTTAAGTACGGGGGCTTGTGCAAGGTTATTGAGAGTCTTTGCTGTAATATCAAGATCATTTTCAGCTTGAATAAGTCCATAGTTGGTAACTGTGTTAATCTTGCTTTTTGCTGTATTAGACGCGATGGATAATGTACCATCACTATGAATCACTCCTTCTTTTTGGTTCGTTAAGGAATCTTCCACGAAAAGATTCATATTTTTATTACTACGAATAACGCCAGAATTATCAAGGATTTTAGACGTAATCGCTAAATTGTTTTTAGAATAGATCGCACCCGTATTGTCAAGATTATTGGCTTTTACATCAACATCGTAACCTCCTATAAGCCCTTCATTGTTGATGCTTTGCGTAGCAGCTATACTACTTGTGCCAGTACTTGCAAGCGCATTGAATTCACCTGAATTCTCAATTGTATCAGCAGAGATCATCATAGATCCGTTGCTGTTCAGTGTGCCACTATTATTCAGTGTTTTAGCCGTAAGTGCAAATTGATCTTTAGCGGTTACAGAATTACTATTATCAAAAGTTTCCGCTTTAATCTCAATAGCTTCTCCATTTAAAAGACCTTCATTTGAAAATTTTTGAATGGCAGTGAGCTTATCTTCATTGATGATCGATAAAAGATTTCCACTAGAGATCGTTCCATTTTTTTGATTTGAAAAAGTATTGTTAACCCAAAAATCAATGTCTCCATCACTTTGAATGGTTCCACTATTAGTAAGATTTTGCGCATTAAAAGCTAAAGAGTGCTTTGAATAAATATTCCCTTGATTTTCAACAGTGGTTGCTTGAATGTTCGTATCATAGCCACCAATAAGCCCTTCATTGGTGAGAATTTGATTTACATGTAAACTAAGTGTTCCTGTACTTCCAGCCGTACTCAATTCACCTTTGTTATAGAGATTATCAGCCATAATGTCGCTATTTTGATACGATTGGACTACACTATTTGAGGCAATTGAGAGATCTTTTTTTGCTAAAATAGCAAGATTATTGGCTGATACATCATTGGTCAGATTGATATTTCCACTGTGTGATGTTAATGTTGTTTGCGCATTGGAAAGTACTTTAGAAGCGACAATATCGCCATCGGCACTTAACATAAGAGAATTTTGCGCAATGACTTCAGGAGGGAGATTGACACCAATGCCTTTATCGGTGCTTTGGAGTGTGATGGTATTGGCATAAATGCCACCAAGCAGTGTTGAATCAATCGCTATACCACTTCCACTTCTATTTTTAGAAGAAACCGTTCCATCTAAAGCGATGGTGTTTTCACCCGCAACGACACTCAACTCATCGGCATAAAGTTTGGCATTAAGTTCTAAGGCTTTGGCATAGAGATTCACTCTTGCTATGTTGTGTGCGTTAAAACCATCCCCTTCAATGACAATGTTTCCACCACCAATATCAAATCCTTGCAGAAGGGTACCGTTCATCATTGGAGAACCTGTTGTTAACGTGGCATTCGGTGTATTGATAAATCCACCACCATTGATACTGATACCATTAGGATTGGCGATGATAACATCAGCAGCCTGACCTGCCACTTCGGTATAGCCTCGTAGTAATGTTTTACTGGTTCCTGTTACTTCATTGAGAATGAGTTTGGCTGCGTCACCTGTTAGGTTTGGGTTATACGAGATGTATCCTGCAAGCTGTGTATTGGCAACGGTTTTCGCATTATTAAGAATGAGTCCTTGTTGCTCGACATTAAAATTGGAAAATTTATTGTGAGAAAGTCCCTGTGAATTGGGTGTGACGATGTTGACGATAGGCACACCATTGGGTGCTTTTATGAGTTCAGCTTGATTGCCTTTAGGCGCACCTGTGTCAACAGTTAGTTCCGCTGCGGTTATAGTTTGATTCAATACTAAAAAAATATTAATAATAACGGATACAACTTGTCTGCTTGTCATGTGTTTCCTTCTCGTATATGGCATTTATAATTGCTTAAAAGCGATAATTGGCAGATGCGCCAAAAAAGTTCTGAGTGACACGCACATCTTTTTTATAAAGAGGCATCGCGTAGTAAAAATTCATATCAAAATTGCCCTGTTTTAGTTTTAGCCCAACCGCATCACTGAGTAATTTGCCGCCATTGGTATCTTCTTCTTTTTTGATTTCACCGCCATCTAGGGCTATGAAATAGGTTGGATCGAAATACTCTAAAAATTTACTCTGTGGTGTGTAAGAAAATTCGTTGCGTACGTAGTAACCCGTGTTCCCACTAAGCCCTTCTTTTTGAAAACCTCGAACGCTGTAATGCCCACCAATGCTAATTTGATTGGTGCTAAAAAGTTGGTAATTTGAGTGTTGATAATGCCCGCTAAGAGAATATTGAAAGGCATCAAGGCGCTTAACCAGTGAAGCGTCAATCGTATAAAGAGAGTATTTTTCATTCAAACTTGTTGGATTTGTGGCATCAAACCAATCCGTTCCTTGTGTGTAATTAAGTGCAACATAGGTGTAAAAATCTGCTGTTTGATACATATAATCTATCATCGCTCCTACTTTAGAGAGGTCATAGCTCGCCGTTTCAATCAATGATTCACTTAAATAGTTTTTTGTTTGATACTGTGATACGGAAGAGCCAATGCTCACACGATGCGATTCATTGTGGAAGAGTTTGTAGTTGAGTGCTAGGGTATAGGTTTTTGTATCACCATTGGAATCATATTGGTTAATGCCTCCATAAACATACTGCTCATAACTGCTTTTTCGATAACTCAATGTTGTCAATAAACCTCCTATTGGGAAAGAGTATTCGTACCCATCACCAATAGAATTTTCATTTTGAAAATGCTTGTCTGTACTATTGAGATTGACAACAAATTGATCATTGATTCCTAAAGGGTTGTCGACATTAAGCGCAAGGCTTCCTTGCTTATCACCCGTTTTTTTGGTTCCAAAATTATTAATGCCAATGCTACCATTGATGCGGTTTGTCGTGTTGTTTTCAATGCTCACATCGGTGTATCCTACTTCAGAACTAGGAATAAGATCCATTTTGGCATGATTACTCGGTAGGCGATTGATTGTTTCAACGGCATTTTCTAAATCGCGAAGATTGAGATAATCATCCTTTTGTCCCATAAAAGCACTGTTAATGTAAAGCTCATCAGGAACGATTTGTGCCACTTTCCCTTCGACAGCATAAAGTGTTACTTCTCCCGAAGATATATTTTGAGGTTTAATATAGACTTGTGAAGTGATGTACCCTTTTTCAAGGTATAGTGCTGTAAGTTCGCGTGCTAAATTGGATAGATCTGTGAGAGAATTACACTTGCCACGATAGTTATCATAAAGAGCTTGTTTCTCATCATGTGAGAGTAGGGTGATGCCTTCATCTGAAATTGATTTTATTTGAAAGCACTGTTCATCTTGTTTGGGTAAAAGTTCAGGTTTTTCAACATTGTAGCGCATGATATTTTCATCTTGGCGCTTATCAAGTTTTTCAAAAACCTCTTTTTGTTTTTCAAATTGCTCTCGCTGATTGATTGCATCGGTGATTGAATCTGCAAAAATTGCATATTTGTTCCCAAGGAGGCATAAGAGTACGAGTAAAAATTGGATACGAAAAGCCATTGGATTCCTTACAATGTTCCAAATTCATGGATTATTTATGTGTATGTCCTACAGACAACGTAAAGGCTTAAAAGGCAAATTAACGATAATATTGAATCAACGCATAGAAAACTATTGTCTCTGTATGATTATTATAAAAAAGAGGGATTTTAAATGATTTACAATGCTCATTTGCGCCCCCGCTTTGAGAAAATAACATAATTTTGATGCGTGTAGTGTGATATAAAAGTGGCATTTTATTCATTATAACCTTAAATCTTATAACGATAGATATTATTTTTTATAAGATAATAAGAAATTTTGAATGAATATGCAAAAACACAATTTAATGAAAAAGGAGCTGAAAAACCCTTTTAAACGATCAACATTGCATCGCCATAAGAGAAGAAACGATAGCGTTCTTTCACGGCTTCTTCGTAGAGTTCAAGCGTTTGTTCGATGCCTATAAATGAAGCGACCAACATGATGAGTGTTGATTTGGGAAGGTGAAAGTTGGTTAAGAGATGGTTGACGCGAAGTGGGGGATTTTGGGGATGCAAAAAGAGATCGCATTTTCCAACAGGCTCTTTCGTTCTGACAAAATACTCTACCGTTCGTGTGACGGTTGTTCCAACGGCTAAGATGTTTTTTGGGCTTTCAATCAGTTTACATGTAAACGGTGGAATAGCGTAAATCTCGGAGTGCATGACATGATCTTTGATGTGTTCGGCTTCGACGGGTTTAAACGTTCCTGCGCCTACATGTAAGGTTAAAAAGTGAGTTTCGTAACGCTTTTTTAACGCTTCAAACATCGTGTCGGTAAAGTGCAATGAAGCGGTTGGTGCAGCCACAGCGCCTTGCTCTTTGGCAAAGACTGTTTGATAATCCACACTGTCTTCGTCTGTGTCTTCACGTTTGATGTACGGTGGGAGTGGAATGTGTCCGATTTTATCTAACACGTCGAAAAGCGCTTGGGTGTGCAAGGGTTTTTCTGCTTGAAAAAAGGCAACGACACGCGTGCCGTCCTCTTTGAGTTCTATAATTTTGGCGAGCATCTTTTCATCAAAAAAGAGCTTTGTTCCTACTTTGACACGGCCCCTGATGTAGACCGAGTAGAGGTTTTCTTGCAAAGGAGCGTTCAGCAGTACTTCAACCTCGCCGCCACTCTCTTTTTTGCCAAAAACACGTGCTTTAATGACTTTGGTGTCATTGAGAAGTACGGCAATATCGGAAGGTAAAAAATCAAAAAGGTGTTTAAAATGGGTGTGTGTGATGCGTCCACTGTGGCGATCAAACACCAAAAGCCTCGCCTCATCCCTAGGTTCAACGGGATGTGTGGCGATCAGCTCTGGTGGAAGCGTGTAGTCGTAGGTCGATTTTAAAAGCGGGTCTATGGTCTATTCCTCACTCTTTGGTTCAGGCTCTTCTTCGGTGTCATCATTTTCAGGTGGAATGTATGGATTGACAATTTTGGCGACCAAAATAGAGATACCGTAAAGTATGAGAAGCGGTGCTGCCATTAAAAATTGAGAGAGAATATCCGGAGGCGTTAAAATACCTGCCACAACAAAGATAATGACAATGGCATAGCGGAAAAACTCTTTTAAGCCTTTGTCATCCACAAGTCCTAGTTTGGCAAAGAAGAAGATAACAACGGGCATTTCAAAGGAGAGTCCAAATCCAACTAAAAATTTTGTGAAGAAGCCAACGTATTCACCAATGCTAGGAAGTGCGGTAAACAGAGCACTACCAAAACCAATAAGAAAAGCAAAGGCTAATGGGACAACAACGTAGTAGCAAAAAGAGGCGCCTATGGCAAACATCATTGTTGCCGCAAACACAAAAGGAATCACCAGTTTTTTTTCGTTATCGTAAAGCCCAGGAGCGACAAAAAGCCAAAATTGCCAAAAAATAACAGGGAGTGAGAGAATAAATCCTGCAAAAAAGGCGACTTTCATTGCGGTGAAGAAAGGCTCTTGAACGCCGGTAAAAATGACATTGCTTCCTTCTGGAAGTACGGCTTTAAGAGGGGCTATCATCCATGAAAGAATAGGTTGCCAAAATGAAAAACAGATAAGAAACATGACTAAAATAGTAACGAGTGAAACGGAAAGTCTTTTACGAAGTTCTGCTAAATGGGGCTTTAACTCATCAAACATTATACATTTTCCTCTTTTTTTGTCTCTTTGGGTGTTTCGATCACTTGAACGTGGATGGGCTCACTCACTACAGGTGAAGATGTCTCAAGAGCAGCACTCTCTTTGACACTGCTTTCGAGCTCTTTTAAGGAATCATTGACCCCTTGGGTTGTTTTTTTGATCTCTTCAAGTTCATCAAATGTAATAACTTTACGTGCACTGGTAGCTACTTCATCCAACTTTTTCTTATACGTAAGCGCTTCATCTTTGAGTTCTTGGATTTTCATCTCTTGCTCAAAACTACTTTTGACATCATTGATGCTGTTTTTGAAGGATTTGAAGAATTTTGCACCTTTGACCATGGCTTCGGGAAGTTTCTCTGGTCCTAAAAATATAATAGCAATAATTGCAATAACAAGGATTTCTCCTATTCCCATACCAAACATGAAAGGCACCGCCTTGAAGTTAAATTGAAGTTGGATTTTATCTGAATTTTGATCAAAAGAGTATAAATGTCACGAACGTGGGATATAATAGAGTCAAATAGTAGTGACAAGCTTTGCCCAAAAACTCCCCAACAGAGGTAAGAGAATGCACATTCGTATCAGTCCGTTACGTATTGTTCTTATTTATGCACTTTTCGCGACACTGTGGATTCTCTTTTCTGACCGTTTGGTTGAGTCTTTGATCGATAATGTTGCTTATCTAACGCTTATTCAGACTTACAAAGGACTTTTTTTTATTATTGTCACTTCTTTACTTCTTTATGGGCTGATTCGCGCGCGAGTGACGGAGTTGGAGATGATGCAAAAAAAGCTCCAAGTGCATGAAGAGCGTTTGGAATATGTGATTCAAGGAGCCAATCTTGGGTATTGGGATTGGGACTACGTGCATCAACACCATGTTGTAAACGATAAATGGCTCTCTTTTTTAGGATTAAAACGCGAAGATATTGAGGATGATGTTACCGATTGGGAGGAGCGCATTCATCCTGAAGATCGTATGATAGCCCATAAAGCGGTTGAACATACTATTAAACACCATCAACCCTATAATGTAGAGTTTCGTATGCTTCATAAGGATGGGCATTGGGTTTGGATCGAGGGGTCTGGTGCTGTGGTGGAACGCAATGCAAAAACAGGTGCACCGCTTCGCCTTGCAGGAACCCATCGTGACATCAGTGATCGTAAAAATGCCCAAAGAGACATGCTTTTTCTAGCCCATAACGATACGCTAACGAAACTTCCCAATCGTGCATACCTGAGGCAAGAGCTTGAACAGCGCTTGATGGAAGAGTCGTCGTTGTGCTTTTTATTTTTAGACTTGGATCGTTTCAAAACCATTAACGATATGTATGGGCACACGATAGGCGATAAAGTGATTCAAGTGGTAGCCGAACGGTTAAAATCTGTGTTGAATCCTTCTGATTTTATTGCCCGTGTTGGTGGCGATGAGTTTGTCATCTTGAGCAATGAAGCTTTACATGTAGAAACGTTGTGCCAAAAACTCATCAAAGGTTTGGACGCGCCCATTGCCATTTCCGATGAGCACTTTAAGCTTAGTGTAAGCATCGGTGTTGCGTGTTCCCCCAATGATGGAAAAAGTTTTGAAGCACTTTTTAAAAATGCCGATACAGCCATGTATGAAGCTAAAAATCACTCCACAAAAAATTATCTTTTTTACACACCATCGATGACAGAACATCTTTTAACGATCTCAAAATTTGACAACGATCTCAAACATGCCATTGAATACGATGAATTTATCCTGCATTATCAACCGCAGATCAACCTTCATAGCAATGCCATTATTGGCATGGAGGCGCTTGTGCGATGGCAACACCCTGTGAAGGGTTTGCTCTCTCCTTACAATTTCATTGCAAGGGCGGAAGAGACCAGACTTATTATCCCCCTTGGATTGTTTATTTTCAAAAAAGCGTTGGAGCAGGCGAAACGATGGCAAGACGAGAATTTTTTCAATGGCATCATCGCGATTAATATCTCCAATGTTCAGATTGAAGAAGAAGATTTTATCGAGCAGATCGAGGCGATACGCCAAAAAATAGAAGTGAGTGCGCTCAGCATTGAACTTGAAGTCACGGAGAGCAGTTTTATGAACAACCCGATGCACTCTTCCAAAACATTGCAAAAACTTGAAAATTTGGGCTATAAAATCTCGATTGATGATTTTGGAACGGGCTATTCGTCTCTGAGTTATCTCAAACAATTACCCCTGCATAAACTCAAAATTGACCGCTCTTTTATACGCGATTTACCGCGTGATAGAGACGATCAAGCAATCTCAAAAGCGATCATTGCGCTTGGCAAAACCTTGGAGCTGGAAGTTTTAGCCGAAGGTGTGGAGACTGAGGAGCAAAAAGTGTTTTTAATCGAAAATGGATGTGACAGCATGCAAGGTTTTCTGTTTGCAAAACCCATGAGTGCTGAAGCGTTGGAGAGCTTTTTGCATCAAAACTAACTTTTAGCTCCTTTTTTGTACAATAATCTCATTTTAATTACATCACATAGGGCAAAAATCCATGGAAAATTTAGACGCAGTGTTAAAAAAACATAAGTTAACCAAAGACGAATATGAAAATATTTTGAACATTTTAGGACGTGAGCCAAACATGCTAGAGATCGGCATCTTCTCGTCTATGTGGAGTGAGCACTGCTCGTATAAATCCAGTAAAAAATACCTCAATGGTTTCCCAACCAAAGCGCCATGGGTGATTCAAGGACCGGGTGAAAATGCAGGTGTTATCGATGTAGGCGATGGCATGGCGGCAGTCTTTAAGATGGAGTCACACAATCATCCAAGCTTCATCGAGCCTTACCAAGGTGCAGCAACGGGTGTTGGCGGCATTTTAAGAGATGTTTTCACGATGGGTGCGCGTCCTGTGGCCAATATGAACTCGCTGCGTTTTGGCAATGTGACGAATAATGACGACACATCGCATCATCAACGCTACCTCGTACGTGGTGTTGTTGCAGGTATCGGCGGATACGGTAACTGTATGGGTGTTCCTACCATCGGTGGCGAGACGTTCTTTGATGAGAGTTACAATGGCAATATCTTGGTTAACGCATTTACACTAGGTCTTGCAAAAAGTGATGAAATTTTTTACGGAAAAGCTGAAGGACTTGGTAACCCTGTGGTTTATGTTGGCTCAAAAACAGGTCGCGATGGACTGGGTGGCGCGGTTATGGCGAGCGATAGCTTTACAGAAGCCAACAAAAGCTTACGTCCAACCGTTCAAGTAGGTGATCCTTTTGCTGAGAAACTCCTTTTGGAAGCGTGTTTAGAACTCTTTAAAACAGACTATATCGTGGGTATCCAAGATATGGGAGCTGCGGGATTGACGTCGAGTTCATTTGAGATGGCAGGACGCAGTGGTAGTGGTATGATCATGCACTTAGATAAAGTTCCAGCACGCGAAGAGGGTATGCAACCGTTTGAATTTATGCTCTCTGAATCACAAGAGCGAATGCTCATTTGTGCGAAAAAAGGGTATGAAGACAAAGTCGTTGACATCTTTAGAAAATGGGATCTTAACGCTGAAATTATTGGTGAAGTAACCACAACGGGAAATATGGAACTCTTCTGGCATGGTGAGAGAGTGGCGGATATGCCCGTACAACCTGTGAGTGAGCAAGCGCCTATTTATGATAGACCAACCAAAGAGCCAGCTTATTTGGCTTTGATTAAAAACACAACGATCAATGACTTTGCAAAAGTAGACAACCAAAAGGCGTTTGATACTCTTCTAAATTCTGTCGAAGTGAGCGATAAAACATGGATTTTCAATCAATACGATTCAACGGTACAAACCAATACGATCAAAGCACCAGGAAGTTTGGATGCAAGTGTGATTCGCATCAAAGAAAACGGCAAAGCACTTTCGATGAGTAGTGACTGTAATCCACGTTATAATTACATCGACCCTAAAATGGGCGCTGCTGCTGCGGTAGCTGAGAGTGGAAGAAATGTTGCTATGAGTGGCGCACGCCCACTAGCGATTACTGATTGTCTCAACTATGGAAACCCTGAAAACCCAGAAGTCATGTGGCAGTTTGCACAAGGCTGTTACGGTATCAAAGAGGCGTGTGCAAAACTGAATACGCCAGTTGTCAGCGGTAACGTCTCTCTTTACAACGAAACCAATGGCGTTGGCGTTTTCCCAACCCCTGCGATCGTTATGGTAGGTTTGAATGATGATGCGAACAAAACGCTTCCATCAAGCTTCCAAAAAGAGGGCGCTTCGATTTATCTCATCGGCGATACTCAAAGTGATTTTGGTGGTAGTTTGTATATGAAAGAGCTTTTTGGCAAAGTCGAGGGAACACTCGCTGAACTGAATTACGACAAAGAGTTGAAACTCTGGGGGCTTGTTATCGAAGCCAATAAAAAAGGTTTCTTGAATGCGGCTAAAGATGTCAATGTGGGCGGTATCGCTATCGCGTTGGCAAAAATGGTTGCTAAGAGTAAAAAAGGCGTTACATGTAAACTACCATGTAACGATTCCAAAGACATTTTTGCGGAGAGTTTCTCTCGTGCGATCGTTGAAGTCAACGATGAAGCAGGTTTTGAGTCAATGGCAAAAACTGTTGGTATTACCATTACGAAAATCGGAACGGTTGGCGGTTCTAGCTTTACATGTAATGATATTTCTAAATCAGTTGAAGCAATCAAAGAGCGTTACTTTAACCGTTTTGCTGAAGTGATTGAACAAGATATCTAATATGCCAAAGAGGTGCGTCATTGCACCTCTTTTCTCTCAAAATTTATCTTAATTTTTTTACATGTAACAATATTTTAATCCTACTTTTTGTGTCTGAGGAAGTGAAATGAATCAATATTTATGGATACTCATTTTTTCAGTAGTCTTTGTTTGGTCTGGTATCAATCCTAAAGATCAATTTACATGGTTTTTGGAAGTTTTTCCTGCAATCATTGGCGTGATCTTTCTTCTTGCAACCTATAAAACATTTAAGCTGACACCTTTACTGTATGTTTTTATTTTACTTCATTGTATTATTTTGATGGTGGGTGGGCATTATACGTATGCTGAAGTACCTTTATTTGATACGTTAAGAGATATGTTTCATTCCGATAGAAATAATTATGATAAATTAGGTCATTTTTTCCAAGGATTTGTGCCTGCTTTATTAGCCAGAGAAATATTGATTCGCAAAAAAGTGATCAATGGACGAGCGTGGCTGAATTATAGTATTATCTCTATTATCTTAGCTTTTAGTGCCTTTTATGAATTAGTAGAATGGTGGGTTGCCATAGCAACGGGAGAAGATGCTGAAGCATTTTTGGGCACACAAGGGTATCAGTGGGATACACAATCGGATATGGCGTTTGCACTTTTGGGTGGATTTGCCTCTCTGCTTAGTTTATCGTCTATCCATGACAAGCAGTTGAAAAAAATTTTATAAACTATCCAAAAGGAAGATTCATAGAGGTGTCTGCATAGAGGCACCTCAGATGTTTACATGTAAATCCTAAAACGTCCCATATGCCACAAAAAAGGCGATATTCATACACTGAGGTTGCGCCGCACCTTTTTTTGAGGGGCAGCGTTTCATATAGGTGTTGATGACTTTGCCATCTTTGTTAGTCAGCATCGGATAGTTAAAATTCATATAATCCAAAACATTTTTGCCATTGGAGTGGTGGATAAACTCAACGGTTCCGTCGGGCTCGACTTTCGTGACAATTCCCACGTGGGTAATATTCTCAGCGACCTGAACCGCAGGTTGTTTGGCGACTACTTTTTCTTTACCTTTGGCTTTGCTTTTTGTTTTTACGGCAGGTTTGCGCTCGGTATTTTCAAAAAAGACGAGGTCGCCAAGGTTGGGAAGGCGTGTCTCGTACGCGTTACCTTTTTTGGACATAAGGTTGAACATAGCGCGTGATTTTCTGGCGTTATCGAAACTTTGGCTGAGCTCTTTTTCTTGGTAAAAAGGCGTTCCTGTTTTGTAGTTGACAAGACTCACAAAGCCTGAGCAGTCACCTCCGTCACGTTTTCCCAAATACAACAGAGCGTTTTGCACGATGGCTTCACGCGTAGAGAGTTCAGGCACGGGGCGCAAGTCAAAACCTTCACGATCTTGCTTTAAGAAAAAATCATTGGAAGGTTTTTCACCAAGGTAGATTTTCTCTTCCGTTGGAGCAGGGTTCTCAGCGATAGGAATCACAGGTGCCTCAACGCGTGCTTGTTGCGCACATCCTGCGAGTAGAAGCGTTACAGCACTCAATGCGATCCAGCGTCTCATTTGATGCTCCCATACGCGCTAAAATAAGCAGGTGCTAAACATTTATGCCCTTCATCTTTGGGGCATTTTTCCATGTAGGAGTTGACGACTTTTGTGTCGTTCATCATGACCGTTGGATAGTTAAGATTCATTTGGCTAATCAAATTTTTTCCTTTGGTATGGTGAATAAAATGGACGGTTTCATCAGGGTCGATTTTCGTGATGATACCGATATGGGTGATATTATCGACGCTTTTTTTCGCCTTGGCATACTTCTTAATCGTATTGGCAAAAAAGATCAGGTCTCCCTCTTTGGGTTTTTCGTGGTAGAGGCGCTTTTGATCTTCTAAAAGATTGTAGATCGCAAGCGAACGTCTTGCATCTTCAAAATAATCATTGAGCTCTGCTGTGCTAAAGAAGGGCTGCGTGCTCTCTTTATTGACTAAGCTTACAAAGCCTGAACAGTCGCCACCGTTGGGTTTGCCTTGGTATTTAAGCGCGGTTTTGATGATCTCTTGGCGTTTGGGTGTATCGTCTTTAACCTGTGGAAGTTCAGGAGCGTTTTGTGTGAACTCTTTTTGAGCACAACCGCTCAGTAAAAATGCGCAGGCACACAGTGCCACTAGATACAGTCTCATTCAAATCCTCATGATAATTTCATTATAGTAACGATTTTTTCCTAAATTTTTGGTTTAGCGATAACGCGTTCAAGCGCATCCAACCATCTATTTTGGTGATGATCGTACGTTGTAATGCGCACAAAATCCTCTTCTAAATACAAAGAATTGCTCCAAATTGTCTCTTTGTTCATATCGCTATTGTGGACGTTGGTGACCTGCTCGTAACGATTTAAGGCAGAAGCAAAACTCGGCTCTTTGGCAGATGTGTGCGTGTGTCCACTGACCCATAAAAAAAGTTGGGGATTATGGATGATAATCTGGTGTAATTTCTCTTTGGGCTGTGCGATAAAATTGGGTGTATTGGCCCAATGGTTGTAACTCTCCAATGTATGATCAAGTGGTGCATGAAAAAAGACAATCGTTGGCATTGTTGGATGGGTTTTCAGCTCATTTTCAAACCATTCAAGCTGTTCAGGGGAGAGTTCCGCTAAATGCGAAGAAGCATCGGCTGAGAGGAATAGAAGCAAATAATGCTCTTTAATCACGCTGTAATAAAGCTTTGAAAGGTTAAATATGGTTTGAAATCGCATGAGTTTTGCCTCTTGAATCTCACGAGATGCGTGTTGGAGTTTACCATTGGCATCGAGTGTATCGGCATAGATAAAATCATGATTGCCTGTAATGACATAAAGAGGTTTTGTAAGTTTGAAAAAATAAGCCTGAACCTGTTCATACTCCTCCTGCGTGCCTGTTTGCGAGCAGAGATCGCCCATGGCTACAACACTGTCAACATCGTTCCACTGGTTGATCTGCTCTAAAACCTGTTCTTTGTTATCGAGGCGTTTTCCTGGAATATGCGGATCGCCAAGTATAACAATGTGCGCTCCTCCGTAAAGGCTTAGGGCGATGATAAGTCCTAAAAAAGACTTGATCATAGGCTATCCATCGCCTTTTGCATGCGATTTAAAATTTCTTCTAAAACACTTTTTTGAGTTCCGAAATTGAGGCGTATAAAGTTTTGGTTGCCAAACGGTTCACCATCACTTAACCCTACACCAAAGTCAAGAAAAAATGCGTATGGACTCTTTACATGTAAAGCGCTTGCATCGATCCACGCGAGAAAAGTTGCTTCTTGATCTAAGAGTTTAAGCTTAGGATTGCGCGCGACAAAGTCTTGAACCATTTTAAGATTTTCAGCCAAATAGACACGAAGCTCCGCCAGCCACGTATCGCCTTCAAGGTACGCCGCTTTGAGTGCGGTAATGCCCAAAAGATTAATACCTCCAACCATGCTTCCCATCGTCTTTTGAAAACGTTTTCGAAGTTCCGCGTTGGGAATAACCGCAAAAGAGGCTTGAAGCCCCGC